>JAYPTH010000025.1:0-1890 GCA_038133485.1 Gammaproteobacteria bacterium | reverse complement strand
AGCATGAGAAAATAGACGAATGGCGAACAAATTTTACAGGCATAAGACATATTGATGAGGTGGCCGGCTATAATTTTGGCGGAGCAGTTGATGATGTATGGCAAAAGCCCAATGGAGATCTGATTGTTGCTGATGTTAAGGCAACTTCAAAAAAAGTTTTTTCTTGGGATGAAATCAAAGATTACCCTTATGCTCAAGGGTACAAGAGGCAGCTTGAGATGTATCAGTGGCTGTTTCGTAAAAATGGGTTTAGCGTGGCCAATGAGGCATATCTAGTTTATTTTAACGGCCTTAAGAATGAGGCAATGTTTAACCAAGAACTTAAATTTGAATTGCATGTAGTTAAATTGGAATGCAATGCTGATTGGGTCGAAGAAGCTGTACTAAATACCAAAACTTTATTAGAAACCCCAGGTTTGCCTGCCCCAGGAGCAGCCTGTGATCATTGTAAGTATGTCAGAGATAGATCAAGAATTAGAAAAGAAAATCAGTAGCTTCCTTCGATCTAAGGAAATCATTAATTCTGGAATGAATCTACCTCTATCGGTATTTCATATTCCCAACGAAATAGAAGATTTTAATTTTTCTCCAAAAAGAAAAAAAAGCTTTATGAGCATTGGCACTTTCTTAAGCAAAAGGTATGAGATGATCCCCTTCGCAAAAGAGGCCATGGAGATTGGGTACCCAAATTATGTGCATGATTGGGAAAAATTTAAAAGCGACATTAGCAAGGTAACCGTAAGAAAGTTGGAAGAAGCAATTAAGCATTTCATACATTCCTTGTTTACCAATCCAAACAAGATTAATGATGATAAAAATCTATACATTTTATTCAATTTGATTCAGTTATGGGGTGGAGTAGAGGGTAGGCGCGCTTTTATGGGTTCAGGCATAAATATAAGCAGCTATAGAAGTTATCTTAAAGCTTGGGTCAATTGGGATGGTGATATTGATCAGATGGTAGCCAAGACAATTATGTTATGTAATTCTAATGAAAAATTTAATATTTCTTTTGCCACCAAGCACTCAAAATTTTTTGGTGATGTGTATGCCAGCCTCCATGGTAAATATGAGTTTCAAGTCGGCATTTTTGATAAATTAATAAACAACAAGCTATTTTGCAGAGATATATCGCCAAATAGTGCTAATGACCCTGATATTGAAAGACTTAAATGCTACTGGTATACCTTGCGAGAAATTTATGTTCAATTTGGCAAGGAACCAAGAGTTGTTGAAAGACATTTATTTAACCTTGAAGACGCTTAAGGTTAAGAGAATATTAAATTATTTTAGGTTGCTCATACCACCATCGACGGGAAACACTTGACCGGTGACCCAGTTCTTGTGAGCATCCAACAAGAAATCTATAGTTTTGGCGACTTGTTCTGGTGAGCCAATTTGTTTCATAGGATTTCTTTCTTCATTGGCTTCAACCTGTCTTTCGGTTTTCAGCAAATTGCCAGCCAGTGGTGTATTGGTAAGGCTTGGGGCGACTACATTAAAACATACTTTCGCTGCAGCATATTCTGCTGCTAGTGCTTTGCTCATGCCTTCTAAAGCTGATTTTGCTGCCGATATGCTGGCATGATAGGGTAAACCAAGATTGGCAGCCACTGAGGAGATAAAAACTACGCTGGCACCGTCTGCCTCTTTTAATTGATTAATGACTTTCTTTAAAACTTTGACTGCTCCCAGTACATTAACACTGAAATCATTCACGAAATCGTCTTCTTTGAGCATTGCGAAGGGTTTTAGATTTATCGTACCAGGGAAATAAACCAAACCATCAATATCAGTGATATTGTCCAGCTCATTGAGGTCGCCATCTAAATCCAGAGTGCCTTCTGATCTTGATAACGAAATAAATTCTCTGTCTGAATTTTCCTTAAG
>JAYPTH010000024.1:0-2803 GCA_038133485.1 Gammaproteobacteria bacterium | reverse complement strand
ATGCTTAGGACTTCTCCCTTTTTAAGCTCAAAAGAAAGGTCGTTTACAGCAAAAAAAGATGTTTTCTTATTTCCAAATAATCCCTTTTCTTCTGTATCAGTTTTAAATGACTTATGTAAGCTCTTAACCTCAATCATATTAATTCTTTAGTGAGTTTTCTAAATAATACTAATCCAAAAATTACTGAAAGTGTTCCCAAAATATCGCCTAATACAAACCTAATGCTTATAACAGCTGAGTAGTTAGCTGATTCAGAAATTAGTGGATAATAAGCGCCATTACCAAGGCCATTAAATAAAGATGAAAAAATGACAAAGATAAGCACATGTTTGTAGTTAGTATTTTGTAGATTTCCAAATGCTTTTAACTCAGCGTCAAGTAATTTAAAAAACAACCAAGTTAAGCCAACTGCTGTAGTGCTGATTAATACACCAGCTCCAGTGCGATCAAAAATTTCAAATGGCCATATATATTGCCAACATACAAATTCAGCTATAAGAACTCCAATTATTGCCCAGGGTCCAAAGTATATGACAGGTATAACCCGTGCTGCATGTGGTAAAAATAATAGACTGCCAAGCGCAATGGTTTGATTTGATAATTCAACTGGAACAATAAAAATTGTCCATAAAACAAACAACAATAAATAAAAAGCAACGGTAATACTAATCGTTTCGATAATTTTATACATAATCAGGAAATACGTTTTAGATCAAAAGCCGATATCAGTAATATAGCAAAAATTAAGATAAAAATAGTGCCAGTAACATCCCCGACAAAAAAACGCAGAGAAATAAGTGAATTAATAATATCAAATTCATTTGAATAATAAGCTCCAACAAAAAGTCCATTTAATAGTCCGCACAGTAAAATAAACAGTATTAAATGTCGCCAGTTAGAAAGTTTTAATTTTCCTTTATATGAAAGTTCTGCATCCAGGTATCTAAATACAATCCAAGCCAACAAAACACTTGAAAAAGAAATTACTAAGCCAAGATTACGAGCTAAAGAGATTTCATAAGGCCACAAAAAATTCCATGCTATTAAAGAAGATAGCAAAATGGCTGGTAAAGTTCTGATTCCAAAAAATAGTACTGGCAAAATCCTTCCGGCAGCAGGTAAAAATAGTAAACTGCCAGAAGTTTGAAAATAGTCTTGTTCGATAGGGACAATTAAAAATGCCCACATATAAAACGTTAAAAAATAAAAGAGTGATGAGATAAGACTATCTCTTAGAAAAAGTGGCACTTAGATTTGTGGTTTAAGAAGAAAGGATCTTCTATCTTGAGTGGAAGACTCAATTAAAAGAAGACGCTTCTGTACGAGCTTTCTAATAGTCTTATAGACTGTTGATCTAGATTTACCTGAGACTTCGACAGCTTTAAGCATAGAACATTTACCTTGATCTTCAATTTGTTCAATTATATCGAGAAAGATTGAAAATTCAGTTGGGTTAAAGTCTGTAATGCCTAAATCAGTACCAACTCCATCAAGCATTTTGTTTAGATTGCTAAGTTCCTTAGTTAATTTGGACATACCTGAATTATAAACTAAATACGTTTAAAAAAAATTACTAAAAGTTAAATAAATATTGTAATTTCATGTAGATTTGTGATCCTTCACGAACCCAAGTACCCTCTATATCCTCCTGATTGATTGTCCCGCCAATATAAAAAATAGTTGCTGAATCTGGTTGCCATTGAAATAGTGCTTGCGTATAGGAGTCTTGATTAAAGTCATTGTACTCATGAACAACCCTTAAGAATGAATCACTATCAAACTGGTAGGTTGCACGTATAGATGATACATAGCCAGCAAAATAATCTTCTTTTGTTACTTTATCAGTCAATGAATTATATCTATATTGAAGTCTTACATTAAACTCATCGGTAAACTGATAACGAGTAGAAATGTTGTAATTCATTTCATCGCCAATAGATGGGATATCAACATTTCTTGCTAATCCTTCGCCAATAGAATAGCCAAGACGAACAAAGAAATTACCTGATGGTGAGTAAGTAGCATTAAAGTTATAGTCCGTAAAGTTTTTAAAAATATAGTCTTCAAACATAACTTTGACGTTATTGTCATAGCCTGCTCCAAATTCCATCTGATTAGATAGATCTAGATTTAAGTTAAGTCCGTATTCTTGTTGTAGTAATTCATTGTCATAATTATGGGCAACTTTGGCGGTTGCTCTTACATTGGCTGATCGAATTAAGCCATCCCCTCTATACTCATATCTGTTCCATATTTCATCAACAATAAAATTATTTTGTGTTGTAAAACCAAGATCTGTTCGAAATTCTGGGGATTTTGTAGCTCTTTGGTAATAGGTAAACCAATTTTCTGTGCTCCTAGAAAATGCTATTAAACCGCCATAACCATTAAATGATTCACCATCTAAAGCGTAGGTATATTTGTCAGTAGATGCTGTGGTAGTAATAAGATTGCTAACAGGTTCGCTAGTATCACTAGTGGCTAATTCGAATCGAAAAGCATATTTTTCATCAAGCAGAAATAAACCACGTGTAACAAAATTTCTTCCATATCCACCTTCTTCATAGTCACGGTTTGTTGCTAAAAACGATAAATATTGTCCGTTTTCTCTGTTGAAGTTATAACTAAAGATATTTGAATTACTTTTGCCTAAAAGTGCTGAGTAACTTCGCATTGGTGAAGGAACAATTAAAGGTGTTTGCTCATCCTCAGCATTTAAGAAATAGTAACTATGTTTATCTCCTCTATTAAAAATTTTAAGAGCATAATTTGGTGCATTAATAGCTCTGGTATAAACAGCTTG
>JAYPTH010000023.1:0-3291 GCA_038133485.1 Gammaproteobacteria bacterium | reverse complement strand
AAGCTTCTGCTGAACTTTGGGCAAATAAAGTTGCCATCAAAGATTGATGTTCTTTATTGTCTGATGTAACAAGAAAACTAACAATAATTAAAAGTACAACTTTTACTTTCATAAGTATTTATTTTAATTGAAGAGAAAAAAAAAGGGAGTATGAACTCCCTTTTAATTTAGTTTGGTCTTATTTCAAACTGGATATTTATTAATCTTCCTCTTGGATCATGAACTCTAGTATCAAAACTAAAATCTGGAGCATCATAAAGCAAAGGTGGTTTTTCATCTAATATATTTATTAATGAAAACGTACCTTGTAAGGAATAATCATCAGAGATATTCATTAATGTTTTTTCAAATGAAAGGTCAAAAACTAAAAAGCTATCAATTTTATTGCTATAGCCTAAGCTTTGTACAGAAGTTGGAATTTCTCTATCGTTTTCATAGCCATCCACATATCTAGCAACTAACCCTAATCTATTATCAAGATATGACCAATCAACAAAAGCATTAATTCTCTTTTGAGGAAGAGAGTGCGTATGAGAATCATAATTAAATTTACCAACTCTGTTGATAAGATCACTATGTTCTTCTTCATGTTCTTCTTCATGATCAGGAGTTAAGAACTCATAGAAATTTGTTCCTCTGATTGAGAACTCTAAATCTCCATAGTCTCCTAAATAAAACATTTCTGAATATTCAAAATCCAAACCTGAAACCTTTGAGTACTCTTCATTGAAATATGTAGAAGTTACCCCGATTAAGTCGCCAAGTTCATTTCTTGTAATGCTTTTCCCATAAGGGTCCTCTGCTAAAAGTGCTTGTGCACTCTCACCCTCAATCCTGTTTTTATAGCTTATGGACCAATAATCAAATGTTATCTTCCTAGATAACTGATTGAAGATAAAACCATAGTTTGAATTTACTGAAGTTGCTGGCTTTAAATTTGGATTGCCAATTTGGGCCTGCCTTACAAAAATGCTATTTTCAAAATCTCTTACGCTGCCTAGATTAATTTCACTAGAAAACATTTGTGCCATTGAAGGCATTGAGAATGAAGATCCTCTAGACAATCTGAAGGCTAGCTCTTCAGAGGGATGTAATTTAATTGATAATTTGGGATCAAAAGAAGAAAAATTATTTGAATCTTCATACCTTCCAGCAATTCTTAAATCTAAAACATCATTGAACTCTTTTTCTCCCTCTATGAATAAAGCAAATTTATTTCTATCAGTGGAAACATTCTTTCCACCACCCAAGAAAAATAAATCTGCTGTTTTAATTATCTTTCCATCAATATCAAACTCTGCTGTTGAGATATCGTTGTATTTAATTTCTAAATTTTCTTTATTTAGCTGCAAGCCAAAAGCGAAATCTAAATCATTGAAACTTGATCTTCCTATAGCATCAAAAGTTGTTAAAGCACCGACCTTTTCTGAAACTTCAGCCCCAGTAACATAATCGATTAAGTTTTGAGAGTTGGTAAGAGGTTCAAAAATGTTCCACTGTTCATCACCATTAATACCGCCATTTCCTGCCATAGCACTTTGAAATCTAGAATCAATTATGTCAGGTCTATAATGATTATTTCTATGCTGACTATGTGTCAATGCGTACTCAAATTCATAGCCATCAAAATTTGTATTGAATGAATAGCTTAAATGAAACTGACTAATATCTTTTGGTGAATTTGGAGAAGGATACCAACTTCCTAAAGGTCTGCCATACCAACGCACAGGCACATTAAATGGCGAGCTGCCCTCTCCTGGCATAATAAGCCTTGATAAATAGGGAAGAGCAGGGTAGGAAGGGGATTGAGGATTATCAATTACCCTAACATTCGAAGATATTAAAGTTAGATCATGGATATCATTATTTAAACTTAAGTAATATTTAGCATGGTCTTCAGTATTGGTGATATTGAATCTAGTTCCATACTGGAATTTACAAAATCCATCAAGTATTCCTCCATTCTCTGCACAGTTTGGATCTGCTACAATTTGCCCTGAAGTATAGGAACCCTTGTAAAGACCTTCTTCTATTTCATCAGCCTCTGTGACTATAAATGTGTTGCCTAATGAGCTCACTGCCAATTCTGCTAGCCTTGGAATCTCTGATGCAGATAATGGTGTTCGATCTAAAAGATTAAAGCTAACTACTAAATTAAAATCACCGTACTTGTCTCCATACAACAAGCCAAGATTTTGATCTTTTTGGCTATAGTTGGCAGTAGTTTGGTCACCAAATTGAACAATAAATCCATCAAAACTCTTTCTGGTAAAGAAATTTACAACACCTGCTACTGCATCTGAACCATATAATGAAGTTGCTCCCTCCTTAAGAATTTCAATTTTTTCTATAGCCACTTCTGGGATAATATTAGCGTCAATATAACCTTCACCCTCATGAGATGGCGTCCCTGCAAATGTTTGTCTACGTGAATTAATAAGCAATAGAGTCGAGGCATGGTCTAACCCTCTTAGAGTTACTGCTGCCATTCCTTGATCAATACCTCCCAGTGTGTTTGCTTGAAAATGTGAACCTGAAGAAGAATTTATATATTTGCTTATTTCTGCAATATTGGTGATATTGAGCTTTTTGTAATCTTCGTTACTTATGACTTCCACCGGTGACGAATCAGACTCTACGTCTTTGATTAATGAGCCTGTTGAGACAACCTCTTCTATATCTTCTTGTGCATAAAAGCTTAAAGCAATGAAAAGATTTGTTATTAGTATTGTTTGTTTTAAATTCATTTTTACCTCCTTACTTAAAACTATTTTTTTTAATCAAGCAGTTTTTGAAGGAGGAGCTCTTAGAATCTGAGAGTAATCAAGCTTTTTGATTAACTTTTCCCAAACTTGTACATAACTATAGAACTCCGGTAGCTGATAAGTTTCTATATCAGTAATAAAATTTGTGTCTATAAATGCATTATGGCAAAACTGACATTCAATTCTGAGATCCTCTGAGAGGTCAGGCTCATGGGTTGATGGCTCTGCTGCAATAGTAAAGGTAAAAAGAATTGTAAAAATAAAAATTAAAATTCTTTTTGCTAACTTTTCTGCCATTTGCAAATAATAAATAAGATTTGAATTAATGTATATTTTGTTTCTTTTTCTTTATTCTTTGTCTTCTTAGCTTTTCATAGAGACTATGAGTTCTATCTTCAACAATTTTTTTTGTTGCGTGCCGTCTGTCTCTAGCTCTTTCTGACTTTTGCATTCTCTCACTTTTATCCATTTTTTCCCCTTAATATTTCAGAGTACAAAATTTAAGAAAAGTTCACAAATATTTATG
>JAYPTH010000022.1:0-3538 GCA_038133485.1 Gammaproteobacteria bacterium | reverse complement strand
GCTTATAGAGTAGACATGGTTTATGGTACATCTCGACAAGTTGAGAGTGTCAGTTTTGCTGATAGCGATTTGGTCTTTGTTGGTTATGGTGTTAATGCTCCAGAATACGGCTGGAATGACTACAAAGTTGATGTTACTGGTAAAACGGTTGTCATGTTAATCAACGATCCGGGCTTTGAGTTAAGAGGTAAAGATTTTAATGGGAAAGCTATGACCTACTATGGTCGTTGGACTTATAAATACGAAGAGGCAGCTCGACAAGGTGCGGCTGCTATCTTAATTATTCATGAAACAGCACCTGCAGCTTATGGTTGGAATGTTGTTGAAAGCAGTTGGTCGGGTGAGCAATTAAATCTGACTTTTGAAGATAAAAATCTTGGTCGTTCAGCACTCGAGGGTTGGATTACTCTTGATGTGGCAGAGCAACTTTTTGCCAGCATGGGCACTTCTTATGATGAGATGAAGCAAGAAGCTTTATCCAAAGATTTTATGCCCGTTGAGATGAGCGGTATGACGCTTTCAGCTAATATTAACAACTCTTTAAAGTATTCAGAATCACATAATGTGGTTGGTTATGTAGAAGGTTCTGTTGCACCTGAAGAGTATGTCATTGTCATGGGGCACTGGGACCATTTAGGTAAGAATGAGCAACTTGAAGGCGACCAAATTTTTAATGGCGCATTGGATAATGCTACAGGCACTGCTGGGGTAATGCACATGGCAGAAACTTTTTCCAAACGAACACCAAAAAGATCGGTGGTCTTTATCGGGTTAACAGCTGAGGAATCTGGACTGTTAGGCTCAGCTTATATGGCAGAAAATCCTCCATTTGAATACTCACAAGTAATAGCAGGATTAAATATGGATGGCATGAGTTATGCTGGCAAATCAAAAGATATAATTATTATTGGTTATGGCGCTTCAGAACTTGAGCCAATTATTGATAAGCACGCTTCTGCTCAAGGAAAATACTTAGCTCCAGATAAATATCCTGAGAAAGGTTACTTCTACAGATCCGATCATATTAATTTTGCCAAAAAAGGGATCCCTATGCTTTATGCTGACCCAGGTATTGATTTAGTTGATGGCGGCATAGCAAGAGGTATGGAGATTGCAGATTACTATACCCAGTATGATTACCATCAAGTCTCAGATGAAATTACCGATAAATGGGACTTTTCTGGGATTGAGCAGGATCTGGCAATATTCACTGACTTCGTCGATGATTTAGCTAATTCAGGTGAATACCCTAATTGGTACAGGAACAATGAATTTAGATCCATTCGTGACAAGACATTAAATGAATAAGTAAAATATAAATTCATTTCGGGGAGAGGGGGCAACTATCAGCATATTTGATACAGCACAAAATGCACATTACAAATGGCGCAAATTGCCAGCGCCAGCACGTGGTGAATTCATACGAAATTTTGGCAATGCACTTAGAGCAAGAAAAGAAGAAGTTGCTCACCAAGTCACATTAGAAGCCAAAAAAATAATTTCTGAAGGTGAAGGTGAAGTCCAAGAAATTATAGATATGTGCGATTTTGCTACTGGCTTATCACGTCAGCTTTATGGACTTACCATGCCTAGTGAGCGACCAGATCATAGGCTACAAGAATTGTGGCAACCATTAGGAATAGTTGGTTGTGTTACAGCTTTTAATTTTCCAGTAGCAGTTTTTGGATGGAATTTCTGTCTGGCCGCAGTCTGCGGCAACAGCATTATATGGAAACCAAGCCCTCATACAGAAGGTTGTGCAGATTTAATTAAGCAAATTTGGGATGAAGTAGCGCCTGACCATAAGGATTTGGTCTTGATCAAAAAAGGTGGTAATGATGCAGCCATAGAATTGGCAGAAAATGAGAATATTGCTCTATTTTCTGCTACAGGTAGCTGTGAAATGGGTAAAGCACTAGCTCCAGTTGTCTCAGCAAGACTTGGTAGGAATCTTTTAGAGCTTGGAGGTAATAATGCTGGTATCATCTGTCCTTCTGCTGATATCGATCTAGCGGTTAAGGGAGTTACCTTTTCAGCAGCTGGCACCACAGGCCAAAGATGTACCACATTAAGAAGGCTTTTTGTTCATGAAAGTATTTATGAAAATTTCCTAACCAGATTAAAAAACTCTTTCAGCAAGCTGGTAATTGGAGATCCTTTTGATAGGAAAACTCAGGTGGGACCATTGATTTCAGAACAAAGCTTTACCGCCATGCAAGAAAAAATAACTTCATGTCAAAACAAATCATTACCTGTATTTGGCGGGAATAGACTTGAGCTTGAAGGAGTCTTTGTTGAACCTGCTATTGTTGAAACCAAAGAACAAATTGATGAAATGCATGAAGAAACTTTTGCACCTATCTTATACGTCATGCCTTTCACAGATCTAAAAGAGGCTATTGATCTTCAAAATTCAGTTAAGCAAGGCTTGAGCAGCTGCATTTTTACAAATGATGTGCGTGAGTCGGAATTATTTTTAAGCGCAGAAGGTTCAGATTGTGGTATTGCTAATGTGAATATAGGAACGAGTGGTGCTGAGATTGGTGGTGCTTTTGGCGGTGAAAAGGATACAGGTGGTGGCAGAGAATCTGGTTCAGATGCTTGGAAAGCATATATGAGAAGAATGACAGTTACAGTTAATTTTGGTAGTGAATTACCATTGGCTCAAGGAGTAGAGTTTGATGAAAAATAAAGTTGGTCTTATCGGAAGCGGTAACATTGGTTGGGCTATTGAGGCTTTATTAGCCGATAAATACGATCTCAAGGTTGGTGATCTTAAAGATGGTCTAGATGCCAGCAATGAATCCCAAGTTGAGGAGTTTCTTAAAGATAGAGATGCCGTTATTTCTGCCGGTCCATTTGCAGTCAATAAAACAATTGCTCTAGTAGCTGCCAAGTTAGGTATTGGTTATTTTGATCTAACTGAGGATGTAGCAACAACAGAATTTGTCACGCAATTGGAAACAACTGGCACATTAATCCCGCAGTGTGGTTTAGCACCAGGCGCTATTAATATTTGCGCTGCCCATATGATGAAAGAATTTGATGAAGTTGACGAGGTACTTATGAGAGTTGGCGCTTTGCCAAAATATACCACCAACGAAATGAGCTACTACTTGAGCTGGTCAACCAATGGATTGATAAATGAGTATTGTAATTCTGCCGATGCAATTTATGAGGGGGAAAAAGTTAAAGTCATGCCATTAGAGGGTATGGAAAAATTAATAATTGAAGGCAAAAGTTATGAAGCTTTCAATACCTCAGGCGGTTGCGCAACTATGTGTGATACTTATGAAGGGAAAGTAAAAAACTTAACTTATAAAACCATCCGATATCCTGGTCACCAAGCCCATATGAAATTTTTATTTAGCGATCTACATTTAAAAAAGAACAGAGATGTTTTGGAGAATTTATTTGATAAGGAAGTACCAAGAACAACCAATGACGTAGTCCTCTTTTTTGTTAAAGTTATTGGTAAGATTGATGGTATTCTGCAAGAAAAAACCTATTGTAAAAAAATTCAAGGCGAAGGCGATTT
>JAYPTH010000021.1:0-4309 GCA_038133485.1 Gammaproteobacteria bacterium | reverse complement strand
AACTTTTCTGGCACCAGCATTCTTGTAGGGGCCGAGCAAGATTGACCTGTGTTGAAAAAACATTGCGTCATGCCCATTTGGATAGCTTTTTCTAAGTCCACATCCTCCATAATTAAATTTGGTGACTTGCCACCAAGCTCAAGTGATACTCTTTTAATATTGTCAGCAGCATTTTTCTGTATATCTATGCCTGCTCTTGTTGAGCCAGTAAACGAAATCATTTCTAAATCTTTGTGGCAACTCATAGCTCTACCAACCACATGCCCATAGCCATGTATTAAATTAAATACTCCCTTCGGCAATGATGTTTGATCAACAACCTCAGCCAAAATTTGAGCAGCTGAAGGTGTAATCTCGCTAGGTTTAATTACAAAAGAGGTACCGGCTGCAATAGCAGATGCCATTTTTGTGCACATTTGATTTAGGGGCCAATTCCAGGGTGTGATCATGCCAACAGGCCCTATAGGCAGCCTATTGATAGTAATATTATCGTGTACTTCTTGAAATTTGAAATTATCAATAACAGCCAATGTATTTTTAAAGTGTATTGTTCCACTTCCAAATTGAGCTCCAGCTGCCATTTTCAATGGGGCTCCCATTTCTTGCGAAATCGCTTCAGCAAAGTCTGATCTTCTTTCCATCATGCCGTCTAATATTTCCTGCAGAATTTGTTTTCTATCTTCAAGCGAAAGGTTAGCAGCTAATGCGAAGGCATCATTTGCAGCCTTAACAGCTGCATTTACATCTTTTTCAGAACCTGAAACTACATGGCCAACTTTTTCTTCAGTGGCTGGGTTATAGATATCAATTTTTTCTGACCCATCTGGAGTAACCCATTCTCCATTAATGTAAAACTTATTTATTTCCATAATGTGTTATTTTACTTTATAGATTTATTGGAGAGTATGGTTTGAAAAAAATAATTATAGCTGGTGGTTCAGGTTATATTGGACAAGCTTTCCTTCATAAATTTAAAAACAAATACAACATTAAAATTTTAAGTAGGTCGACTTTAGGAAAACATGACTATATCACTGCATTAGAGTCGTGTGATGTCCTCATAAACCTTGCTGGGGCAAGCATTTTCCCAAACAGGTGGACTTCAAAGAGAAAACAAGAATTGCTTGATAGTCGGGTTAGGTATTCAGCAAATCTTCTACAAGATGCTAAGTCATTTAGTATCAATCATTATATTCAGGCTTCTGCTACTACCTTCTACCCTTTTTCAGAGTCAGAAATATTTACTGAAGATTGCGTTAAACAAAGTGGCTTAAATTTTTCACTTAATCTTGTTCAAGAATGGGAAGCACAAATCGAAAAATCATCAATTCAAAATAATTCAATTGTAAGGTTGGGGGTGGTTGTTGGGCCAAAATCAAAGTTTCTGGAACCAATGAAACTACTTTATAGTTTTTTTCTTGGAGGCATGATTGGCAGTGGCAGACAATGGGTTTCTTGGGTTCATGTTGCTGATGTCATTGATGCCATTGATTTCCTGATTGAGAAACAGTTGACTGGACCAGTGAATGTTACTTCTCCAAATGCTATTACAAATAAAGATATGTGCGAACTGCTTGCTGCAATACTAAAGAGGCCAAATTTTTTTCATATGCCCAAGTGGTTTTATCAGTCAGTATTTGGTGAAGCATCTGAGCTTCTTACAGAAGGACATCAAATCTACCCAAAAACTCTGTTAGATAAAGGTTATAAATTTAAATTTGATCAATTTGAGGAAGCTTTAAAAGATTCAATTTAACCCTTCTTAAGATTTCCAAATGCATCTATAGCAGCTTGCCTAGATTGCTTAAGATCAACAATAGGTTTTACATAACCGTACTGCTCTGGATTAGAAGGCATATGTATTTCACTTATTGGGCAATCTTTTAGTTGGGGCAACCATTTTTTAATGTATTCACCCTGAGCGTCAAATTTTAAAGATTGTGTTTCAGGATTCATGATTCGGAAATAGGGTGCTGCGTCTGTGCCAGTAGAGGCACTCCATTGCCATCCTCCATTATTTGAGGCCAAATCTCCATCGATTAGATGCTGCATGAAAAATTTTTCTCCCTTTCTCCAATCAATAAGCAAATTTTTACTTAAGAACATGGCAACAACCATCCTTAACCTATTATGCATCCAGCCAGTTTGTTTCATCTCCTCAATCCCAGCATCTACAATTGGAATGCCTGTCCTGGCATCTGCCCACCTGTCAAAATGCTCATGATTTTCAGACCATTGAAGTTGTTCTGTATAAGCTTGGAATGCCTTATTCATTGAAACTCTAGGAAAGTTATACATGATATGTCTGTAAAACTCTCGCCATAGAATCTCTGATACCCAATGGACAATACCTCTGCTGCCATCTTCAAGCTGGTTGTTATTGTTTTCTCTGGCTTTCACTAAACACCACTTTGAAGAAACAACTCCAACATTCAGATAGGGGGAAATCTTTGAGCACCCATCAACTGCAGGAAAATTTCTATCATCTTTGTAATCATCTCCTCTATTTTTTAGAAATGATAAAACTTGTTGCTGTGCATAATCCTCAGAGACAGGCCATAAATCATCTATACTTGAATAATATTTATCTTGATAATCTTTTATATTGATAGAATCAAGATTCAGCTTTACCTGCTTCTTGGGTATCTCAAGCAATTTTAATTGATCTTCCGTAAGCTCTTCAAACCACTTTCTTTTAAATGGTGAATAGACACTAAAATCTCCGCCGGCTTTAGTTTTAAGTGTACCTGGCACGTGGATAACCTGATCATGGTAATGGAACACTCCAATATTTTCATTTTTAAAATTTTCAAAAATTTTTCTATCTCTTCTAAGTTCATTGACTTGATATTCGCAGTTAAAATAAAGATTACCAATTTCGTTTTCTTTGCAGAACGTTAGTAATTTTTTTTCTGAGTTTTTAAAATCTCCAGCGTCAATTACGACTAAGGGAATATTGATTTTTTCCAATGATTCTCTAAGACTTTCAACAGCGCGCAAAATAAAGCTAACTTTGCATTTTGCATCATCATGCTCACTCCATTGTTCCTCTGTAATGATAAAGACACCAATTACCGTATCAGATACTAAACATGCATTATAAAGAGCTGGATTATCAAGGACTCTTAGATCATTTCTAAACCAAACTACTGATTTCATAGCAACGCTAAAATTTGTTGTTTAAGGTCCTCTCTTTGCTTCAATACAAATTCTTTAACATTGCCATGTAGTTTTGGCATAGACTTATGCAGTTCCGAGAGATTTATGATTTTTAATAAACCTTTTGCTTGGAGGTTCTCAATCATATCATGGTGATGTTCTCTTTTTATTGGCCCCCTCAGCTCAATCACATTGACAAAATAACCTCGCGTAATAATTTCCACTATCATGCTAGTGCTATCAGCTGTTACAAATATATTTGCATGAGAATCAATGGCATCCTTTAGTTTTTCAAAGGGAGTATTTTCAAGATCCATGAATTGTTGATTAGGGCCTTTATTTTCTTTTAGATTATCCCAAGCAAATTTAGGGGTTCTTCTGGAATTTAGAAAAGTAGTATTTACAGACTTAAATTCATAAGCAAGGCGGTACCAATCAGCCTCCCCATAATCGTAACCAGAACCATCGCCTCCAATTAACACCAAACTATTAGAGTTGATTGCATTCTCCTTCTTGAAAGGCATAAATTTTGTAGGTGGCAAAGTGGTTGTAATGACTCTGTAAACTTTACTCAGATCAGATTTGGTTGAGATAATGCCATCAAATTTTTTCATAATTCGATATTTTGGTGTGCCAATGTAAATTATTTTTGCATTCGTTAATTTTGCTAAGAGGTAGGCAGGAATTGCCGTTCTTGATCCAGAACAAATCACTAGATTGAAATTAAATTCAACCAAACTTGGATTTAGAAGCTTTAAAATAAAAAAATAAAATTTTTCCCCTAAGAGCAGTAAAGCTCTTTCAAGAAAACCAGGCAAAGAAATTAAGTTTTGATTTAAGTAAAATACATCTTTTTCGTGTGACTGTTTTTTTAAAATATCTCTGAGACCCAGACATTGACTGAGGTGGCCTGCTTTTTTGTCAGCGACAATGGCAATCTTCATAGCTTGCCATTAGTAAAGTTAACCGAATATCTAGAATCATCAATTTTTTCATAAGTGGCTTTACCCCCTGCTTCTTCAACTAAACAAATGCCTGCTGCAAAATCCCATAGGTAGACCCCTTTTTCTTGATAGACATCACACCTTCCTGAAGCAACATAAGCACAAGACAATGCTGCGCTACCAAACATTCTGATCTTTTTCCATCC
>JAYPTH010000020.1:0-4901 GCA_038133485.1 Gammaproteobacteria bacterium | reverse complement strand
AAGAAATGAAATGATATATGGCTATACTTTAAAATACAACTACTTCCTATCTCGAGGATCATCTGAAAGTTTATCAGCTATGTATTTTGAAAAAGGTGCAACAAAAAAAACAATTGGAGTAGCTATCGCCCAAGCTAACATCCAAGCACTCAACCATGCAGAGAATTCTGGAGGAAATTGATTTTGATTTAGTGCGGTAATGAAAAAACTTACCAAAGCGGACATAATAGTTGACAAAAGCAACGTCGAAATAACAGTTGCTTCAGTAAATCTAAATATCATTTAAATAAGAAATAGATTGAAATTGCCAATAATGAAATTTGGTACTTAAATTCTGACCAGCCTTGCTCTAGAACGCCAACATGAAAATTAAAAATAATATTAAGCATTAAGGCTGTGGCCAGAATACCTCCTAATGTTGAAAGGTTTTTTGCTTTTTCTCCCAAGAATGAAGCGCCTCCTAATAGTATTAGTGCAGGTATAACTATAGTCTCCAATATTGCTGCTAACCAGGATGAAAAAACTGGAAAATCTCCGAACAATGCAAGATTCTCAACAACACGTAACGGGGTGTTTGGTTCAGCGATTAAAGCTGCAAATTTGCCTTCGCCATGAGAAAAAATTAATAATGCGAAAATAATTCTTAAAGTTAACTCAGATAGAACTCCAAGTCTTGAAGATGAAATGCTGCTTAAAGGATTACTCATTATTCTATTGTGTTGCAGAAAGCAAAGTTAGGCAATGATAAAAATTAGTCAGCGAAATGCTTTTCTTTTTCTTCATTGATAGTTTTGATCTCTGCACAATACTCAGCTGTTGGTCTGGAAATAAGTCTTGGCAATCCAATAGGTTCACCTGACTCCATACAATATCCATAATCTCCGGCTTTAATTCTTAGCAGAGCTTTATCTATTTTTGGCAAAAGCTTTGACTCTCTTTCTACTATTCTTAGAAATAACATTGAATCAATCTCATGTTGTGCTCTATCAACCTCATCGCTACATGCTGGAGGATTGCTTAAACGTTCTTTTGCCTGCTTTATGTGCTCTAGAGTTTCTTTTTTTAAATCAAATAAGAGAAATTTAAAGAATTCAAGCTGCTCCTTATTCATGTAATTCTTTTTGGGAGCTTTAAGTATTTTTTCTTTTGTAAGCATGATCGAAAGAGTTATTTTATGGGTGACAGAAAAAATATCAATAAAAATTTAATATATTTTTCTAGGAGTTTGCTTTCTCAATGCTTTTTGAAATATTAAATCCAAGCCCAACTAAGAATAATGCCAAGGGGATGATTGCTAGAGGTGCAGTATATAATACAAGACCAAATGTAATCATTGAATTGAACAATAGCCCCCCAGTAGCATCTCCAAACCTATTGGTGAAAGTATCGATAAAGACTGTAGATTTATATTTCTCCTTCTGAGATAGGGTGGTATAGACAGCTTCCCTTGCTGGTTTATTTAAACCATATTCGAACGGTCTCATAACGCCTTGAAGTATTAGAAAAACAATAACACCAGAGCTGCTTAATAAGTATCCAGAAAAATGTCCTGATATTGCTAGAAAGGCAGAAGCAAATATGAACCCATAGATTGTCAGAACAAATTTTATGCCAAACAACCTTGATCGAAGGACGTATGAAGTTAATGCAATTTGCGTAAATAGAGTAACCAGTGGAACAAATTGATCAGCCTGTCCAAATACTTTGGTTTTTTCCGCTGAAGTAGTTGCATAAGCATTAACTATTTCTAATTGAAAAAACCATAGCGCTGTGGATAAGCATGTCCATGTAAAAGCATAAAAAATAAAACTTCTTATCAGTGGGTTCTTTTGTATCTGAATAAATTGTTCAAAAATTTCTTCAAAAGAGTTAGTTTTGTTTGTCACAATTTTTGTGGGATCTCTTTTTACTAAAGATGAGAAATAGATAGCTATAATCAGCCCTACTACTGTAATTATTAGTGACAATATTTGCTGATCATATAAATAATTATTTACCAAATAACCAGCACAGGAAGCACCCAATGATCCACATGCACTGATTAACCCAAAGTATTTTTTTCCACCCTCGATATCAAATGAACTGACTGTCAAAGCCCAAAATATTGCAACAATAAAAAAGTTAAAAATGTTGTACCAAACATAAAAAATTGATTTAACTAAAAATAAGTCTGGAAAATAAATATAAAACCATAAAAAAATTAATAGATTGAAGATAAAGAAGCCATAGATGTAAACCGCAATCTTTTCCTGTTTTATCTTTGAAACAACGTACGAATATATTGGATTGACCAATAACATCAAAATAACAACTACAAACAGATAGAATGTCAATTCTGAGGTGCCGATATCTGCAGCTATGGTATTCCTGAACGGCCTTAATACGAACAAAGAGAATAATGCAAAAAAGAAAAATAACCCTGAGAAAATTGTATTTTTAGAAAAAAAGGAATCCATAAAACATAAATACTTAACTATCATAAAGCATAAATGAATATATAATGAGCTTCTTACATATCTTGGTCTTTCGATGGTTGAAGAATTAATAAATAATTATCCCTCTCTAAGAGGTTTTATATTCGGGTTTGTTCATGTTTTTATAACCGTAGTTGGTTATTACACTGGCTGGAGTATTAATAGGCTTCTTAAAGTAGCTTCAAAAGGATACATTGCCGGAATAATTGGAGCTGCAATGGCTCATATTGTTGCCGACTTAATAGCTTCTATAATTGATCCTTCAATAAGACCTATGACCCTTGGTATAATTTTAGGAGGTATGCTTCCACTTTTGATGATTCCAGTTTTTGAAAGATATCTAACCAAGAGCAAAGATCATATTATGGTCGGGGATCATGAAGATATCAAAAAAGATCTACATAAAGATCATATATAGCTAGTTGCACTGAGCTAACTCTAGGCTTTCAAAACCAATAGCTTTTTTCATTGCATGAAACACATCAGTATTGTCAATGATTCCAGAAAAATTTTCAGCGCCAGGACCATAAGCAAATATTGGCACCATAGCACCAGTATGCCCACCTCTTCCTACAGCTGTATTCCAAGATATTTTCATTGCTTCTGAGGTTTCGTAACTTATATTATCTTGCTCAATTAAAAGACCGCCGGTTTCATGATCTGCAGTAACAACGACTAAAGTATCATCTCTTGATTTAGCATATCTAAGCGCATTATCTATTGTTTGATTAAACTCATCTAACTCCATGATCATGCCAGAGAAATCATTATCATGTGAGCGCCAGTCAATTTGTGACCCTTCCGCCATAATAAAAAACCCATTGCACTTTCCAAGATTAACTCTCTCATCAGCTGAATTGTATGCATATGAAAACATTTCTGAAAGAGATGGCTCATCTTCAGCTAAACCAAGCTCTTCTTGAGCAAATAAACCAAAAACTCTTTTTTTAGTAGCGACAGGAAGATCTTCAAGCTCATTTAGTGTTTCTATATAGAGATGATCTTCTTTCATTTCTTGGATATGATTTAAATCATCCTCTCTTAAGCCTCCATCAAGAATTGGTTGAAAGAATCCCTTACCACCACCCAAAATAATATGGTTTTTTGATTGAAAAATATCAGTAGCGATTTCATCAGTGTTGTATCTAGATATATTGTGTGCCGCGAATGAAGCAGGAGTAGCATGAGTGATTTCAGATGTGGCAATAATTGCGTTAATGTAGCCTCGCTCATATAGCAACTCAGTTATATTTGCTACAGGATTATTCTCTGGACCCATGCCAATATACCTATTGATTGTTTTCACACCAGTACTATAGGCTGTGGCTGAAGATGCTGAATCTGTAACAATGCTATCGATGGCATGCGTCTTAACAAATCCAGAAATCGGAAACTTATCAAATGCTGTCAGATGGTTTGGGCCACCTCGAGCTGTTTTATAGGCAGTTATGTGATTTGCTCCCATACCATCACCAATCAAGAGAATGATATTTTTAGCCCTAGGTGAGACCGACGATAACTCCTTTTGTTTTACTTCAGTATCAAAAACAATGGGAACAAATTCTAAATCCTTCTCTGGTACAGCAATGATTAAAGGAGCATATTGGTTGATCAAGAAAAATGTTGTCGTAGCCCCAAGAACAAAGGTTAAAAAATATTTAAAGAAGGTTTTCATTTAGTATCTAAAGCACTTTCTTTAAGTTTAAGCTGCTCTTTCATTGGTAAAGAATAATCAAAACCAATTAATGAGCCTTCCCAAGCACCATAAGTAGGGTTCGCTAACATATACCAAGATGTTCCCCAGTACTTTTCATATTGCTTTGCAAACTTAACTCTTTCTCCTGCTGGCAAAAGATTCTCTTCAATATCGACAAAGTCACCAAAGTTATCACCAAACATCATTATTATTCTGTAGTCTTTAGCAATCAGCTCTCTTCTTGAAGTTTTGTTAGAGCCCCAGCCATTTTCACCTTTGGACAGTATTAGGTCTAATTTTGATGAAAGCTTAAAACCTAATTTCTCAAGATTGTTTATTGTTGCTTGCTCAATTTCAATCACTCTATTAGTGACAAAAAATACTTCTACACCTTTTGAAAGAGCGTATTCAATAAATTCTTTAACACCAGGCATAAAATCTGCCTGTTCTTCTTTTGCCCATTCTATCCATCCATCAGGGTATGATGAGCCATTGCGAATTAATCTAGCTTGATATGCAATGTTATCTAATACAGTCTGATCAACATCAAGAATAACAGCTGGTGGTTTGCTCTGATAGTTGCCTGTCTGTTCAAGAGCTGCAGTGTGATTCTTGTCTGCTATCAATGCATCAAGATTGTCCTGTGCAGACTTGTATATGGTCTGTGAATTTGCATAAGCTTCTGCTGAACTTTGGGCAAATAAAGTTGCCATCAAAGATTGATGTTCTTT
>JAYPTH010000019.1:0-9990 GCA_038133485.1 Gammaproteobacteria bacterium | reverse complement strand
CCTTTCTAGTCGTGCCAGATGTCGGCTTTATCGAAGGATACTTCGTAAGCCTCTGTGCCTTCAGCACTGGTAATCCAAGCATCGTGACCAGGACCAATCATGTAGGCATCGCCAGCCTCATAATTAACTTCTGTCCCATCGTCCATTCTGACCGTCATAGTACCTTTGGCTAATACGCCAATGTGTGAAGCTTGGCAGCTATCTGTGCCAATACTAGGTTTGACGCATTCTGACCATTTCCAGCCGTGCTCAGCGACTACTTTGGATACTTTAACGCCATCACCCATCTCTAGTGTACGGGCATCGACTTTTGGAAAGTCAGGCTTTATGTCGGGGTTTGAAAACGATTTTTTTACAATTTTGCTCATAGGGCACTCCTTAGTAAGAGTGTCCTATGAAAACAAAAAAAATACAAATTAAAACTGATCTTCTTCAGTGGAACCTTTTAGAGCTGAAGTTGAACTTTCTTCACCTTGAATGCAGTTATTTACGGCATCAAAATACCCTGTGCCAACTTCCTGCTGGTGAGAAACAAAGGTGTAGCCTCTATTGGCATCTTCAAACTCTTGTTCCTGTAACCTCACGTATGCTGGCATACCTTCAGCAACATAATCCTTAGCTAAACTAAACATACCGTGCCACATGGAATGAATGCCAGCTAGAGTAATAAATTGAAATTTGTAACCCATGGCACCAAGTTCACGCTGGAACTTGGCGATAGTGGCATCGTCAAGATTTTTCTTCCAGTTGAAGGAAGGTGAACAATTATATGCCAAAAGAATCTCTGGGTGATCTTTTCTGATAGCTTCAGCAAAAATCTTGGCTTGCTCTAGATCAGGTTTGGATGTTTCACACCAAACTAGGTCAGAATAGGGCGCATAAGCCAATCCTCGAGCAATAGCCTGGTCAATACCAGCATTGGACCTAAAGAAGCCTTCTGAGGTCCTTTCACCCGTTAAGAAAGGTAAATCCCTGTCATCTATGTCTGAAGTTACCAAATCAGCAGCGTCGGCGTCGGTTCTGGCAATTAATATTGTTGGCGTGTTAGAGACATCAGCTGCCAGTCGAGCTGCAATAAGTTTCTGTATGGCTTCCTGAGTAGGCACCAAAACTTTACCACCTAAGTGGCCGCATTTTTTTACACTGGCTAATTGATCCTCAAAATGAACACCAGCAACCCCAGCGCTTATCATGCGTTTCATTAGCTCGAAGGCATTAAGATTGCCACCAAAACCTGCCTCAGCATCAGCAATAATAGGTGCAAAAAAGTCTACTTTAGGCTCACCATTGGTCTTCATCCATTCAATCTGATCGGCCCTTCTAAATGCATTGTTAATTCTAGTGATGACTTTTGGTACCGAGTCGACGGGGTAGAGCGATTGATCTGGATACATGGTGCCAGCGGAATTATTATCAGCTGCAACTTGCCAGCCTGAAAGGTAGATAGCTTTAACACCAGCCTTGACTTGTTGCACCGCCTGACCACCAGTTAAGGCTCCTAAGCAATTAATATAATCTTCTGAAAATAAGTATTTCCATAGTTTCTCCGCTCCTTTTCGAGCTAATGTGCATTCAGGTTGCAGGGAACCTCTTAATTTGACGACTTCTTCAGCAGAATATGGTCTTTTGACATGCTTCCATCTTGGGTTTTCAGCCCAATCTTTTTCTAACGCAGCGACTTGGTCACTTAAATTCATCTATATACTCCTATATGCGGGCAATGTGAGGAAATCAGTTAATTCCTCGCTTAACACTAAATCCTGTAATAAATTTTTAGCTTCAAGGAACTTACCTGATACCAAAGAGCTCTGCCCAACCTCTTCTTGGACATTATTGTATTCTTCCTCGAGCATCTTTTCAAATGACTCTTTCGAAGCCACAATACCTGAGTCCATGGTCACACCATGCCTAACCCATTGCCATAATGAGCTTCTAGAAATCTCTGCTGTTGCAGCATCTTCCATTAACCCATAAATAGGCACACATCCCACGCCTCTCAACCATGCTTCAATATATCTCAATGACACTCTAATATTGGCTCTGAAACAACCTTCAGTAAAATCACCCTCACAAGGTGTAATTAGGTCTTCGGCTGTAATATTGTCATCTTCACGCAGCACATGCATCTGATTGGTGTTGCCAGCCTCAAAAGCATTTGAAAATACATTGTTGGCAATGTCAGATAAGCCGGGATGGGCAATCCATGTGCCATCATGACCGTTTTGTGTCTCTAGCATTTTGTCAGCCATTACTTTTTCTGTGACTAGTTGGTTTTCCTCAGGATCTTTTGAGGGTATAAATGCTGCCATACCGCCCATAGCAAAGGCTCCTCGACGGTGGCAGGTTTTAATCAGTAATCGAGAATAAGCATTTAAAAATGGTTGTCCCATACCGACCTGATATCTGTCGGGCAGTAGCCTTTTTGGTGAATTTTGAAAGGTTTTAATATAACTAAAAATATAATCCCAGCGTCCACAATTTAAGGCAACTATATGATCTCTTAGCTCGTACAATATCTCATCCATTTCAAAGACAGCTGGCAAAGTTTCAATCAAGCATGTCACCCTGACAGTACCTCTGGGTAAGTTAAGATAGTCTTCAGAGTAATTAATAATTTCATTCCATAATCTGGCTTCAAGATGTGATTGCAATTTTGGCACATAGAAGTAGGGGCCAGTATTGTTATTCATTAGTTCTTTAGCATTGTGAAAAAGATATAGCCCAAAATCACATAAACAACCAAATGGGTTATCACCATTAATTTCAATGCCTTTTTCTGGCAGATGCAGACCACGAACTCGGCACATCAAAATAGCTGTTTCTTCATTTAATTTATATTTTTTGCCATTATCAGGATTCTCAAAATTTATGGTTTTTCTCACAGCGTCGTATAAGTTTTTTTGCCCGAGTGCAACATTTTCCCAAGTAGGGCTTAAGGAATCCTCAAAATCGGCCATAAAAACTTTTACATCAGCATTTAAGGCATTGATAACCATTTTTCTGTCCACGGGACCAGTGATCTCGACACGTCTATCTAAAAGATCTTCTGGGATGTCTCTGACACGCCAATCTCCAGAGCGAACATCTTCAGTTTCAGGTAAAAATTCGGGCAACATGCCGTTGTTAAATTTTTCCTGTCTTTCAGCTCTAAGCTGAAGCACCTCTTTGATTCTGCCATCAAACTTATTGTGTAAATTTTCCAAAAGTTTTAATGCTTCATCATTAAAAATTACCTCTGCCTCTGGAGGCATATCAAACTTAAATTTTACGCTCATTTATTTCCTTCCTTTGCTAATAATTCTGCCAATCCTAAATAGGTATCAGGAGTAAGTTTTAATAGAATATCTTTATGTTCAGGGTCGATAATTAACTCATTAACAGCTTTTTCATACACCTCTTTATTCATAGTCATACCTCTACTTAAATCTTTGACTGAGTTGTATGCTTCACTGTTTCCCTCAAGCCTTAAAAAGCTTTGTAGTGCTTCTGCGAGGATTTCGTACCTGTCCTCAAGGTCCGCTTTAATTTTAATGGTGTTTGGTTCTAATTTTGAGACGCCTTTTTGCAATGAACTTAAGGCAATTTCTAGATAGCCAAAAGCTGAGCCAATATTTCTCAAGGCAGTTGAATCAGATAGATCTCTTTGCAATCTAGACTGTGTTAGTTTGTTAGCTAAATGTCCTAGTAAAGCTGAGGATAACCCTAAGTTACCTTCAGCATTTTCAAAATCAATTGGGTTAACTTTGTGCGGCATTGTGGAGGAACCAACCTCATTTTTCACAACTTTTAGTTTGAAGTAATCAAGAGCTATATATGTCCATATATCTTGCGCGAAATCTAAGAGGATATTGTTTACTCTGATGAAGTTATGGAAGAGCTGTGCCATATAATCATGCGGCTCAATTTGTGTTGATACTCTCGTCAATCTAAGACCCATGCTTTGCATAAATCTTTCTGAGTGATTAAGCCAATCTTCTTGGGGGTAGGCAAGTAAATGCGGATTATAATTGGCAGTTGCACCTCCCCATTTGGCATACATTTCTTGAGCTTCAATTTGTGCTAATTCTTTTTTGATTCTGGCAGCAAAAACATTTAATTCTTTTCCTAATGTTGTGGGTGTGGCAGGCTGTCCATGAGTTCTTGATAGCATTGGGGTTTTTGCATTTTGGAGTGCAAGTTCTTTTATATCGCTCTGGAGGCCCTTTAATAAAGCTACGAATGATTGAACACCTGATTGCAACATTAACGCATAGCTGGTGCTATTCACATCTTCAGAGGTAAGGAATATATGCACTAAACTTTGAATATCAGGCTGGCCTTCAAATAACTCAGCGATAGCTAATTCTACTGCTTTCACATCATGGTTCGTTGTCCTTTCAATCTCTTTAACCCTCAGAGCTAGTTCATCAGACGGGTTTTTAGTTAAATCTTTTAGAATAGATAATGACTCATTATTAAGACTGTCTTGCTTAAGGTTTTCTAAGAAATATAACAGCCAGTAAGCTTCAACTTTTATGCGAGCTTTAATTAAGCCTAGCTCAGAAAATATCTCACGAGTTACTTGAGTTTTATCGTGATATCTTCCATCGAGAGGGGATAAGTTCCTCAGCTGACTGTCATCCATAGACTTGGTAATTATACCCTCTATTATCAGCCCATTTATAGAAGTCTGAGGAAATTCTTTCTTTAATTACAGAACCTCCTAAGCACTCATCTTCACTATAGATCACTGCAGATTGACCAGGAGTGACTGCTAGTTGTGGTAACAAGAAATTAATCCTATAGCCGTCATTAAGTTTTGAAATAACTGCTTTGACTGGTTTTGATTGATAGCGAATTTGCACGTCGCACTCAAGCTCAGTGATTTTATTGTTATTTACAAAGTGAATGTCCTCGACAAAACAACCCTCACTAAAGAGAAGAGGGTGATTGTTGCCTTGTACTACCGTCAGTGTATTCGAAGCCTTATCTTTATGTGCTACATACCAAGAATCTTGCTCTTTGCCTTTTATACCACCAAGACCAATTCCCTGTCTTTGCCCAAGCGTAAAATACATAAGGCCATCATGCTCACCAAGTTTATTGCCTTCCTCATCAAGAATATCACCAGGATTTTTACCTAAAAAATTTGCTATAAAGTCGTTGTATTTATTTTTCCCTATAAAACAGATGCCAACAGAATCTTTCTTTTCTGAAGTGATAAGGTTGTTGTCTTTGGCTATTTTTCTTACCTGCTGTTTGGTGAGATCTCCCAAAGGAAATAATGATTTTGCAAGATCTTCACTGGTAACCTGATGCAAAAAATATGACTGATCTTTGGTTCGATCAACTCCTCTTAAAAGTTTTGTAGATGAGCCGTTGTTTCCCACTCTCACATAGTGACCTGTAGCAATATAATCGGCACCAATCTCCATGCAGTAATCTAAGAAAGCTCTAAATTTTATTTCTTTATTACAAAGAATGTCTGGGTTTGGAGTTAACCCCTCATTGTGGTCTGATAAAAATTTTTTAAAAACTCTATCCCAATAATCGCCAGAAAAATTTGCTTGATGTAATGGGATGCCTATTTGATCACATACTGCTTCAGCATCTGCAAAATCCATTTCTGTTGTGCATTCAATATTAGGTGCAGAATTGGTCCAGTTTTTCATAAAAACACCTTGAACATCAAACCCTGCAGTTTTAAGCATAAGCGCACAAACAGAAGAATCTACGCCTCCAGATATTCCAACAATTACCTTTTTGTTATTTTGCATAACATTTCTTCATAAAAGCTTAATATTTAGTGCAAATCTAAGTATAATCAAGCCACATTTTAGGTCTATGGGCAATTCAAAGATAAAAATTCCAGCACAAGGGGAGAAAATTTCCTTCCAAAACGGCAAACTTAATATCCCTGATAATCCAATTATTCCATTCATTGAAGGTGATGGTATCGGTGTAGATATTACCCCTGTTATGAAAAAGGTTGTTGATGCAGCTGTTGATAAAGCATATGGCGGCAAAAGAAAAATCAGCTGGATGGAAATCTTCTGTGGTGAAAAATCGGTAGCAGTTTACGGGGATGATCAATGGCTGCCTCAAGAAACACTAGATGCATGCAAAGAATATGTGTTGTCCATAAAAGGACCACTCACAACTCCAGTTGGTGGCGGCATAAGGTCCTTAAATGTAGCAATTAGGCAAGAATTAGATCTATACGTATGTCAGAGACCAGTAAGGTATTTTGACGGCACTCCAAGCCCTGTTAGACACCCAGAACTTGTTGATATGGTAATCTTTAGAGAAAACTCAGAAGATATCTATGCTGGAGTAGAATTTAAATCAGACACACCTGAAGCCCAGTCACTTATAAAAGTTTTACAAGAACAGTACGGAGTAAAGAAAATCAGATTTCCATCTAATTGCGGAATAGGAATTAAACCAATATCGGAAGAGGGTAGTAAGAGGTTAATTAGAAAGTCATTCGAATATGCTATTCAAAATGACAGAGACTCTGTTTCTTTAATTCACAAGGGTAATATCCAAAAATTCACTGAAGGTGCCTTTAGAGATTGGGGTTACCAGCTTGCTGCAGAAGAATTTGGCGGTGTTGAGATTGATGGAGGCCCATGGATGATGTTTAAAAATCCAAATACTGGTAAAGATATTATCGTTAACGATGTCATCTGTGATGCATTTCTACAGCAATGTTTGTTGAGACCTGCAGAATATAATGTTTTAGCTACCCCAAACCTCAATGGTGACTATCTGTCTGATGCTTTGGCTGCTCAAGTTGGTGGTATTGGTATTGCCCCTGGTGCGAATTTAGGTGATGAAACAGCAGTTTTTGAGGCCACACATGGGACTGCACCAAAATATGCTGGCCAAGATAAGGTAAACCCAGGCTCTTTGATACTGTCAGCCGAAATGATGTTAAGGCACATGGGATGGGTAGAAGCTGCTGATATGATAATAGCAGGGATGGAAAAAACTATTCAAGATAAAACAGTGACCTATGATTTTGCACGTCTAATTGACGATGCAGAAGAGGTAAGTTGCTCTAAGTTTGGTGAACTCCTAATTAAAAACTTTTAAAATTATTCTTGATGTCCCAAGAAGAATATACCTCAGGCAGCGTAGAGCTTGAAAACCCAATTTTAGAAGTAGAAAAACCACCTCAATTTGCAGTTATATTTTTCAATGATGATTACACTCCTATGGAATTTGTAGTGTATGTAATTCAACATTTTTTTGGTTTCGATCATCCTAAAGCAACAGAAATAATGTTACAGATTCACAATGAAGGAAAAGGCTACTGCGGCGCATTTTCAAAGGAAATTGCAGAAACAAAGTCCCAACAAATTAACCTATTTTCAAAACAAAATGAACATCCTTTGAAAACAGATATTGAAGAATTGGTAAAAGATTAGATATATTATCTATATGCTTTCAAAAGATTTAGAAAATACACTTAATCAGCTATTCAAAGATTGTTCTGAAAATAAAGAGGAATTTGTGACTATCGAGCATTTATTGCTAATGCTCACGATGGAAGAATCAGCGAGAAGAATTCTAGAATCCCTTTCAGTAGATATAAGCAGTTTACAGAAAGAGGTAAAGGAGTACATAAATAAGAATGTCCCAAAAGCAAAAGAAAGCAAAGAAATCCAGCCAACCTTAGCATTTCAAAGAGTGCTTCAGAGAGCGATTTTTCATGTTCAATCAAGTGGTAAAAATGAAGTCCATGGGGAGAATCTTCTAGCGGCCATTTTTTCTGAAAAGGAAAGTTATGCGGTATATATCTTAAACAGAAGAAATATTAGTAGGCTAGATGTTGTTGAATACATCTCTCATGGAAGAGATACAGCTGTCGAAACTGAAGAAAAAGCAGATGAAACAAAAGAAGTCACAGAAAAATACCCAGACTTTCTAATCAATCTCAATCAGGAAGCGAAAGAGGGCAGGATAGACCCACTTATTGGACGTGAAGAGACCACGGAGAGACTTTTTCAAATCCTTGGCAGAAGAAGGAAAAATAACCCAATTCTTGTTGGAGAATCAGGGGTTGGCAAAACTGCAATTGCAGAAGGTCTCGCCAAATCAATTCAAGAACAAAAATGCCCGGAAATTTTTGCCGAATACGAAGTAATGGCATTAGATGTTGGCAGCTTAGTCTCTGGCACCAAATATCGTGGAGATTTTGAAAAGAAAATGAAATCTCTTACAGAATATCTTCATAAAAATGAAAAGATTATTCTTTTTGTTGATGAAATTCATACCATAATTGGTGCTGGCTCAGCATCTGGGGGCGCTTTGGATGCCTCAAATCTGCTTAAACCAGCCTTAGCTAAAGGAGATATAAGATGCATTGGGGCAACTACATACAAAGAATATAGACAAATCTTTGAAAAGAATAATTCTCTTTCTAGAAGATTCCAGAAGATTCAGATTGATGAACCAAGTCCTGATGAAGCTCTTAGAATCCTTGAGGGTCTAAAAAATAAGTTTGAGAGCTATCATGAAGTGTCTTATTCAAAAGAAGCGCTTAAATCAGCTGTGGAGCTCTCAAATAAGTACTTACAAGACTCAAAGTTGCCGGATAAAGCTATAGATCTTATTGATGAAGCGGGCTCAAGAAAAAAACTTAACAAAAAAACAGGCAATGTTATTAGAAAGTCTGATATTGAAAATTTAATTTCTAATATAACAAACATTCCTCCATTACAGCTTACAGCAAGCAGTAAAGAAAATCTTAGCAGCCTTGATGCAAGTTTGAAATCAGTCATTTTTGGTCAAAATGAGGCAATTGATTCTGTTGTAAGTGCAATTAAAACCGCTAAAGCTGGTATTGGCAATGAGGATAAGCCCATCTGTTCATTCTTATTTACCGGGCCTACAGGAGTGGGAAAAACAGAGCTAACTAAGCAATTAGCCTTTTTCATGGGCATAGAATTCGTAAGAATTGACATGTCTGAATACATGGAAAGACATACAGTTTCAAAACTTATAGGTTCGCCCCCAGGTTATGTTGGATATGAACAAGGTGGATTATTGACTGAAGAAATCAATAAAAAACCACATTCTGTACTACTTTTAGACGAAATAGAAAAAGCTCACCCTGACGTATTCAACATACTTCTACAGGTGCTTGATTATGGGACTTTAACAGATAGTAACGGCAGAAATGTGAACTTCAAAAATACAATGATTGTAATGACCTCAAATACTGGAGCAATAGAAGCTGAAACTGACTCAGTGGGATTCATAGAGCAAAGGAATGAAGATAAGTTTGAAAAGGCCGTATCAAAGGTCTTTACACCTGAATTTAGGAACAGATTGGATGGAATAATCAATTTTAATAAGCTTGAAATAAAGGACTTAGATTCAGTGGTCGAAAAGTTCCTAATAGAGTTACAAGCAAAATTAAACAAAAAAGGTATCGATTTTGAATATGACGAAAGTGTAATAAAAATGATACTTTCAAAGAATACTGATACAAAATTAGGCGCTAGACCAATAGCAAGGATAGTGGAAAAAGAAATTAAAAAACCAGTAGCAGGATTTCTAATAGAAGATAAAGCAAAAAGGGGCGATATAATTAAAGCTAAAGTGACAGCAAAAGGGCTTATTTTAAGCGTTAAGTCACGAGTAGTTACTTAGATCTAAAGGTTATCCTACCTTTAGAAAGATCATATGGAGAAAGTTCAACAGTTACTTTATCGCCATTTAATATCCTAATGTAGTTTTTTCTCATTTTGCCTGATATGTGGCCAGTTATAACGTGGTCATTCTCAAGTTTTACGCGAAATACAGTATTAGGAAGCACTTCAATAACTGTGCCTTGCATTTCAATAACGTCTTTAGCCATATGTGAGTATTGTAGTGAGTATTTTTAAAAAGTCACATTTTACAAATATTTAGAAGAAAAACTTACAAAATAGTGAGTAGTAGATATTTGCATCGATATTATGTTAAATAATTTAATCTAAGCATTAAGTGTATATCTTT
>JAYPTH010000018.1:0-10566 GCA_038133485.1 Gammaproteobacteria bacterium | reverse complement strand
GAATACGAAAAAATGACAGAAGATGGAACACTTTCCCACTTCAAAAAAATACCTGCAAAAAATCTATGGAGAAAAATGCTTTCAATGCTTTTTGAAACTGGGCATCCTTGGATAACTTTTAAGGATCCATGTAACATTAGATCTCCTCAAGGTCATGTGGGTACTGTTCATTCCTCAAACTTGTGCACCGAAATAACTCTTAACACAAACGAAGAGGAAATTGCAGTTTGCAACTTAGGCAGTATAAACCTGCCTCAACATATTCAAGATGGCAAAATCAATGTAGAGCAGTTGAAAAAAACAGTAACTACAGCTGTAAGAATGCTAGATAACGTTATTGATATAAATTATTACCCTGTTCCTCAAGCTGAAAACTCCAATAAAAAACATAGGCCTGTTGGGCTAGGCTTGATGGGTTTTCAGGATGCCTTGTATAAACTAGGAATATCTTACAATTCTCAAGAAGCCGTTGATTTTGCTGATAAATCAATGGAATTAATAAGCTACTTTGCGATAGATGCATCCTCGGAATTAGCAAAGGAAAGAGGAACCTACGAGACCTATAAAAATTCTCTTTGGGACCAAGGCATCTTACCAATAGATTCAATCCAACTTCTTAAAGAACAAAGAGGTGAAGGCTTTATTGACCAAAACACAGACACAACCCTTGACTGGGACAAATTAAGAGAAAAGGTCAAAACAACAGGAATGAGAAATTCAAACGTTATGGCTATTGCCCCTACTGCAACTATAGCCAATATTACAGGAGTATCACAATCTATTGAGCCAACATATCAAAACTTATTCGTTAAATCGAATTTATCAGGCGAATTTACAATAGTTAACCCTTATTTGATTGAAGAATTAAAACAGGCAGATCTTTGGGATGATGTGATGCTGAGTGACCTTAAATATTTTGAGGGATCTCTTTCACAGATAAATAGAATCCCTGAAGACATTAAGAATAGGTTTATGACGGCATTTGAAGTAGAGCCACGCTATATAGTTGAATCGGCAAGCAGAAGACAAAAATGGATTGATCAAGCACAATCACTAAATCTTTATATTGCTAACGTTGATGGGAAAAAATTAGACATCACCTATAGAATGGCTTGGTATAAAGGTTTAAAAACGACTTATTACTTAAGAGCGATGGGAGCGACTTCAACAGAAAAATCTACAGTTGAAAGAAGTAACTTGAATGCTGTTCAAAGCACAACAACTAACACAGCTGCCACAACCTCAGCACCAAAAGCTTGCAGTATATTAGATCCAGATTGTGAGGCATGCCAATAGGAGGAAAAATGTTAGATTGGGACGATTATCATAAAGAAGAAGTAACGGAAAAAAAACAAGAAAATTCTGTAAGAGAAAAAGAACCACAAGTTCAACTACAGCAAAATGAGTCAACACAGAATACTGTTAGCCATGAAGTCACAAATGTTTCAACGCTTACAGAAGAGGATCTTAAATTAGCTAAAGAAGATTTAGATACATTAGAAGGCAGGGTGCAGGTTGATCAAAAAGCCATGATTAATTCAAGGGCAGATCTCAATCAACTTGTACCCTTTAAGTATGAATGGGCTTGGAAAAAATACCTTGATGGTTGTGCCAACCACTGGATGCCGCAGGAAATTAATATGACTGCAGATATTGCTTTGTGGAAAAGTAACGATGGGCTTTCAGAAGATGAAAGAAGAATAGTTAAAAGAAGTTTAGGCTTCTTTTCAACTGCAGATTCATTAGTTGCAAATAACCTCGTCCTTTCTGTATATAGACAGATAACAAACCCTGAATGCAGACAATATCTTCTACGACAAGCTTTTGAGGAGGCAATTCACACTCACGCATATCAGTACTGCGTCGAATCATTAGGTATGGATGAAGGTGAAATATTTAATATGTACAGAGAAGTGCCTTCAGTTGAGAAAAAAGCTGCTTGGGGCCTAAAACATACAAGATCGCTTTCTGATCCTAGTTTTAGTACTGGCACACCTGAAAACGATAAAGAGTTTCTTAGCAACCTTATTGCTTATTATTGTGTTCTAGAAGGTATGTTCTTTTATTGTGGATTCACACAAGTGCTCTCAATGGGTAGGTTGAATAAAATGACTGGTGTATCTGAGCAGTTCCAGTACATACTTCGTGATGAATCCATGCATGTAAACTTTGGGATAGATGTAATCAACACAATAATCAATGAAAATCCAAATATCTGGGATGAGGACATGAAAACTAGAGCTAGAAACCTTATCTTAGAGGGCACTCAATATGAAATTGAGTATGCAAGAGATTCAATGCCACGAGGCGTTCTGGGAATGAATGCTGTAATGATGGAAGAATATTTAAAGTTTATCTGTAATAGAAGGCTAGTACAGATTGGTTTAAGTGAGGAATATCCAGGTGTTAAGAACCCATTCCCTTGGATGTCTGAGATCATGGATCTAAGAAAGGAGAAAAACTTCTTTGAAACAAGAGTTATTGAATATCAAGTTGGTGGCTCTTTGCAATTTGATTAAATGAGTTGCGTTGCTGTAGGTCTGCAACTATGGCGGCGCTCTAGACAAATAAAAAAATTATAGAATTAAAAAGCTAAAGAGGGTCTGTAATGACTCTCTTTGGCATTTTCATTTAAAAGATAATTTTTTAGTTTTTAAGATCTAAAAACTTATCAACCAATGAATGATTGCTTATTTTTAAAAATAGAATTTATAAATCCTATAGTTACAGATTAAACAAACAATTATCAGCAATCAAGAAAAGAAAATGTCTTTCTTTGAGACAAATAAAGAGCTCCAATGGAGCTCTTCAAATTAGATATAATTATTTTGATTTTTGTATTGTTTCGAAATGCTTTAGTGCTATATCTCCACCTTGAAAAGGTCTTCTAGCATCTGTTGTGTTAGCTATTTCATTCCAATGATCTGCAACTGCTTCAGCAGTAAAGTTTTCATCAGTACCAAAATACTTACCCATTGTTTCCATAATATAAGTATTGGCAATAACTCCACCGCCTGCTTCCAGAATTTCACCATTTGGTGCTTTTTCACTAGCAAGATATACAACAGCTGGAATAATGTATTTTGGATCTAGTTGCTCACCAAATTCAGCAGGGAATAAGTGCTCAGTCATTCTTGTTGTTGCTGTAGGTGCAATAGAGTTGGTATGAACATTGTATTTTGCCCCTTCAAGCTTAAGAGTATTCATTAGTCCTACTACTCCCATTTTTGCTGCGGCATAATTTGTTTGGCCAAAATTACCAAAAAGACCTGAAGAAGATGATGTCATTATTATTCTTCCATATTCTTGTTCTTTCATGACAGGGAATACACTATGTGCACATAAAGCTGATCCTAATAAGTGTACGTTTATGACAGCAACAAAATCATCCCATTCCATCTTTGGAAATGACTTGTCTCTTAAAATCCCAGCATTATTAATCAAAATATCCACCCTGCCCCACTTATTGAGCGCAGAATTAACCATATCTTTTACTTCTGATTGATTACTAACATTGGCACCATTTGCTATTGCTTCGCCACCATTTGCTACTATCTCTTCTACTACTGCCTCTGCAGCAGTTACTGAACCTCCAGTTCCGTCAACAGAACCTCCCAGATCATTTACAACTATTTTTGCCCCTCTTCGAGCCAGCTCAAGAGCGTATCCTTTTCCAATACCTCCACCTGAACCGGTTACTATTGCAACTTTATCGCTGAAATCTAATGACATTGTCTGACTCCTTAATTAAATATAATACAGTTTGTAGATTCTAATGGAATTAAACTACAAGTAAACATAGAATATACATAATTCACAGCTATGAAAATTGTCATCACAGGAGCAGCAGGCCAGATTTCTTACTCTCTAGTACCTTTTTTATGTGAGAAAGGGATTTTTAATTCTGATGAAAAAATAGATTTAGCATTAGTTGAAATTCCAGCTGCAATGGAGAGATTGGATGGGTTTGTAAAAGAGCTAGAAGATTCTGCATACTCTACGGTCAAATCTATTTCCACATATGACAATATTGATGATGCCGTTGAAGATGCTGACTGGTGTCTTCTAGTAGGATCAATCCCCAGAGGGATAGTCTTTCAAGGTAAAGAAATTAAGGAACGCTCAGACCTGTTACAAATTAATGGTGGAATTTTTACTGAACAAGGAAAAGCCATAGGGGCAAAGGCAAAAAGTAGCTGCAAAATTTTAGTTGTAGGCAACCCAGCAAATACAAATGCTCTTATTGGTTACAGTAACTCACCAAATAAAGATCAGTTATGGATGGCTATGACAATGCTCGATGCATTAAGGGCTAAAGCCCAGCTATCAATAAAATTAAAATGTCATGTTGATGATATCTACAGGCTGACAATATTCGGCAATCATAGCCCTACTATGTTTCCAGACTTAGAGAATACAAACATTAATGGTCAAAATGCATATAGCTTAATTAACAATCATTCATGGGTTGAAAATGAGTATTTACCACGCATTCAACAAAGAGGTGCAGAAATTATCAAAGCCAGAGGAGCATCATCTGCATCCTCCGCAGCTAGAGCAGCTTGCGATACTGTCAAGGCAGTTGAGCACCCCACAAGATCTGGTGATGTTTTTAACGCAGCAATTTTAAGTGATGGTGCATATGGTATGCCTGAGGGAATATTTTCGGGCTTTCCACTTATTTCCGATGGAAATGGCAGTGTTGAGATTGTAAGAGATTTCAATTTAAGTGAATTTGCAAAAAGTAAATTAAAGATTACTGCAAATGAATTACTTGAAGAAAAGAACTTCGTTAAAGACCTTATTTAGGCATTAAAGAATCTATTTTAAAGTTGGAAATAAAACTACATCCCTAATAGAAAGTTTATTTGTTGCTAGCATAACCAACCTATCGATTCCTATCCCAACACCAACAGCAGGCGGCATCCCATGCTTCAGCGCATTGATGTAATCTTCATCAAAAAACATAGCTTCAATATCGCCTAAATCTTTTTGTTTTAGCTGATCATCAAATCTTTCTTCCTGGTCAATTGGATCATTAAGCTCACAGAAGAAATTTGCAAACTCTCTTCCAGCAATAAATAGCTCAATTCTGTCAGTAAACTCTGGGTTGTCATCTTTCTTTCTTGATAGAGGAGAAACCTCATATGGATAATCTTTAACAAAAGTTGGTTCCCAAAGATCTTCTTCAATATGAGTCTCAAAAAGCTCCAACAAAACTTTACCCCAACCCCAATTTTCTTTGACAGCAAGTTTCATTTTTTTTGCAGCACTCATTACGGCTTCCGGAGAACTTAAATCACACCCTAACTTATCCTCAAGCAACTCTTTAATTGAAGCAACTTTAAAATCTCCTGACATGTCTAAAGGTTTACCATCATATTCAATCTTTAATGAATCATTTACCTCTGCAATGCTATCTTGAACTAATTTTTGGACAAACTTAGTTGTTTTCTCAAGACTGCCATATGATTCATAAAACTCCAGCATTGTAAATTCAGGATTATGAACTGTTGAAATGCCCTCATTTCTAAAATTTCTATTAATTTCAAATACCTTATCAAAGCCACCAACCAGAAGTCTTTTAAGATATAGCTCAGGTGCAATTCTTAAATAAAGTTTTTTATCGAGTGCATTATGATGCGTTTCAAATGGTCTTGCATTTGCCCCACCTGGTATCGGATGCATCATAGGGGTTTCAACCTCAAGATAGCCTTCGCTTTCAAGATTTTTTCTTAAAGAAGAAATTATTTTATTTCTTTTCTTAAATATTTCTCTTGAATCAGAATTACTCATAAGGTCTAAATATCTCTGTCTGTATATAGTTTCAATATTCGATAAACCCTTGTGCTTTTCTGGCATTGGATTAAGTGACTTTGTCAAAAGAATACTTGTTGTTGCTTCAATAGTAAGCTCATCTGTTTTAGTTCTAAATAATTTTCCACTTACACCCACGATATCACCCAAATCCCAATCACTAACTTGTGAGAAGTCCTCACCTAAATTATTAAGTGAAAAATAAACCTGTAATCTGCCAGATTCGTCCTCAAGAGTCATGAAAGCTGCCTTTCCCATTACACGTTTTAAAACAACCCTACCTGCTGTCTGAACTATTGGGCTAAGATTCTCTAAATCTTCCTTATTTTTTTGACTGAACTTTAATTGTGTTTCACCAAGTTTATCTACTTTTTCAAACTTATTTGGAAAGTTAAAACCATCTTTTCTTAACAGCTTTAGCTTTTCTTCTCTATCTTTTTGGATTTTATTAAGTTCTTTAGTATCCATTTTTTAAACTAGCTTTTATGAAGTTGTTAATTTTACCATCTAATACTGCCTGAGTATTTGTTTCCTCATACTTTGTTCTTATATCTTTTATCCTTGATTGGTCTAAAACATAAGAACGTATCTGATTGCCCCACCCAATATCTGTTTTGGAGTCTTCTACTTGTTTAATTTCCTCCTCTCTTTTTTGTAGCTCAAGTTCATAAAGTTTTGATTTTAATTGTTTCATTGCTCTATCTTTGTTTTGGTGTTGAGATCTTTGAGACTGGCATTGAACCACAAGGCCAGTAGGCAAATGAGTTAATCGCACAGCTGAATCAGTCTTATTGACATGTTGCCCTCCAGCACCTGAGGCTCGATATGTATCTATCCTAACTTGGGACATATCTAAATCTATTTCTATATCATCATCAATCTCAGGAGATACGAACACAGCAGCAAAAGAAGTATGTCTTCTATTTCCAGAATCAAAGGGTGATTTTCTTACTAGACGATGAATGCCAGTTTCTGTTCTGAGCCAGCCATAAGCGTATTGTCCTGAAATATTTAAACTAGCACTTTTAACTCCAGCCACATCGCCTGGTGAGTACTCTTCAATTTTAATAGTGAAATTCATGTCCTCAGCCCATCGAGAATACATTCTAAATAACATCTCAGCCCAATCTTGTGCTTCTGTTCCTCCAGAACCTGATTGGATATCTAAAAATGCGTTATTTAGGTCATTTTCTCTAGAAAAATATCTCTTTGTTTCAAGCGATTCAATCTCTTCTTCTAACTTAAGAATTTCGTTACTCTGATTAATTAGCTCAACTTCATCACCTACTTCGATAGAAATTTCTATAAGTTCAGATATTTCTTTAAAGCTTTCATCAATGTTTAAAAACTCCGAAAGCTTTTGCTCTAAATTTGTTTTTTCTTTATTTAGCGAATTTAATTTGGAGTGATCATCCCAAATTTTTGGATCTTGGAGCGAGAGATTTAGGTTATCTAATTTAGACTGTGTTTCCTCAGGGTCAAAGAAACCCCCTAAGCTCACCAATTCTTTCACTTATTTTAGAAACTTGTAGTTGTAGCTCTGATCTATCCATTTTCAATTATTTTAAATAAATCCTCTGCAGGAATATAGCCTGACAACATTTGGCCATTGCTTAATATTATTGAAGGCGTTCCAGTTATTCCTATCATTCTTCCAATTTCATAATGTTTATTGACAGGATTTTGGCAATCGTACTCATCTATATCCTCACCAAATTTTAATTTAGTAATAGCTGTATTTCTGTCTGGACTACACCATGCATATTCCATATTTTTAGCACTATCGCCCTCTGTTCCATCTCTTGGAAAAGCTAAGTACGCGACTGAAATCCCTTTAGCCAAATAATCCTCTATTTCAGAATGAAATATTCTGCAATAAGCACAAGTTACATCAGTAAATATATGAATCAAATATTTTTCATTTTCAGAGATAAATTTAATTAATTCATTTTCTGGCACTTGAGATAATAAATTTAATATTAATTTACGTTTGTATAATTCATTTACGCTTTCTAATCCATCTGAAGAAGATTTAATAACTTCGCCAGCAAATATATATTTAAAATCCTTGGAAATATAAACTATTTGATTATTAGCAACATTCAAAACATAAAAATCCTTTATTTCTGAATCTTCATAAAAGTTTAGTGCGACCCCTTGAGGCAACATTGATTGCAGTTTATTTTCAATTTCATCCAAAGCAAATATTGGAAAACCTAAACAAATAATTATGTATGCAATTTTTTTCATACTAACCCCTTGGATGATGTTTCTTATGAAGTTCTTTCATTTCAGATTGAGCCACATGAGTATATATTTGGGTTGTTGAAAGATCTGTATGCCCTAACAGTAACTGGACTGATCTTAAATCGGCACCATTATTTAACATATGGGTGGCAAAAGCATGCCTCAATGTATGAGGGTGGATTTCTTTTTGAATGCTCTCCTTTCTCATATATATCTTCACTCTGTGCCAAAAACTTTGTCTGGTAATTTTTTTTCCATGTGTTGATAAAAATACATAGTGATGATCATTATTTTTGGCTAATTTTTCTCTTGATTTTACTAAGTATTTTTTAATCATTTCTAATGCAGAATCAGATAGAGGCACCAATCTTTCTTTAGAGCCCTTGCCTATTACCTGAACTGAACCTCTATTAAAATCAATATTATTTAAAGTTAGATTAATTAATTCTGAAACTCTTAAGCCTGTAGCATAAAGGGTGTAAAGCATAGCTTTATCACGCAGCTCAATAAAATTTTCTTCATTCGGAGAATTTAGGAGCATTTCAGTTTCTTCAAGTGTTAATGTGGTTGGTAAAAACAATCCAGATTTTGGAGGATCTATATTTTCAGTTGGATTTATTGTCAGCTGCTCAATACTAACGAGATACTTGTAAAAGCTTTTTAATGCTGAAAGATTTCTTGAAATTGTTTTTGAAGCCAACCCTAGATCTAGAAGGCTGCTTAAATATGAAATTAGTAAGAAATGATCTGATGTTAGTACTGTTTTATTATTTTTTTCAAGGAACAGATTATATTTTGTGAGGTCATTTTTATAAGATGATAGTGTGTTTTCAGAAAGATTTTTTTCTAACCAAAGATTATCGAGAAAACTCTCAATTAATAATTTTGATTGAATCTGCACTAATTAATTTTTTCTTTAATCCTAGCAGATTTTCCAGATCTTTCACGAATGTAGTAAAGCTTTGACTGTCTTACAAGACCTTTTCTCTTAACTTTGATTGCTTCAATTAATGGACTATGAGTCTGAAATGTTCTTTCAACCCCCACACCATTTGAAATTTTTCTGACAATAAATGATGAGTTGAGGCCTCTCTTTTTAATGGAGATAACAAGACCTTCAAATGCTTGGAGTCTTGTTCTTTCTCCTTCTGTTACTCTTACTTGAACAATAACTGTATCTCCAGTTCTAAATTCTGGGATCTCTTTTAGCTGGCTTTTTTCAACTTTTTCTACTAAATTTTTTGTCATTTTATTTTTAATCTAGTTTGCCTGATTCGTAATCACGTAATAATATCATTTCTTTTTCTGAAAGGTGTAATTCTTTAAATAAATCTGGGCGTTTTTGTTTGGTAACCCAAAGGCTATTGGCAATCTTCCAGTCCTGAATTTTTTTATGATTTCCTGAAATGAGAACTTTAGGAACACTTTTGCCCTTGAATGCTTCTGGCCTAGTATAGGTATATCCTTTTAATAATCCATTGCTAAAACTATCCTTTTCAACAGACTCTGAGTTACCAACAACTCCATGCAAATTCCTACAAATAGAATCTATTGCTACACAAGCAGCGAGCTCACCGCCACTAATTACATAATCACCAATAGAAATCTCTTCATCTACATACTCCTCAATAAATCTTTGATCAATTCCCTCATATCTACCACAAACAAAGGTGATACTTTTTTTCTTGGAAAGTTCTATAGATTTGCTTTGGTCAAACTTCCTACCTTGAGGGCTTAAATAAATCACATGTGTTCTCTCTTTTACCTCTTGTATAGCATTTTCTAATGGAAGAGCTGAAATGATCATTCCTTCTCCTCCTCCATATGGTGAATCATCAATGCTGCCATAATTATTAAGAGGAAATTTTTTTAAATTTATAATGTTTAGATCTACTATTTTCTCTAAAAGAGCTTTTCCAATTATTCCATTATTTAGCACATCAAAGAATTCAGGAAAAACAGAAATTACATTAATTTTCATTCATGCTCCATTCTACTAGAATTAATTTTTTCTTCAGATCGCAATCTAAAATAAAATTCGAGATATACGGAACTAAAATTTCATTTTTGCCGTTATCTATAAATAAAATATCTGATGAACCATGGTTTTCTAACTTAGTAACAGTTCCAAGGAATTCTCCATCAGAATTTTTTACCTCACATCCTATGATATCTTTCCAGTAAAACTCATTTTCTTTAAGTTTTGGCATTTCAGATTCTTCTATGAAGATTTCATTATGAATAAGGTCTGATGCCTCTTCTAAAGTTGAAATACCAACAATCTTTGAAATAATTTTTTTGTTAGCTTTTCTGAATGTTATTGGTAATAGGTTTTTGTCTGAATTATAGAACTTTGTGTAATTGAGAATATCTTCGGGGTTCTCAGTAAAACTAATAACAGAAATTTCTCCAGTAACTCCATGAGTTTTACCAAATTTTCCTATTGGGATTAAATTTAGACTACTGATCTTTTTTATCAATGTCTTTTGTGTCTTCTTCTTC
>JAYPTH010000017.1:0-13662 GCA_038133485.1 Gammaproteobacteria bacterium | reverse complement strand
AATTGATCCCAATTACATCAATACCATATGTATTGCTTAATTCTTTTAAGAATGGGTGCTCTACAAGGCAAGTAATGCACCAACTCGCCCAAACATTAAGCAGAACAGTGCCTTGATTTATTAGGCCCTCATTTACAGGCTGTCCATTAAGATTTTGTAAGACAAAACCTTCAGGCAATTCTTTACCCTCCTGGTTTGATATGTTTGAAATCTTTGGCGCATCTAATGAAATAGCAAAAAAATAGACTATCGCAAACAGCAAGCCAGCCGATATAAAAACAATTAACTTTTTGATCATGATCTTCTTATTGTCCCATAAAGGATTGAGGCTAATAATATGCTAGCTGAAATCCATATTAGCAATATTCCATATTTGATTGAAAAGGCAGCTGACCAAGAACCATCTTCATATCTGTCCCCTAATACAATAAGGTAATCTTTAAGTAAACTCGTGCTTACTGAGGTTTCAGAAGTAATTTGGCCGCCTATTTTATAGATTCTTTTTTCAGGCATAAGGCTAATATCATCTTTTATTAAAAAATTAGCTTGTACCGCATCAAAATTTTGATTTGCTACAACTTCAAGATCAGAGAAAAGAATATTTGTATTCAATACTTTGGTTTGCTCACCTGGGGCAATTCTAATATCAACTCTTTCAGAAAAATTATGATTAAAAATCACAGCCAAAGTTAACAATACCACTGATAAATGACCAAAGATTTTATGTGCTTGAACAAGTCGTCTTTTAACTAAGATCTCATAAGATGTTTTAATTAAGAGCAGCATTAAAAAGACTAGACTTACAATCAAATAAAAATATATGTTAGTTGGCAAGATGAAAAAGAGTATCGCAATAGCAAAAATTATCCCTAAAACTATCAGCACAATATTTTTAAAGCTAAATTGCATGAACTGCTCGTAGGTAAAAAGAGCTATCAGAACAATAACTAACGGAGTAATTAAATTTGAAAAATAACTTGGGCCTATGCTTAACTTCTGCTCATAGATAACCTCTGTAAGTATCGGATATAGCGTGCCAATAAAAACTATCAGAAGAATACCAGATAAAATTAAATTGTTTAATACAACCAAATAGTTCCTTGACCCCAAATGCGGCCAGGGTGATTCCATCTTTGGAAAGTTTCGCACAAATAAAATGAAGGAGGCTAGTGAGAATAAAGCAAAAATACTTAATAAAAATATGCCTCTTGAAGGGTCAGCAGCGAAGCTATGCACACTATTTAAAATTCCTGACCGGACAATAAATGAGCCAAAAACAGAGAGCAAAAATGTCAAGATTGATAAAAATACCATCCATGACAAAAGAAGTTTATCTCTGCTATAGACCAAAGAATGCGTAAGAGCTGTCCCAGCTATCCAAGGCATCAGAGAGACATTTTCTACTGGATCCCAAAACCAATATCCACCCCACCCTAATTCATAGTAAGCCCACACAGAGCCAAGAAGTATTCCCAAGGAAAGCGTGAACCAAGAAATACCAGCCCAAAATTTGAGTGTTTTGAACAGCGATTCAGAAAATCCATCAATCAATCCAGCCACTACATAACTAAAGGTTATGGCATAAAGAATATAACCAGAAAAAATAATTGGTGGGTGTATTGCTAGAAGTGGGTCTTGCAATAGCGGGTTTAAATCAACTCCGTTAATAGGTGCAGATTCAAGCCGTATAAAAGGACTTGAAACAAAAACCAAAAATAGAAGATATATAAAAATAATTATACCCAATGTTGCGATTGCATAATTTTCATAACTACTATCCTTTGATTTATAAACCCCAATAGAGCCAGCCACGCTCAACAGTAGAATCATTAAATAGAATGATCCTTCATGAGCTGACCAAAATGCTGAAACTTTATAAAAGGTTGGCAAAAGCAGATTTGAATTTTGAGCAACATATAAAAATGAAAAATCATCTGAAAGAAAATTAGCTAATAAATATATTGCTCCTCCTATTAAGAATAGCGATGTAGCATAACTGAAGTTTTTGGCATAGGTTAAGTGTCCTTTTATTGAAGCTATGACCTGAAACAAAGAAGTAACTATAGCTGTGCCAAGGAAAAAATTTCCCAATATGTCAGGGAAAGTGCTAATTTTCCACCTCAATCTTTATAGGCATATAATTTTCATCATGCTTAGCAAGAATTTCATATGCCACAAATACATTTCCAGCTGCATCAAGATAGCCGGCAGCAACAACCCCACTATTTTCTTTAAATAAACTCGGCACCACACCTGAATATTTGACAGCTAAAGAATTCTGAAAATCTGTAACAACGAAGACCATCTCTAAATCATCTCCCCTTTCAATTGAACCTTGTTTTACCATGCCACCAAGCCTAAAACTGTCATTTACCTCATACTCTCCAGAAACAACTTGGGTCGGCGTAAGATAAAGATCAATATTTTTTTCCATAGCCTGCAAGATAAAGTAAATAATCAAAACTGCTGCAAACACAAACGAGAGCAAAACGTAGATTTTATTAGCTCTATTTTTCCTAATCATTATGATCCTCGATAAATTCTTTTTTCAATGAATTAAATTTTAATTGTGCCATTGAGCCAAGAATTAAAATCAAAAGGATGGTTAGCCCATAGCAAAGATAAACCAAAACTAAGTTATCCATTAATTAGCTCCTTGATCCTGGGTGAAGCAGCATGCCGTGTAATGATCTCAATTTGAATGTTTCTACAAAATATAAAAAATGCAATAAGTCCAAAAGAAGCTAGCATTAGAGGAAGCGCATACAACATCTCCCCATCTATAGCGCTTCCAGAAAATGTAATGCTCGCATTCTGGTGAAGTGTATTCCACCAGTCTACTGAGAATTTGATTATCGGAATATTGATAGCTCCCACAATTGCTAATATTGAGATTATTTGATCTGCTGAACTTCTTGTATTAAAAGATGTCTTAAGTGCTAAAAGACCTACGTACTGCACCAGGAGTATAAATGTAGAGGTAATGCGAGCATCCCATACCCAGTATGTGCCCCAAGTTGGTTTTCCCCATAATGAGCCTGTGATCAGAACCAAAGCTGTAAACACCAAACCAATGTTTATAGCAGCATTTAAAAAAATAGATGATATTTTTGTTTTCCAAACCAAGTATATAAACCCATTTATAGCCATAAAAATATAGATAAGCTCTGAAAATATTGCAGATGGCACATGAACAAAAAGTATTCTATATACTTCTGACTGCACTGCATCGGCTGGCAATACATAAAGACATAGGTAACTAACCGTCAAGAATGAGACTAAACCTATCCCAAGTGACCAAAAAGCCACAGCATTACAAAATGAATAAACTCTTTCTATCAAAAAATATTTTGCAATATATTTATACATATTAATTACTCTGGATCCTTAAAATTCTAATCGTAAGGTAATTAATGAAGAAAAGGCCGAAAACAAAATAAGCCATTAAGTAGTAAAAATTTGGCTCCCAGACTCCATCAACAACAAGCCCTTTTATTAAAATTATAAAAGGAATTAAAAATGGGATGATTATTAGTGCATTAAGAGAGTTATTTCTTCTTACAGATATTACGCTGCCAAGCTGAAAGAAGAAGTTTAAAGTCATTAACGAAATTAAATATGCTGTTCCAAAATTAATTGCGCTGAGCTTTTCTGGCACAGTTCCAAAAGCAAAATTCAATAACAACATTGGCACAAAAATGAACAAGAGTTGAACTATATATTTTGCAGATAAGTAAAATGAAATATTCCTTTGCTCACATAAAAGCTTCTCAATATATCCATTAAGAAAATCATCTTTTAAAGTGTTCTCAGAAATAATGAAAACTGTTATGAACGAGGCAACAAATAGGCTTGCATATTGGAAAAATTGACCCGTATCCAAGATTATAAAAATCAAAAATATGATTGAGAAAATTGATAGAGGCAGATAAAAGTTTTTGGGTATACCAAAAAAAATTAACATCTCTCGCCTTAGAGCATCAAACATTGCTGCTCCCTAAAATTATTTTTTTACTTCCTGAGATATCTGCTTGATGGTTGGCTAGAATTACAGTTCCAGAATTCTTAACATGGTGTGTAAAGATTTGTACTAAAGTACTAATGGAAGCATCATCAAGGCCTGCAAATGGTTCATCTAAGACCCATACTTTTCTGTTAGCTTGAATCACCCTTAAAAGAGCCACTTTCCTTTTTTCTCCATAGGATAAGTTATTTAATTTCTGACTTCTTAGCTGAAATATATTTAGTTCTTTCGCACACCCGCTATTGATTGCAAGGTTATCTAGCTTAAAGTTTTGCCTAAAGGTCAATTCATCAAGCATGCCGTTTGTGTGCCCAAGATAAGATATATTTTCATTAACATCTTCATGAAAAGAAATTTTTTCATTAGAAATTAATCTGCAGATAATCTTCAACAATGATGATTTTCCACATCCATTGCCCCCTCTTATTTCTGTAATTGAACCAGTGGAGATTTCAAAACTGATATTTTGAAAAATTTCTTTTGAATCTATCTGGTAATTAAGATTTTGTGCTGAAACTAAAATGGTCATTAACTTATACCTAAAAATGGATTGAAATTATTGTTAAATTTGCTGATATGTCTATATATACTGACTTTTGTAGGAAAATCAACTCGTGCAATGCTTTTGAAAGAGGCATCTAGAACTAAAGTAATTGCCAGAGTTTTTTTATTCATGTGGTATTATTTTACCAACATAAATAAAGGATTTTATATGAGATGTTTTGGGCTAATTTTATTTTTTTCATTTATAGCATTTTCTGATACCACTTATCCAAAAAAAGATTGGGAAACGCGGTCACCTGAAAGTTTAGGCTTAAGTTCTGAAAAGGTTGATAGGTTATTGGACGCATCATTTGAAGATAACTCAACTATGGGTGCGGTCTTAATCAAAAATGGTTATGTTGTTGGTGAAAGGTACGCTGAAGGTTATAACGAAAATTCCAAGGGCACATCATGGTCAGTTGCAAAAAGCTATTATGCAAGTTTGATTGGTATAGCTATAGACAAGGGTGAAATTGAGTCACTTGATGACAAAGTATCAAAATACCTACCCTACTTTACTGAAGATCGTGCTGATATAACAATTAGACAGGTTTTGAATATGTCGAGTGGACTCGAGTATCCAGATAATCAGCATGAAAATATGTTTTTTGAAAAAGATCATTTGGCATATGCAAAAACAATAAAAAGGGATAAAGAGCCTGATTCTCGATTTGAGTACAATAATGTCAATTCTATGTTGTTAAGCGATATCTTGCTTAGAGCAACAGGTACTAGTGCAAAAGCACTGCTTAAAGATAGAGTCATGGATCCAATTGGGGTATCCGAATATACCTCCTGGACAGACAATGCTGGCAACTCACTATCCTATTGTTGTCTTGATATGTCGGCGCGTAATTATGCTCGCTTTGGATTGCTTTTTTCGAGGAATGGAAAATGGGAAGACCAGCAATTAATATCAGAAGATTTTGTTAATGAAACATTTCAGCAAGTTTGGGACCTGCCACCGGCAAATGGTTACCAAACTGAAAGAGGTTATTCAATGCACTGGTGGATATCCAGATTTGATGATGAGAGAAAGATCTTCAATGCAAGCGGCAAGTTTGGCCAATACATTTTTGTTGACCGCGAGAAAGATGTGGTTTTTGTTAGGATCACAAAGTACACACCGCCAGCAGGGGATAAGCAGGATTTAGGCTTCTTGTATGGGCTAAGCTTTCTTGGAATGGATAATGTCATTGCTCTTGCTAGGCTATTAATTGAGTGGGGTTGGCTTAATTCTAGTGGTGATATAATCTCACCTGCCACATTGGAAGAAGGTGTTTCTAAAGAATTTATAGTGAATTATCACAACATCATTGATTACTTAACCTTCTTAGAAGATGAGTAGAATCTTTTTAGGACTCTTACTTAGTTTTTCAATTCAACAATTTGCTGATGACATCAATAGCGAAGTTAAGTCTCAATTGATCCAATTGATTGATTCTGATCCTGCAACGCAAGCATTTCTCATTTCCCACAACAATGAGGTAATTCACGAGTATTATGGCGATGGATATGATGAAACAGATTTGGCAACTTCCTGGTCAATTGCAAAAACATTCTATGCAGCCCTTATAGGGGTAGCAATTGAACAAGGCTTAATCGAATACAGTGATTTACAAAAGCCACTTGGGTACTTTGTTCCTGAACTAGCAAATGACTCAAAATCAGCCATTACTCTTTACAACATTCTGGCTATGAGAACTGGTCTAGAAATTACTGAATACGATAATGAAGAAATGTTCTTCTCAAAGGATAATCTTGCCTTCGCTATGAATGTTCAGCCAAAAGAAGCGCAAGGCAGTAACTATGAATATAACAATGTTAACACCATGCTGCTTAGTCCAGTAATTGAGTCCATCTTTTCTTCTGAAGCTCATGATGTACTGATTAATGAAATATTCAAGCCATTAGACATTGAAAAATATGGTTTATGGAGTGATGTTGCAGGAAATGATATGACTTATTATGGTGTCGATCTCACGCCCAAGGATTTCTTGAAATTTACCAATATGATCGCTAATGGCGGCATCTATAACGGTAATCAAATTGTGAATAAAGCATTTTTAGCAGAATCAACCAAACCTCTTTCTGAAGGGGTGGGCGAATGGTTTGGCTTACATTGGAGTATAAGAAAATTTAATGATGATAAAACTTTGGTTGGCCTTGAGGTTACAGACGGTCAATTTGCTTATTTTATTCCTGAAGAAAATATTTCAGCAGTGAGGTTAACTAAGTACTTCCACAATGTAGATAAAGGACATCAAATTATGTTTGGTCCCTTAGAATATCTGCTATGGATGCCCTATTCTTGGATAAAGTACATCACCTTAATGCTTGCAACAGAGCCAGAACCTGGCGCAATACCTGTTGATGATCCAAGTTTAAATTTCCCTGATACTAAATCACTTGGAGTTTCAGATTTAAATTGCCCTTTCACCTCACCAGACCAATGTCCGGGTGTCACCAAAATTCAAAATTTAATTTTTGGTTTAAAAGAGTTTTAAGTAATAATTTTTCTTATTGCCTTTTCCACTTCTGGGGTTAATAAAGACACTACCTCTAGAGAGGCTAAATTACTCTTGAGCTGGTCTATTTTTGATGCTCCAAGAATAACTGTAGATACATTCTTATTAAGTAAACACCAAGCAATTGACATTTGAGCAAGGCTAATTCCAAGTTCATCTGAAACAACTTTTAGCTCTACAATTTTCTGCATACGATTTTTACTGTTATCACTTTCAATCATAATTTTGCGCAACCACTCGTACCCGGGCAAATTAACTCTTGAATCCTCTGGAGCGCCATCAATGTATTTACCTGTTAACAAACCAGAAGCAAGCGGTGACCAAATTGTTGTACCCATACCATAATCCTGAAAAAGAGGTAGATAGTCTTGTTCTAACCTCTTTGTAAAAAGCAGATTGTATTGCGGCTGTTCCATGGTCGGCGGGGTCAAGCTATACTTTTCAGCAAATTCATAAGCTTCTCTTATTTCTGATTCTTCCCATTCGGATGTTCCCCAGTAGATTATCTTTCCTTGTGTCACTAAATTATGCATAGCCCAAACAGTTTCCCCTATCGGAGTGTCAGGGTCAGCTCTATGACAGAAGAAGAGATCGAGGTAATCAACTTTTAACCTTTCTAGGGCTTGATCGCATGCCTCAATAATGTGTTTTTTGCTAAGCCCCATTTGTGTTGGTAATGGGTTCTTCTTGGCGCCAAAAAATACTTTTGAAGAAACAGAGTATGAGTCTCTTGGATGGCTTAGGGCTGCCAATGCCTTCCCCATCACAACTTCTGATTCACCATGAGCATAGGTTTCAGCGTTATCAAAGAAATTTACTCCGCTATCTAAACATATCCCAAACATTTGCTCAGCTAACTTAGAATCAACCTGATTGCTAAAAGTCACCCATGAACCAAATGAAAGCGCAGATACCTTTAGCCCTGAATTGCCTAATCTTCTATATTCCATTTAATCCCAACTTAAGACTACTTTGCCTGCTTTGCCATCATTTAAAAGTGCGAATGCTTGTTCAAATTCATCGTATTTAAATTTGTGAGTGATGATATTTTTGATATCTAAGCCTGACTCTAATAAAGCAAGCCCCTTGTACCAAGTCTCAAAAATTTCGCGACCGTAAATAGCTTTTATATTGAGAGCTTTAAAAATGACTTTTGATAGATCAAGCGATATTTCTTTGCTTGGCAGTCCTAACAAAGCTACTTTGCCACCCATAATCATATTCTCAACCATTTCTTTTAAAGCTTGTTCTGATCCTGACATTTCTAAACCAACATCAAAACCTTCCTTCATACCCATCTCTTTCATTTTTTTAGAGATAGATTTTTCTGTTGGATTTACGACCTCAGCACCACAAACTTTCTGTGCTAGAGCTAGCCTGTCATTATTGATATCGGTTAGCAGTACTTTTCGAGCGCCCACATGTTCTGCTATGGCTGCTGACATAATGCCTATTGGCCCTGCCCCTGTAATCAACACATCTTCGCCAACTAAATCAAATGACAAGGTTGCATGCACAGCATTACCGAAAGGGTCAAGGATTGCCCCAAGATCATCATCCACAGCATCTGGCAGTGGTACTACATTAGTTTCTGGCACACTCACATACTCAGCAAAAGCACCATCACGATCAACACCTAGATTGACAGTATCAGGGTCTAAATGAAATTTTCCAGCTTTGGCATTTCTGCTTTTTGTTCCAGCAATATGAGATTCAACAGAAACTCGATCACCAATATTCAAATTTTGAACCTCTGCACCCAGCTCAGCAATGATACCCATAAACTCATGCCCAATAGTCATTGGGGTCTTTATTGCAGATTGTGCCCAAGCGTCCCAATTCCAGATATGCAAGTCTGTACCACATATTGATGTTGTTTTAACTTTAATTAAGACATCGTGTGGACCAATCTCAGGCTTGCTTACATCCTCAAGGACAAGACCAACTTCACCTTTTGCTTTTACAATAGCTTTCATATTACACCTAATTCTTTCCCGACTTCCTCAAATATTGTAACAGCTTTATCCAATTCCACTTGCTTATGTTCACTAGTAATTTGAAGCCTAATACGCGCTTGGCCTTGTGGTACGACAGGATAAAAAAAGCCAATGGCATAAAGGCCCTTAGCAAGAAGTTTCTTCGACATTTCTTGAGCAAGTTTTGCATCCCCAAGCATCACAGGAGTGATTGGATGCTCATCTCCTATGATGTTATACCCAAGACTTTTCATCTTTGAACGAAAGTATTCAGTATTTTTTACAATACGCTCTCTCCTTGCTGAATCAGATTCTACAATCTCTAAGGCCTTTAAAGTTGCAGATACGATTGCAGGAGGCAAAGCGTTAGAAAATAAATAAGGTCTTGATCTTTGTTTTAATAATTGAACAACATTGCTTTTAGCACATGTGAAGCCTCCCGATGCACCACCTAAAGCCTTACCTAATGTGCCAGTTAATAGGTCCACTTCTCCTTCTAATCCAAAATGCTCTGCTGTCCCCTTACCATTTTTCCCAACAAAGCCTGTAGCATGACAATCATCAAGCATGATTAATGCATCATATTGTTTTGCTAGCTTAACTATTTGATCTAATTTGGCATATGAACCATCCATAGAGAAAACACCATCACTGACTATAACCTTATGTCTTGCCCCTTGATCATTGGCCTTAATTAAGCATTCTTCTAATTCTTGCATATTGCTATGAGCGTATCGAAATCTCATAGCTTTTGAGAGCCTGATGCCATCAATGATTGAGGCGTGATTGAGCGCATCGCTAATTATCGCATCCTCAGCATGAAACAGTGGTTCAAATAAGCCACCGTTAGCGTCAAAAGCGGCAACATATAATATGCAATCCTCATACCCTAAAAAATTACTTAATTTTTTTTCAAGCTGCTGATGCAAATCATTTGTACCGCAAATAAACCTGACTGAAGCCATACCAAAACCATCAGAATCAAGAGCTTCAGTAGCGGCATTTTTTATATCGGCATTATTAGCTAAACCAAGATAGTCATTGGCACAAAAATTTAAAACTTTAGAGCCATCAATAAGATCAATTTCTGTGCTCTGTGGAGAAGAAATATGCCTTTCTTCCTTGAAAAGCCCATCATTTCTTATATTTTCTACCTCTTTATCTATAGATGAATAAAAACTTTTGCTCACAATGAGATTATAATAAAAAAACTAAAAAAACTGTGTATGCATAAAAGAACAAAAATTATTACAACAGTTGGGCCAAGCACTAAGTCTAAAGATTCAATATTAAATCTGTATAAAAAAGGTATGAATGTTGTCAGGATAAATATGTCACATGCAAGCCATGATGATATGAATGAGATCATTGGGTATGTAAAAACTTTAAATAAAACAAATTTTAGAACCATTGGCATAATGGTTGACACTCAAGGGCCAGAAATTAGAACGGCAAAATCATCGGAGATTTTAGAGCTAAAGAAAGGAGAGCATCTAGTACTCACTTCAAAGAAAAGCATAAAAAATAAAAGATCCTTGCAAATAGACAATCTCAAGTATGTAAAAGGAATCAAAAAAGGGGGAAAGATTTCTTTAGATAATGGCGCTATTGAATTAAAAATTGAGAATATTGATCTCTCAAATAATATTACCTGCCAGGTTTTAGATAATGGCACCATAGCTGGGAAAAAACATGTGAATTTTCCTGGAGCCACAATAAAACTACCAACATTAACTGATAAAGATAAAAAAGATTTGGACTATGCATTATCTTTGGGTGTAGATTTTATTGCCTTGTCATTCTGCCGGTCTAGAAAAGATATCAAGACCTTAAATGATTTTCTTAAATCAAGAAGAGAGGATGTCGAAACCTTTGTAAAAGTTGAAGATCAAGAAGGTTTATCAAATCTTGATGAAATTATTCAAGATTCCGATGGAGTCATGGTAGCTAGAGGTGATTTAGGAATTGAAACCGATATCACCAATCTTCCTTATATTCAAAGAAAACTAATTAGAGTTGCAGCTAAATATGGGAAAAAATCTATAGTGGCTACTCAGCTATTAGAATCAATGATAGTGAACCCTCACCCAACTAGAGCTGAAGTTTCAGATGTAGCAAATGCAGTCTATGAGGGAGCAGATGCTCTAATGCTTTCTGGAGAAACAAGTGTAGGCAAGCATCCTTTTAAGTGTGTTGAGTACATGCGTGAGATAGCTTTAAATGCTGAAAGATCAGAAACTTTAAAATTTCAAAACGGTTTTAGGCAAGAAACAGATTGGCATACTCTAGCAGCTACAACGGTTGAACTTGTAGAAAAAATTCAAGCAGATGGAATTGTTGTTTTAACAAGAAGTGGATTTACTGCTAACTTAATTTCCAGAGCAAGACCAAGAGTACCGGTTTATGCTTTCACCAATAATCCATCCACACAAGGAAAGTTATCTTTAGCATCCTCGGTTGAGAATCTCTATATGAGATTTACAAAAAGCCATGAAAAAACTATATCTTCGGCTTTTGATATCCTAAAAAAAGACTTAAAACTTAAAGGCCGTAAGAAGTTTGTAGTAATCTCAGGCATATTTTCTGAAATTTATGCCGATGCAATTCAAATTAGGTTTATGGATTAATGTTATTCAAAAGCCTGCCTGATTACACACCTTTCATAAAATTTGAAAACTATTACTCTAAAGCTGAAGAAGCTGGCCAACCCATTACTGAAGCTGGTTGCATTTCCTCAGTTGATGATCAAGGAGCACCTCATGCGAGATATGTTAATTTTAAATATTTCTTTGAAGATAACTTAATCTTCTTTTCCAGTTATACCAGCCACAAAGCGCAAGATTTTACTGCAAATAATAAAGTTGCCATAAATTTTTGGTGGCCAGCAATAAATGTGCAGATTAGGGTGGAAGGCACTATTTCAAAATGTCCGGATAAATTTTCTGACGAGCATTTTTATGGTCGTGAACAAGGAAAAAATATTGCTGCCATTGCCTCAGATCAATCTAAGCCAATTGACTCCTATGAAATGTTACAAGATAGATATGAACATATTAAATCTTCGATTGAGCTAGGTGAGCTTGAAGAAAAAAGACCAGATAATTGGGGTGGATATCAAATTAAAGTTAATTACTTTGAATTCTGGGAAGCTAACCAAGATAGGCTTAACTATAGAGAGTGTCATAAATTATCAGGTGATGATTGGAAGAAGTTTTTTCTTCAATCTTGATAATACTCGAGATCCACTAAAAGCTCAGGGTTAATCCTGTTGCCATTTAAATAAACAATCCAATGCAAGTGAGGACCAGTAACTCTCCCAGTGGAGCCAATTCTGCCAATAAGATCTTTTGCATCTACAAAGTCGCCTTCTTGTGCAACCCATGCACTCATGTGGCTATATGATGTAAATAATCCTCCGCCATGATCAATCAACATCATTTTCCCGCTGTAAAAATGCTCCTCCGCCATCACAACTCTGCCAGCTTTTGGTGCAACAATTGGATCGCCATCAAAGCCATCAATATCTAAAGCCAGATGTGGTGATCTTGGATTGCCGTTAATAAACCTTTTTTTCCCATAACCTGAAGTGATGTAATTATTTACAGGGGGGTAAAAATCGAAATTAAAATCATTTTGTGGTGTTCTCAGCTGAACCGCCTGATTAACCTTAATGGCCTCAGCATTTGCTCGAGCTTGATCTTCTGGGCTTAAATTAACCAAAGAATTATTGGTAATGGTAATTCTAGACTCCCCGTAATCTACAGGCTGCATCAAGATTTCATGGCCAGCCAAATCAATTAATTCTTCTTCTGTGACATAAGGCAGACCATGGACTGCCCTCTTCCCAGCTGTAGTGTTAATAATGTAACCGCCATCACTATTTGCAGGCAGAACAATATACTCACCAGAATTACCTACCATTTGGAGAGGTTCTGCATATCTTTCCTTAATTAGGGTGGTGCAGGAAAACATAAAGCCAACCAATAGAAAGGAAACTAATAATTTTATATTCATAATTTAATGTTATTGTAATTCTGGAATGTACGAGTTTCAAAAACAAGATTCATTGCAAACACTTGAAGAGGGATTAGAAGAATTTTATTCAATTAATCCTGCATTTAAAGAGTTGCTAGAAATAGATTCACCCAATACCAAAGTATTTAAAGAACATGACTACACTCATGTCTTATTTGGCATGGGGACTTCAATGGAGGAAGAATCATTGCTGGACACCTATGTGATTTGGGGTATGAAATTTAATTGGGGTTCAATAATAGATTTTTATAGAGATCCTGATTACAGTCAATTTATAAAATCTTTAATTGGTAAATATGGTGGCTATTGGTCAATCTTTAAAATATACATGAAGCTAATGCCAATCAAATTTAAAATTTTTAGATTATGTATGAAAATGACAAAACGTTGGAACTACCATACACCCGAAAACTACCTAAATAAAACACTAAAAGATATAAGGCAAGAGTTTAATATCAAGCTACTACCACTTGACCAAGTGCCTATAGGGAAAGTCGCTAAGATACAAAATACCTAATTAAGTGATTGGCGGAGAGAGAGGGATTCGAACCCTCGA
>JAYPTH010000016.1:0-17973 GCA_038133485.1 Gammaproteobacteria bacterium | reverse complement strand
CTTTAGATTCAAGCTTTGAAAGACCTAACCGTTTTTCTATGTAGTCAATGATTTTATCGGCTAAGTCAGCACCATTTACTTTTTCAATTCCTTCAAGCCCAGGTGAGCTATTAACTTCAAGCACTTTCGGGCCTTTTGATGAGCGTAAAATATCTACCCCAGCAATATTGAGCCCCATAGCATTGGCCGCTTTTTTGGCAATTGATCTTTCCTCTTTTGTTATTATTACTTTTTTAGGAACACCACCAGCATGGAGGTTTGATCTAAAATCATCATCTTTAGCTGTTCTCATCATGCTAGCCACAACCTTTCCGCCAACAACCAGCAATCTTAAGTCGGATCCACCAGCATCTTTAACAAAATTCTGGACAATAAAAGGAGCATTTAGTCTTTGAAAGGCACTTATTACACTTGATGCAGCTTTTTTTGTCTCCGCAAGAATAACCCCTTTGCCCTGAGAGCTCTCTAAAAGTTTAACAACCAAAGGTGCACCTGTGGCAAGATCAACTATATGCTTAGTGTCTCTCGGGGAGTTTGCGAATGCGGTATCTGGCATTGGAATTTGATGCAAAGCTAGCAACTGATGAGCTGCAAGTTTATCTCTAGATAAGCCTATTGCTGATGAAGAATTTAAACAGAAGGTGCCTATTGCTTCAAATTGTCTCACCACAGCCATTCCATATTTTGTAATGGATGAGCCAATACGAGGAATAATGACATCATAATGAGGCAATACCTTGCCATCGTAGTGAACTTCTGGTTTATCAGCTTCTATATTTAGATAACATCGCTTGGTATTTAATATCTCGCAAAAATGATCATTTTTTTCTGCAGCTTCAATTAGTCTCTTATTAGAATAATTATTGGGCTCAAGACTTAATATTCCTATTCTAAGGCTACGTCTGTAATCGTAATTTTTAGCTTTTTTGTAGTTATCAAAACTTAATGCACCTTGTAAAAAGCTTTTGTCCGCTGAAATTTGAAATCCCTCTAAAGCATTTCTACCAATAATCATCTTATATTTCATATTTTCCCTATTGGTGAGGGTGATTGGGATGGTTCTTTTTTCTCCACCAATAACTATATCTGACTCAATAACATACCTAAGTTCAGTAATGCCATTTGATGAGGTGACATTTCTTTGATCAATAATTTTTGCTGAACAAAATATAGAGAACCTATCATCGGATGTTATAGGATTGATGCCAAAACGAACCATCTGATTATTTTTGCCAAACACCTGAATATTAAAAGCATGTAGAGCGGATGTTTCTGCGCCTGTATCAGTTTTGGCAATTAAGGCTGATAAGTTTAATTTAGGGAGACTTACCCATTCCTCCCAACCTACATATTTTTTATTTTCCATGTTATGTTTTTAAATGAAGGACGCTATTATATACATATATTTTAAAAATTCATTATGTCTGAAATCTCTTTTATAGGCTGGATACATACCATAAGCGGAACAATCGCATTAGTCTTAGCTGCGCATATAATTATTAAGGATAGGGTTATCTCTGCAAAGGTCTTGGTTGGAAAATTTTACTTACTTTTAACTGCAGCATCTGCTGGAACTTCTTTATTTATTTTCAACAATGGCGGATTTAATCTTGCCCACTTGTTAGGAGTAATTACACTGCTAGCGGTGTTGGGTGGAATTTTCTTTGAGAATGCAGGAAGCTTACCATTCGCTAAATATCTTCAAGCAATCAGCTATTCTGGCACTATATTATGCAGCTCTATTCCAGCTATATCTGAAGTTTTCACTAGATTGCCAGCATCAAACCCACTCGCAAGCAGCATCTTTGATCCAATTCTAATGGCAAGTTTTACAATTTTGTTTTTACTGTATTTGGTTTTATTGGCTTTTCAAATTAGCTGGCTTAAAAACCAAAAGGCTTAGGATCAGTTACAAAATCAAATGATTGTGCAGGACTACATGAGTTAAATGCTAATTCCTTAGTGCCTAACTCAAAATGTAAATGTCTTTTGTTGCTTCGACCTGAGTTACCCATTAATCCAATTAATTCACCTTTGTTAACGGTGTTACCAATTGAGACTTTAATGGTATTGGGTCTAAGGTGAGCATAGCGTGTAAAAAATTCACCATGATCAATCACAATATGGTTACCCCAACCGCTACCACATTCTCTAAGAAGATTGTTTTTATTAAATGCATGTTCCTCAGGACAACCCATTCTGACATATGCTATTACGCCTTTTGCCGCTGAATATACAGGCACATCCTCAAGCCTTCTATTTTCATTAATTAAATCAATACCTTCATGCACTGCTAAGGAGCCAAGTTTCCCCTCAAATTCAAGTCTTTCGTTGTAGATCGTTATCGAGGTAAAGAAGTCTTCATCAATGGTTAATTTATTAGCTACCTGTATTGGAGCAACTTCTTGTTCTTGAGAGGAATAGTTGCAATCCTCAGTTATGAGGTTGAAAGAAATTAAAGAAAGTAAAATTATGCGGAACATAAAAAAAGGCGGGTTGCCCCGCCTTATTTTAATTAAAAGCTAATTGAATATTTTAGACTAATTGTTCTTGGTGGAATCCACTGAACGTAGTCTCTAGGTCTCCATGATGGAGAATCAGCTGCAAATCTGAATGCCTCAGTTCTTTCATCGAAAAGGTTATCGATGCTTAACTGAAGTCCTGCATTACCCATACTAACTCCAGCATTGAAGTTAATTTTTGAGTACTCAGGTGACATCATATTTTCAACTTGGGCAAAAGTTGCATAACTTTCACCGTAATTCATCCAGTCTACTCTGGCAAATGCTGGGTTACCCATGACACTTGTTTCATAAGTTAAACCAACATTAAATTGATTTTCGACTGATCCTGGTAGCCTGTCACCAGCTTTAGCTCCAAAGCTTGGTAAATCTACACTTGTTTCTGCGCTCATAAATGAACCTGCAAAATCTAAGTAAAGATTATCGGCAAGATCGTATGTAGCATCAAGCTCAAGTCCAGATGTTTCTGCAGAGCCGCCATTGTAAGTAAATGACCATCCACAAGCTGGAGCAATACCAATCTGGATATCCTGCCAGTCAATATTGAAATATGTGGCATTTATAGAGAAGCCTTGCCCTCTATATTTAGCACCATATTCCGTATTTTGTGCTCTATCTGAAGTATATCTTCTTGAGAAAGACGCAGCTTCTGGATCGTTTTCACAGAAGTAAGGCAAGTTAGCATTATTGCCTCCAGGTCTATAACCAGCTGAGCTTACAGCGAATAGTGTTAAGTCATCATTCGGTGTATATGAGACTGTGAACTTAGGTCTTGTATCTTGCTCATTTCCTGAAAGCTCATTACAAGTAACACCATCGGCAAAGTCTCCACTACCATCACCATCATTGTCACAACCGTTGCTGCCTAAATAAAAGACACCAAACTCAGAGCCTTTATAACTATCTTCAAGCCTGTATCTTCTTAGTCCAGCAGTAAATGTAAAGTCTTCCCACTTGTAAGAAAGTTGGCCAAATAGTGATTCCTCTCTAGCATTGCTGTGATATCTCCAGCTGCCATAATACATGTATGGATAACCAAGGGTATCATTACAGAAAGGAGGGCAGTAAGCTGCGCCATCATAATCAGGAGCACCCATGATAAAGTCTGTAATGTAACCAAATGATTCAGCGCTTAATCCAAATTGAGTTTCAACGATTTGGTTTGGTTTGCCTCTATAGTCCTCATAGAAGTAACCAAAAGTCCATTCAAAATCACCAGGATTTGAATTTACCCTAAATTCAAAACTTGTTTCTTCAGCATCAGATGTGACAATCAATGGAGCCGCATATAGGTCATCCATATCAATTCTACTCCACTCAGTGTCAGAATCTTCTCTGTAATCGTATTTAGCTACAATGAAAGTTGCTGAGTAGTCATCAGCTTGATAATTAACTTTTGAGGTAATAATTTTTGTTTTTACTCTATGGATTTCATCAGAGTAATCTGCAAAAGCTAAAAGTGGGTTATATGAATCTAGGCCAGGTAATGAAGTGTAAGCGCCAAGCTCAGCAGCTATACCTGCTACCCTTGCACAGTTTTCATATCCATCCCAGTTATACCACCAGCCAGCTCCGTTTGTATCACAGCCTGAAACTACCATATCAGCAGTACCTGGTTTGTCACCATTTCCCTTTTCTTTCATCCCAACATCAACTCTATCGTTTTCAACATATCTGATCATTCCATCTAATCTGTCGAAATTAAATCCTAGTGTTATTGTTGTTCTGTCATCATTTTGAGTACCTACACCCACTTTTCCTGTCATAACGTTTTGATAGATTCCTGGGTCAACAGCTGATGAGAAAACTGCTCTTAAAGCTACATTACTGCTTAATGGGACATTAACCATGGCATTGTAGTTTTGAACATCTTCTACAGCGAATTTTTTAGAACCATGTTCTAAAGAAATTTTCGACTCAAATTTTTCTGGGTTTGGTTTATTTGTGATGTAACGAATTGTTCCACCAATCGCATTGGATCCGTAAAGAGTACCTTGTGGCCCTCTTAACACTTCAACTCTAGCTATATCAAAGATATTCATTGTTGAACCTTTAATTTCATCAATGTATGTTGATGAAGTTCCGGGTGATCTTTGAGCAGAACTTGTGTTTAGACCTCTAAATGAGTAATAAACAGAACCTCCAGGAGTGGTAACTCCGGCAAGTGTTCTTAAAAAATCTTCAGGTGTAGTAATTCCTCTTTCTTCGATATCCCCCTCTGTAATAACCGAAATATTCATTGGAATTTCTTGTACCGTTTCTTCTTTTTTATTCGCAGTGACAACTACTTCTTCATAGTTGCTGTCTTCTTGCGCTTCAAATAAGAATGCAAAAGTAACGAGAAATGCAAAAATTAGCCTTTTCATGAGTGTGAAAATACCACTTTTTTAATGTTTTTTCTACTTTTTGGGGGTTAATTTTTTTTCCTGATTGTAAGTATCCCAGGCTATTTTTTGTAGAAAATACGCATCTTCTTCTGAAACTTTTCCGAGGTAATTGTATTTAAGGCCTATCGGGGAAGAATCAGTTAGAAATGCAAATAAGGTGTACGCAGCCAGATAATGACCTAGCAGAGAGGGATGTGAGCCATCAATATGGTGTAGTTTGATATCAGGCTTCTCTTCGTAAGCGCGAGCAAAAGCTATGGCTATCGGAAGCAAAAGTGAGTTGTTTTCTCTTGCTGCCTTTCTGTGAGTTTCAACAATATCTTCATAGTTATCTTCTCTAAATCGTCTTTCGTAAGGAAGGTAGTCATGAAACATATATAGTGCAGTTTTAATATCTTTTTTCTCTGCTTTTGAGACATTCTCCTTCACTGTAGCCAGATATTTATTTTTAAGTGATGATGATGAAAATTCAAAGCTTCCAGCCTGCATAATAACGAGGTCATATCTTGTTTCTACACCAAGATTTTTATTGTCAATTAGGTGGTCAAAATTATGATGATGCAGCCTAGCTGCTGAGATTGTCGATGATTTGAAGGTAAATTTCATTTCTGGATATTTTTCTTCTAGCATTCTTCGAAGATGGTTGTGAAGACTGTCGTTGTAATAGAAGTAACTATTGCCAATAAATAAAATAGTCTGAGGTACTGCAAAAAGATTAAAGCAAAATGCAAATGCCAAAATAAGCTTAAAAAATTGCCTCATTTTAAAATCTTATGAAAGGCGGTAAAAACCACAGTTGAAACAATCTCACCAGACTCATTGGTCACAACAATGTCCCAAAGCGATGTGCTATTGCCTATGTGTTTTGGAGTCGCCTTGGCATAAACATAACCTTCGGTTGCAGACTTAATATGATTGGCATTCAGATTTAAGCCAACTGGAATTTTTTTTGACAAATCCAGGGTTAACGCTGCTGCAAAGCTTGCTACACTTTCTGCCAAAACACAGGATGCTCCACCATGAAGCAAACCAAAGGGTTGTTTTGTTTTTTCATTTATGGGCATTTTGGCACATAGATAGTCAGGTCCGATATCATAAAACTCAATCTCCAAATGCTTATCCATGTTAGTGGCTGAGTCTTTAAGATCGTTAATAGAAAGCTTATTAAACCAAATTGACATTTCGGTATTATATAACAGAATTTCATGTAATTTTTTTGATCATATAAAGCTTAAATATCAATAAAATATTTAAAATTATGAGAATAAATAAAAAAAAAGTTTGCAAAATAGTATTTTTTACATAAAAAAACTATCTTTTTTAAAAAATGCAGTTAAACTACGCAATATGAAAGTTGGATTAAATGGTTTTGGCCGCATAGGAAGAAATATCCTAAGAGCCTATTTAGAAAGGTCTGAGAGTAATTTTGAAATCGTTGCAATCAATGATTTGGCTGATACTAAGACCAACGCTCATCTTCTAAAATACGATTCTGTACATGGAACTTTAAATTTTGATGTTACATCGAGTGAGGACTCAATTAGTGTAGGAAATCAAACATTTAAATGCTTTAGTGAAAGAAATCCCGAGGACCTGCCTTGGAAAGAGCTTGGGGTAGACTTGGTCTTTGAATGCACTGGTCTTTTTACCACAAGAGAAAAAGCCTCTCTTCATTTAAACGCAGGAGCAAATAAAGTTATCATTTCAGCTCCAGGAAAAGATGTAGATAGAACTATAGTTTTTGGAGTAAACCACAAAGATTTAAAGTCAGAAGACAGGATAATTTCTAACGCTTCTTGTACAACTAATTGTCTAGCTCCACTTGCAAAAGTTATTAATGACAATTTTGTCATCACAAACGGCTTGGTTAACACCATCCATGCGTACACAAATGATCAAAGTCTATTAGATGTTTACCATACAGATCTACTAAGAGCTAGAGCTGCTGGTCAATCAATGATTCCAACTAAAACTGGTGCAGCAAGCGCTGTTGGTGAAGTAATACCTGAGCTGAATGGAAAGTTAAATGGTTTAGCCGTGCGCGTGCCTGTAGCCAATGTCTCTTTATTGGATTTTACTTTTAATACAGAAAAGGATTTTACTCTTGAAGAACTTAATAAAGTTTTAGAGGATTCAGCTTCTAATGAATTGAAAGGGGTGCTGGAAATCAATTCTGTGCCATTAGTAAGCACTGATTTCAAAGGAAACACACATTCAAGTATTTATGATAAATCTCATACACAAAAAATTGACACTAACACTAAGATTTTAGCTTGGTACGATAATGAATGGGGCTTTTCCAATCGTATGCTAGATCTAACAAGTTACGTTGCTGAAAATTTAGTAACGCAAGATATCGCTGCCTAGGTTATTTACCTCAGAATGTCTGGCCCAACTTCCATTCTGTAAGACTTCTAGGTAGCGATTCCCCCTTTTTAAATTGAATTTTTCCCATATACTTTATTGATGAAAAAAGTTGCTATAGCAGGCGCTACAGGTATTGTTGGTTCTATTTTAGCCAATCATCTCTCTACAGATGATATAGAACTTGATTTATATGCTTCTGAGAAAAGCGCTAATGAGAAAATAAGTGTTAACAATAGAGAATTTACTCTGAGATCTTTGGATGCTATTCAACAGGAAGAGTACGATTATATTTTTACTGCTGTATCTGCTGATAATGTTAATGATATGGTTAGTAAAATTACCTATCCAGCAACTATTTTAGATCTTTCATCAGCCAATAGGCAAAAAGCAGATGTGCCTCTTTTGTTATATGGTGTTAATCATAATTCTTATGATGAGCAGAAACTGATTGGGTTACCAAACTGTGTGGTGGCGCCTGTAGCAAGACCGATTCAGATTGTTGGTAGCGAAAATAAAATTACAAATATATTTTTATCTACATATCAGTCAATAACTGGAGCTGGTAGAGATCAAACAACCAAACTGATTGAGGATTTACAGAATGATATTGAAAGCATGGCAAAAATGGAAAAGATCTATGAGTTTACAGATTCAAATCCAGATGAGGTAAACGCTTTTAATGCTGTGCCCAAAATTGATGATATGGAGGAAGATGGCAGCACGGGCGAAGAAAGCAAGATTAAGTTTGAATTAAGAAAGATTCTTAATTTAAGGGATGTTGAAATAATTGCAACATGTGTTCGGGTGCCAGTAATTAGAGGCCACTGTGCTAGCGTTAATATTGTTTGTGATAATGAAATTGACTTAAACATCATTAAAGAAAAATTTTCAGAAGATAAAGATATTGTCTTTGATGAGAATAAAATTCCTTCACCCAGACAAAGAGGTTTTTCAGATAAAATTTCAATTGGCAGGCTAAGAGTTTTTAAAAGCTCACCCAACATAATTAGTTTTTGGGTTGTTGGAGATAATCTTGATATTGGTGCAGCTGGTAATGCCTACAAAATTTATAAGTACATAAATGGCTGATTTGTTGGTTCAGAAATTTGGTGGAACCTCTGTCGCTAACCTAGAGAGAATAGAAGCTGTTGCAGAGATTATTAAAAAAGAAAGTAAAAATAATAATCTTGTTGTAATTGTTTCAGCTATGGCGGGTGAAACAGACAGGTTATTGGATCTTGGTAAAAAATTTTTTAAGTCAGAACATATTAGAGAAATGGATGCACTAATTTCTACTGGTGAAGTTGTTAGCTCATCTCTCTTAGCTATGTGTCTTCTCAATCAGGGTGTAAATGCTAAATCATTTAATGCATCTCAGCTTAAGCTAATTACAAAGAGAGATGAATCAAACAAGTATGCGCGAATTCTTTCATTCGATACTTCTTTAATTAAAAAAGAAATATCTAATGGTGTGATACCAATCATAACAGGATTTCAAGGCGTAAATGAAGATGGAGATTTTACAACTTTGGGTCGCGGTGGTTCCGACACTACTGCTGTAGCAATAGCAGCAGAACTAAAAGCAAAGGAGTGTCAGATATATACTGACGTAAGTGGTATTTTTTCTGCAGATCCAAATGTTATTTCAGACGCTAAGGTGCTCAACGAGGTTACATCAGAAGAAATGTTGGAACTTTCAGGAAGTGGGGCGAAAGTTTTAGCTTTAAGATCTGTAGAATTAGGCCATAAATATGAAGTACCAATTAGGGTATTGTCCAGTTTCCAAAGTGGTTCTGGAACAAAAATAATTTACAATGATCCACAGAACATGGAAGATTCAATAGTCACAAGCATCACTTCAGAACCAAAACAAGCAAAGTTTACAGTATTTGGAGAAAGTAATGAGCTGCCATCAAAGATCCTTAACCTATTAGCAAAGAAAAATATATTTGTTGATGTCATTGTAATGAATTATGAACTAAGCGGTTCAATTGATTTTTCATTTACAGTTCATGACGATGATTTCACTCATGTTGAAAACATACTAGAAGAAAAAAAGGGAAATCTATTTAGTAACTTTATTTCTGAATCAGAGCTTTCAAAAATTTCAGTAGTGGGTGTTGGAATGCGCTCTCAATCAGGTGTGGCGAGCAAGGTTTTTAATTGTTTAGATTCCAATAAAATAAAACTAAAACTGGTTAGCACTTCAGAAATTAAAATTACCCTTGTTGTAGATAGTAAAGAGGAAAAGGAAGTAATCAAATCACTGCATAGCCAATTTAACTTAGAAGTTAATTGAGCGTCTTTTTTTAACTAAGGCTTTAAAGTAATTCAAAGTTGAATTTCTATCCTTGCTTTGGATATCTACAGAAAGTTCCTTAAAATTTGTGTCTGGCGGTAACCAAGGTTTTGAATTAGAAAATCCAAAATTCGGTTTTAAGGCTTCCCATGGCATTGGAGTTCTACAGCCATCTCTGCCTTTAAAATCTGGCCAAAAATTTTTTCCAAATGGGTCTTTGATATCTTCAAATTTAATTTCGCTTTCTGTAAGGCCTAACTCTTCGCCTTGATATATGCAAATATTACCTTTTTGGCATAAAAGTTTTTCGAGCAATTTTTTTGCATCCATATTTGATCTTGAAACAATTCTTTTTGAATCATGATTGCTGAATGCCCAGCATGGCCATGAATCTGGATTATTGGAAAAAAAGTTATCTACTGTATTGTCTACCTTGTTGAAATTAAATTCTTCTGATAAAAATTCAAAGTTATAAGCCATATGAAGACGTTTATTGGTGGTGTAGTCACCCATGACTTTAATAAAATTATCAGCCACTATCTCACCTACTGATATAGCATCGTATTTATCAAGTAAAGACCTGACCTTCTCGAGAAAGGGCAGCATCTCTGGTCTAGTGTTGTCGTATATATGGGATTGTGTTCCGTAAGGATTGTCTTTATTAAAGCCCAATGGTCTAATTGCTTTAGGGTCTTTAAGGGGGTTGTCTCTCAGCTCCTTATCATGAAATAAGAAATTAATTACATCAAACCTAAAACCATCAATACCAAACCTTAACCAATACTCAATTTCTTCAAGCATTTGATTTTGTACTTCATGATTATGAAAATTAAGATCAGCCTGTTGTTCAAGAAAATTGTGTAAATAAAATTTCTCTCTTTTTATTGACCATTTCCATGATGATCCACCAAACACTGATAACCAGTTATTGGGAGGATTACCGTCTATCCCTTTTGACCACACATACCAATCTGTATAAGGATTTTTGTCTTTAGAGTTGCTCAATTTAAACCATTTATGCTCGGTCGACGTATGACTTAAAACCAAATCAATCATTACTTTTAAATTTTTATTATGGAAAGTATCGATTAACTTTCTTAGATCATCCTTTGATCCGAATAGTGGATCAACTTCTCTGTAATCTTGGACATCATATCCAAAATCGTGTTGTGGCGATTTAAAAAAAGGTGATATCCAAACATAATCAATTCCAAGATCTTTGATGTAATCAACTTTTTCTATAATGCCTTTAAGATCACCAATACCATTGCCTGAAGAATCCTTAAAGCTTCTTGGGTATATTTGATAGATGATATTATTTTTCCAAGAATTATCCATTTTGTACAAAAATTTACTCTAATTGAATATTATTTTTTACTAAAGTGGTAAAAAATCTAAAATTTTCCTCCACTTTGCATATTTATTTCATATTTACTTGATTTTTGATTTTGAAATTTTATCATTGTTTTGGGCCTTAAAAATGCTGTTTGGTTGCTCAGCTTTTTCGACATTCCTCCTGAGTAACCCTAATTTTTTAAGGCTTTTTTTCCTTAATTTAAATCACTCAATCCTTATATTTTATATAATTTATCTTTCGGAGAGGATATTGAATAGCAACAAACTATTACTGGATTTGGGTGGGACTAATCTGAGGATTGGTTTTGGTGATCAGGATAGTTTGTCTATAGATCAAATTTCAAAAATTAAGATATCTGAAGACAACGAAATTATCTCAATAATCAAAACAGAGCTTTGCAATAAAGAGGTTGATGAAATAATTTTTTCTGCTGCAGGCCCTAAAAAAGGGAATTCAATTTTAATGACCAATAGATCTCTTACCTTAGATGGGTCTGAATTATCAAAAGCACTAAATGTAAGAGGCTGTTACATGTTAAATGATTGGGAATCAATTGGTTATTGTCTGCCTTTATTACAGGATGATGATTTACATCAAATTAAATCTGGAATAAGAAATACTAGCCAAACAAGCTTAGCCGTTGGTCCTGGAACAGGATTAGGATTTTCAATACTTAGGTACATTAATGAAGTGCCTTATGTTTTTGCTACAGAACTAGGCAATGCTAAAAGTTTCAATCAATACTTATTTAAGATTTTCGGACTAGAAGAAAGCGATAATTTTTCTGTGCTGGAAAGTTTCATCTCTGGAACAGGTATTGGCAAAATATACGCAGCTCGTTCTGGCCAAGAAAAATCACCTGAAGCTATTGTTGACTCTTACAACAGCGATGAGCTGTCAACAGAAATATTGAATAGTTTTGGCAAAGCTTTAGGAAGGATTTTGGCTGACCTTAGCTTGACCTCAATGTCCACCGGGGGCATATATTTTGCTGGAAGTTTAATGAGAGCTCTAAATGAATTGGAAGTTATGAAATATCTAACTATAGAGTATGATGACCATAACTCATCTCATCATCAAGAAATCCTGAACAATATCCCAATGAACCTAATAACCAAACAACACACACCTTTATATGGAAACTTAAATTATTCAATCGTAAGGAGGCTGCATGAATAGTTTGGATTATATGATTGTTGGCGTTTATGCAGTTGCATTAATTGCCATAGCGACTTTTATTTCTTTATCAAAATCTGGTGAGAAAAAAACTGCTGAAGATTACTTTTTAGCAGGCAGGTCATTGCCTTGGTGGGCAATTGGAACATCTTTGATTGCTGCAAATATAGCTGCAGATCAAATCATAGGCATGAATGGAGATGCTTATGCGATGGGTATTGCAATAGCGACATATGAGTGGACAGCTGCTATTGCTTTAATTGTGGTTGGAAAATTTCTTTTACCTGTGTATTTAAAGCAAAAAGTTTTCACCATGCCTCAGCTTTTATCACAAAGATACGATCAGAATGTCAGCACAATGTTGGCTATATTGATGTTAATTATGTACATCATGGTTATTTTGCCAACGATACTATGGTTAGGAGCTAAAGCAGTAAATAACCTTACAGGTTTAGACCTAATCTTTGCTATGGTCCTGCTTGGCTTATTGTCCTTAGCATACTCACTATATGGAGGCCTAAAGGCAGTTGCTTTTACAGATATTATTCAAGTCACATTATTAATTTTTGCTGGTCTTTTTGTTTCTTATGTGGGGCTAAATGCAATTTCTGACGGGGCTGGATTTGTTGAGGGTTTTATGATTCTGCAAAGTGAATTCCCCCAGAAATTTGATGCACTGTTGCCCTATGTTTCTAAAGCAGAAGATGCAGAAGCCTATGGTAATTATGTAAGGTTGCCAGGTATTTGGGTTCTTATAGGAGGAATGTGGATAGCACATTTTTATTACTGGGGTACAAACCAATATATAACTCAGAGAGCTTTAGGTGGGAAAAGTCTTGATGAAGCCCAGAATGGCTTAATGTTTGCTGGTTTTTTAAAACTTCTGATGCCTGTTGTTGTTGTATTGCCAGGTTTGATAGCGGTTTCTCTAGAAGGTAGTGCAATTCCATCTCTTGAAGGAGATAGATCGAGAGCGTATCCATCAATGCTGTCATTATTGCCTAATGGAATTTTAGGACTAACATTTGCAGCATTGGTAGCAGCAATTGTTTCTTCATTAGCATCACTTACAAATAGTTTAAGCACAATCTTTACAATGGATATATATAAAAACTATAACAATGTTGATGATGAAAATTTAGTTAATGTTGGTAGAAAAGTTGGTTTAATCGGTTTGGTGATATCTATCATCGTGGCACCAATTTTTCTTGGAAGTTTAGATTCTGCATTTCAGTATGTCCAAGAATATATGGGATTGTTCAGTCCTGTAATCCTATTTGTTTTTTTATCAGCAATTTTCTTTAAAAACTCAACATCTAAGTCTGTCCTTTGGGGATCTTGTGTGGCTCTGATAGCTGGTGTTTTTATGAAGCTTTATGTAGCAAATGCTCAAGAATCTTTGATAGAACCATTTATGCATCAAATGGCGATTTCTTTCTTTCTTGCTTTTATAGTGAGCGCTTTTTTATCTCCGGCAAATGAAAACGCAAAGACGTTTAAGTTAGATGCCTCAGATTTTAAAACTTCAAAATTATTTAATGCAGGCTCCAGTTTGATACTTTTAGTTATAGCCGGCATTTATTTATATTTTGATGGATCTTTCTAACTCCTTATGATTGCAACCTATCTGTCATGTAAATGAGACTATATAAAATTAAACTTAATTAATATGAAAAAATTATTTATCTTACCCTTCTTAACTTTATTATCTTTTGCTTCAGAACCAGATTGGACCAGAACTAATTATTGTCCTGCTGGCGATCTTGCAGAAGTCGAAAAAATATTAAACTCTATGACAATAGAGGAGAAAGTAGGGCAAGTCATCATGGCTGACTTGGATTTTGTTAAACCTTCAGATTTAAAAAAATACCCTTTAGGCGGCATTCTAAATGGTGGCAATACTTCCCCTAGAGGAAAACTTAAATCTACTCCTGCTGAATGGAAATCTCTTGCTCAAGAATTCCATGATGAGTCAATTGGTAGAGGCGGAGCAGCTATACCAGTTCTATGGGGTACTGATGCTGTGCACGGTCATAGCAATGTATATGGAGCAACTATATTTCCTCATAATATTGGCTTAGGAGCAACTCAGAATGCTGAATTACTAGAATCAATTGGGCAAGCTGTAGCGGAGGAAGTTCTGGCAACAGGTTTATTTTGGACATTTGCCCCAACAGTAACCGTGCCTCAAGATTATAGATGGGGCCGGACTTATGAAGGATACTCAGAAAGCCCCGAACTGGTGGCTAGACTTGGTAAAGCTTTTGTTTATGGTCTTCAAGGGTCTGGAGATGATTTTTTAAATAACAACAGAATAATTGGAACTGCAAAGCATTTCTTAGGTGATGGCGGAACCTTTCTTGGAGTAGATCAAGGTGATACCAAAACTGATGAACAGTCATTGAGGTATATTCATGGCACATCTTACTTTGCAGCGCTTGATGCTTGTGTACAAACTGTAATGGCAAGTTTTAATTCTTGGAATGGGTCTAAATTACATGGCAATGATTATCTTTTAACAGAAGTTTTAAAAAATAAAATGCAATTTAATGGCTTTGTGGTAGGAGATTGGAATGGACATGGTCAAGTTGCAGGCTGCTCTAATGCTAACTGTGCAGCCTCATTTAATGCTGGTGTTGATATGTTTATGGTGCCTGAGGATTGGAAAGATTTATATAGAAACACTCTAAGACAAGCCAAGAAAGGTGAAATAAGTAAACAGAGGTTAGATGATGCTGTTAGAAGGATATTGCTGGTCAAAGAAAGGATGGGCATGTTTGATGGTCGCCAACCAAAAGATTCTAATTTTACTGAGGTTGGCTTACAGAAAAATAGAGAGATAGCTAGACAAGCCGTTCGTGAGTCAATTGTCTTACTAAAAAACAATAACAACGTATTACCAATATCAAGAAAGGCAAGGATTTTAGTTATAGGTCCAGATGCAAATTCATTAAGAACGCAAACAGGTGGCTGGACATTAGATTGGCAGGGTGCAAACAATAACAATGATGATTTTCCAGGAAGCATCACCTTCCTAGAAGCACTAAATGAAGTCTCTCAAGGTAGCGTAGATTTTGTTGAAAATATTCAAGCAAGAGAGACTGATGATTATGATATTGCAATAGTGGCTTTTGGCGAACAACCATATGCTGAAGGGGTAGGGGATAGAAAGAATTTATCATTTAACAGAACTGCTCAAATTATTGCGCTTGAGAAGCTAAAGGAGCTTAACATCCCATCAGTAGCATTATTTTTTTCTGGAAGACCTCTGTGGGTCACTAGAGAAATTAATCTTTCAGATGCTTTTGTGGCTGCTTGGCTACCAGGCACTGAATCAAGAGGAATGATTGATGTGTTATTAAAAGATGAGGGCGATGAGATTAATTATGACATCAAAGGAAGATTACCATTTAGTTGGCCTAAGACACCCTTTCAGGCCAATTTAAATTATTTTGATCCTGCAAGTGACCCTCTATTTGCTTTTGGTTATGGTCTTGATTACTCAGACAAGCTAACTTTAGAACAATATGATGAAAATGTAGATAAAGAGCAATTATTTGGAAATGAAATAGACCTCTTGATTGGCTCTGTAATTGATAGGTTTATAGGGTATATTCAGGAAAATAATCTAGCTCAAGTTCAAATATCAGGCTCAACAGAATCACAAAATTCAATTGTGGCGACAGACTTAATCGATACAAATAAACAAGATGATACTCTGAGAGTTACTTTCCAAGATTCAGATAACCTGAATGCATTCGTGATCATATCCAAAGAAATCATGAATCTTAATTCATTTGAAGATGGTTACCTGCAACTTACAGCTAAAGTAGCCAATAGGGAAAAACCTTTATTTATATCAACAGGTTGTGGTTTTGGTTGTTTGGCATCAATTGATGTTTCAAACCTTTTTAAAGAAAGCCAAAGTTTTACAGAATACAGCATCCCATTTAAGTGCTTGGTTAAAGAAGGGTTAGATCTATCAAAGGTAAATGTCCCCTTGGTGCTCTTTGGTGAGGGACCTTTATCAATTGATATTCAAAATATAAAAATAACTAAAGAAAAAGCCGGTAAAAAGCTTACCTGTCTTTAAACGTTAAGCTTGGCAGTTGAGATGAGAATGCCGTTCTCATCTCCATAGGCCCAATATGAGGTTTTAATCAAAATATCTTGGACCACAAGTTCAGCATTTGCTTGTCCTAAGCCTTGTTTATTACTTTTTTTGGGGCAAGAGCCTCTAGCATAAATTGGGAGTTTAATTGTTCTTAATTTCTCAACATCTCTTACCATGCCATTAATGATTACAGCTGCCCAATTATTTTCTAATGCCTTCTCAGCTAATATATCTCCAAGCAAGGCAACCATATTTGAATCTTCTCCATCTATAAAGAGAACTTTATGATTACCATGTTGATAAATAAGTTCCCTAGCGATGGAATTATCATTAGGACACTTCACAGTTACAAGCTCACCTTGAAAGCTATTTTCGCCTCCGTAGGAAATAAAGTTAATTAGAAAAGGAAGATCTGGATATTTATCAGATATGTCTGGTGTGTTCATCATAAAAAAAAGGAGGGCGAACCCTCCTTTTATTTTACAGAATAATTCTGTTTACCAATAGTATCCGAATCTTATTCCTTTTTGAGCTGGTTGTGAGTAAGCTCCTCTAGGGAACCCAGCTTCAATAGCTAGCCAGTAAGGCACAGCCTCACTTGTAGCATTATATGAATAAGCCTGAATATACCAGTTATCTTTTGAATCAAGTGTTAAGAAGTAATCCCACATTTCCCAAGCTGGTCTTCTATCGGTGAAGTTTTCGATTGGTTGTGAGAAATATCCTGGTCCATCAAAACCACCTGGATCATTGACGTGCTTGTCAGCATTCCAAATAGTTACATATGATGAATCTTCCCAGTGATAGTTAACACCTGGTTTCAATTCCATTCCATTGTTAAGCTTCCATGTGTGCTCATATCTTGCTGTTAAAGCAAGCTTAGGAGTATAAGGAGCTTCATTACCTTTAAGGTTTACAAAGTTATTTGGATTAGTTGGATCAATGGAAGCACCATAATCTCTTGCAAATAACCAATCCTGACCATATCTCCACATGGTTACAAAATCTTCAGTAAATTCTGTTGAATAACTTGTAACAAATCCTGAAAGTTTTCCGCCGTCATATGGGAGCCATGTGTACTCAAATTCAGCACCCATATGCTCTTGCTCACCAAAGTTTTCAGTAGTCCATACTGTAACACCTTGCTCAACTGTAACCACTTGACCAAATGTTGGAGAGTTAGGATTTCCATCATATTGCTCTACTCCAACGACATCTACAGGTAAGTTACCTGTAAATTGCTTGCCATCATACATTGTGTAGAAAATATTAAAGGCATAATTTAAAGTGTTATCTTCATTTTTACGCTTAATTCCCCACTCAAATGTTGTGACGTATTCAGGGTCATAGTTCAAGTCAACTCTTTCACCAGGAGTTCCAATTAATGTGTTAGCTGGTCTTACATAAACATCAGCTAAACTTCCTGCTTTGTAAGCTGTAGCAAGATAGGCATACATAAATGAATAATCATCCATATCCCAGTCAAGACCGAGTCTCCATGAGAAGTTTGACCATTCGCTTGATGTATCATTGTTTGTTGAAACTGTTGCACAACCAATTGCTGGAGCCACACAATCAACACCATCAACCTGCTTACCATAGTCTACCCAGTAAGTATATGAATATGAGTTAACATCTGGCCATACGGAGAATCTATCTCCCCATCTGTCGATAGAAGGCCAACATCCATTCCATTGGTTACAAGCTAAGTTTCTACCACCTGTATCTGATTTTTCATCAACAGAAGCTCT
>JAYPTH010000015.1:0-21928 GCA_038133485.1 Gammaproteobacteria bacterium | reverse complement strand
TGGGGCTATAGCTCAGCTGGGAGAGCGCCTGCTTTGCACGCAGGAGGTCTGCGGTTCGATCCCGCATAGCTCCACCACTTATTCATTTTATAGAAAGCATTAAGTTGATAGACTATTGAAATGCGATATATTTTTATACTCTTATTATCCTGGAATATCTTTCCAGATAGCTATTTACTGAAACCAAAATTTATTCTTGATGTTGAGACTGGAGCACTGCAACCATCAGAAATTAAAGTTAAAGATGGCATAATTGTAGAGATTGGCTCAAACCTTGTTTCCAATGGTTATCAAATAGTCGAGCTACCAGATACCATCTTACTGCCTGGGTTTATTGATACTCATGTTCACTTGATTGGTAATAATGAATTAAAAGGTTATCAATCAGTGGGCGAGTCTTCATATTTGGCCACACTTTATGGTGCAAAAAATGCTGAAGCAACATTACTTGCTGGATTTACTACAGTTAGGAATGTTGGTGCGGGAAGCTATACGGATGTTGCACTCAAAACTGCTATTAATAGAGGGGTGTTAGATGGCCCAAGAATGTATGTTTCAGGACCTGCATTAGGTATAACTGGGGGCCATTGTGATAATAACCTTATGCCTTATGAACGCTCTATACCCAGTCAAGGAGTCGTTGATTCACCCTGGGAAGCAAGAAAGAAAGTTCGAGAAAATAGAAAATTTGGGGCTGATTTAATTAAATTCTGTGCTACTGGAGGCGTGATGTCTAAGAATACAGATGTTAATGCAAAACAATTTACCTATGAGGAGATGAAAGCAATAGTTGATGAAGCTCATAATCATGGCATGAGAGTTGCAGCCCACGCTCACGGTTTAGATGGCATTAGAACTGCATTAAAAGCAGGTGTAGATTCAATAGAGCACTCGAGTTTTATTGATGAAGAAGCAATACAAATGGCAATTGAAAAAGGAGCCTTTTTGTCTATGGATATTTTTGTTTCTGACTACATTTTAGGAGAAGGGGCAAAAAAAGGCATTCTAGAAGAGTCACTAGAGAAGGAAAGAAAAGTGGGTCTTCAACAAAGACAGAATTTTAAGAGAGCGGTAGCAATGGGGGCTAAAATAACATTTGGCACTGATGCAGGTATCTACAAACATGGAGACAATGCCAGACAGTTTGCATATATGGTTGAATGGGGCATGAGCCCACTTCAAGCAATTCAGGCAGCAACTATTGTAGGGTCTGAATTAATAGGTAGTAATAATATTGGGCAAATTAAAGAGAATTATTTTGCAGATATTGTAGGAGTTAAATCAAATCCACTTAAAAACATATCTTCGCTTGAAGATATATCGTTTGTCATGAAGGACGGGCAAATATACAAGTCAAAGTGATCTTAGAAGTATATTTTATTGATGCTTTCACTTCTTCTGTATTTGGAGGCAATCCTGCCGGTGTTGTATATCATAATGAAGATTTGCCAAGAACTTTAATGCAGAAAATTGCATTAGAAAACAATTTATCGGAAACAGCATTCATCAATACAAACAGAAATAACCAGATAAAATTTTTTACACCTGAAATGGAAGTTGATCTGTGTGGCCATGCAACTTTAGCTTCAGCATTTGTATATTTTAATCACCTTAACCAAGATAGTGACCATATTGTTTTTCGGTCTAATAGAGCTGAATTATTAGCATCAAAATTAGGAACTAAAGTAAAAATTGATTTACCCAAAGATAAGCCAACAAAAGCAGATATCACAGTAATTTTTGAAGAAGCATTAGGGGTTAAGCTTAAAGAATTGTATCGAGGTATTGATGACTATCTTGCTATTCTTGAAGATGAACATACTGTTTGTAACTTAGTGCCAAACTTTGAGAAGCTAAAAATGATCAAAGCAAGAGGCATCATAGTCTCAGCAAGTGGTTCAAAATCAGATTTTGTATCTAGATGGTTTGGGCCGCAAACTGGAGTCAATGAAGATCCTGTAACTGGTTCAGCTCATGCACTATTAGCACCATATTGGGCCTCAAAGTTAAATAAAAATAATCTCTATGCAATACAAGCTTCATCTCGAGGAGGTGAGTTAGAGTGCATAGTAAATGAAAATAGTGTCTCAATTATTGGTGATGCAAAACTTTATTTAAAAGGTACAATATATCCAGATTAAAAATGCTTACATCACCATATTTCCTTTTTCCAGCAGTTATATTTGATGTTATCTTTACAGGTTTTGCTCTCTGGGTTGCCGCACGTAGGGGAGATAAGGGATGGTTTATAGTTTTTTTACTGATTCAGTTGTTTGGAATTCCAGAACTGATATATTTAATCTCAACAAGGGAAAAGAAATAAATGAAGAAAATTATACTTGCAGCTATCTTAATTTTTGCCGCCATAATTTTTTTTGTTAATCAAGGAGAAGATATGAACAAAGTAAAACTAACAACCTCTTATGGCGAAATCATAATTGAACTTGACTCAGAAAATGCACCAATAACTACAGAAAACTTTCTTTCATATGTAGATAGTGGTTTTTATGATGACACTATTTTTCATAGAGTGATCTCAAACTTTATGATCCAAGGTGGTGGACATAATGAAGATATGTCTTCTAAAGATAACAAGCTTAAACCTATACAAAATGAAGCCAATAATGGTTTAAGAAATGATAGGGGGACAATTGCTATGGCAAGAACTGCCAACCCACATTCTGCTACATCTCAATTTTTTATAAATCATGTTGATAATGAATTCTTAAATTTTAGAACAAATCAGGTTGATGAAGGTTGGGGTTATGCTGTTTTTGGCAAAGTGACTGAAGGGCTTGAAATTGTAGATCAAATAGCTGGAGTAGAAACAACTTCTGTTCCTCCATATCAAGACGTACCGGTTGAGCCAATTAAGATCTTAAAAGCTGAAAGGCTAGACTAATTTATAAGCTAATAGCTTTTTCAATTTCTTCTTGGGTTTCATAAGGCTTCGACATGTCAGCCCAGTCAACATTGAAGTTGTCTTCCATTTCCATGTAGGATAGAACGCCAAGCTGTTCATATTTTGGTTTAACTTTATCTGTCATTAAGCCAATACGATTAAGATTTGGAATGATTTTTGTGAAGAGAAGGTTCTTAAAATGTTCCCCCTGTTCAGAATCTGAGGCAATTTGGTTAGCTTCTTCAACTGAATAATCAAGAAATCTTGAAATAACTTCTCCTGAAATCAATCGATCACGCATCACCACACATGCTTCAAAGGCGAATTGAGCACGATCTTCAATTTCATTTTTTGACAATGTTTTCAAGAAGTCTTCAAGGTAATTAACACCAAAAGTGACATGGCGAGCTTCATCACGAATTACATAATGAAGAAGCTGTTTTAATAAGCCATCATTTAAAATAAATTTCAAATTATTGAATGCAGCTAGAGCAAGACCTTCAATTATGATTTGCATTCCAATAAATTTTAGATCCCATCTTTCGTCAGTGAGAATTTTATCCATTAGAGATTTTAATCCTGGTGTTGCAGGGTATTGAAAACCAATCTTTTCTTTTAGATATCTATTAAAGCCTTCAACATGTCTAGCTTCATCAAATGTTTGGGATGCAGCATACATTTTTGCATTAAATGTTGGTGCGCAGGAAACAAGCTGAGAAGCAACTAGAAGTGCGCCTTGTTCACCATGAAGAAACTGGCTTAAATTCCAAGAGACCCTATGACGATCCATTTCAATTTTCTTCTCAAAAGGCAATTCATCATAGCCATCTAATTCTGCTTCAGCCAATTTAAGGAGCTCTGTATTTATTAAAAATTGATCTTTAGGAAAATTTTGTGACCAATCTAAGTCAGAAGAGACATTCCAGTTAAGCTCTTTTCCTAATTCATAGAGCTTTTTTATACGATCATCGACAACTGTGTAGTCCCAGCTATATGCACCATTAAGTGGGCTTTTAAAAATTTCATTAATACATTCAACTGTATTTTGGTCTTTGGGATCAATATCAGGATAGCGTCTGATTTCCTGAGGTTGATTGCTTACTATTTTATTTTTCATGTTTAATTTAGGCTAATAGTTTATCATAACGGCATGAGTAAAAGGATAAAAGGCAAGATAGCATTAATTACTGGTGGAGCGTCAGGCTTTGGTAAAGGGACAGCCGCACTTTTTGTAGAGCATGGTGCAAAAGTATTTATTTCTGATATCAATGTCGAAGCTGGTAACAAAGTAGCTAAGGAACTAGGAATAACGTTTTTTGAGCATGATGTAACTGATGCCAAACGCTGGGAAGAAGTAATTGATGAGATTAAAAATACAGAAGGCAGCCTAAATATTTTGGTAAATAATGCTGGAATTGGCTATATGGGTGATGTTGAGTCAACCACAAATGAAGCTTGGGATTTTGTGCACAAAGTAGATTTAGATTCAGTTTTTTATGGCTGCAAGTATGCGCTACCTCTTATGAGAGATTCAGGTAATGGATCAATAATAAATATTTCTTCTATTGCTGGCATTGTGGCTGGACATAACTTTACTGCCTATAACAGTGCTAAAGCAGCTGTAAGACATTTATCAAAATCTGTTGCGTTGCATTGTGCTAGAACTACAAACTTAGTGAGATGTAATAGTGTGCATCCAGTATTTGCTAAAACAGAAATATTAGAAGCACTTCTTAATGACACTTCAAATGACATGTTACAAAAGCTTGAGAAGCAGATCCCTGTAAGAAGGTTGGCTGAGGTTCAAGATATTGCTAATGCACTTTTATTTCTAGCATCAGATGAGTCAAAGATGATAACAGGAACTGAGCTTGTCATTGATGGTGGTTTGTCAGCACAATAAAAAGTATGGATAAAAAGCTATTAAAAGACCAAGACAATACCTTTGAAAGAGTTCTAGAGAGGTTAAAACTTGAACAAATAGACACTTATCTGTTTAGATATAAAGGTAAAAATGCTGGCTTGTTAAGAATCTTCGGTGGGCAAGTTATTGCACAATCATTTATTGCTGCTAACCATACTGTTAGCGATGACACCCATTTACATTCACTGCATGCTTATTTCTTGAGGCCAGGAGTAATAAAGCAACCAGTTTTATTTAGCGTTGACCCTGTACGAGATGGTAGAAGTTTCTTTACAAGAACTGTAAAAGCGATTCAAAACAATGAAATTATATTCACCATGACTGTTTCATTCCATAAAGAAGAAGAAAAAGGCCTTACACATAGCATTGCAATGCCAAAAGTACCTGATCCTGATGATTTGAAAGATGAAATCCAAATGCGAGAAGAGAATATAGATAGAATCCCAGAGGACTTAAGACCATTTTTTCTAAAGAAGAGAGAATACTCAATAAAATGGGTCGAATGGAATGATATTTTTGATCCAAAACCAATGCCCCCAGTGAGAAATATATGGTTAAAGCCTAATGGTACGATGCCAAAAGATAGGGTGATTAATCATGCTTTTTTATCTTATGTCTCAGATGCTGGTTTGCTTGCACCTTGCCTTTATCCTCATGGGAAAAGTTATTTATCTCCAGATATAGCTATGATGGCAAGCCTAGATCACGCAATGTGGTTTCATAAAAGAGACTTCCAATGGAATGACTGGGTTTTATATTCTACAGACAGTCCCTATACTGGCGGCTCTAGAGGTTTAGGGCGTGGAACTTTCTTTTCAAGAGAGGGTGAAGTTTTAGCCTCAGTTACTCAAGAAGGATTATTTAGAATTAAGAAGTCTTAGTTTTTCTAAGAAAACACCAACTTTATTTGGATCAATGTCTGGAGTAATGCCAGAACCTAAATTGCAAACATAATTTTCATGACTTTTATATGACTCAAATATATACTCCGCAAGTTCTTCTAATTCATATTCAGTCCTATGAAAGATCTTTGGATCAAGATTGCCTTGAACAGCAATATCAAGCTTAATATAATCCTCAATTTTTTCGCTGCTATCTAAATTAAAGCATCGAATGTTGGCATTTTTTAAATAAGGTTTTATTTTCATTCCTCTGCTGTAGAGAATACATGGAATACCAGGCGGAAGTGATTCCTTTATTTTATTAATATACTGCAAAGAAAATTCATTATAGTTTTCATCAAGAATTCCACCCCATGAATCAAAAATTTGCACACAGTCTGCTCCAGATTTTATTTGAGAGTTTAAATAGTCAGTTGTAGCAGTAGTAATTATTTCTAGTATTGCATGAACATACTTGTTGTTATTTAAAATAAAGCTATTAATTAAATTAAAATCTTTGGGCGATTCTCCATAAAACATGTAAGTAAATATAGTCCAGGGGCTTCCAGCAAAACCAATAAGTGGAATATCAATTTTTGACTTGATTATCTCAGTTGCTTGATAGACATAATCTAATTTATCTTTAATTTGACCAAGCTCTAAATTTATAGCTCCATTTTTTTGAATTGAATTAGAAAACACAGGCCCTCTTTTTTCAATGAATTTTATTTCCATTCCTAATGCTTCCGGAACTGTAAGAATGTCACTAAATGTGATAGCAGCATCAAGAGGGAATCTGCTCAAGGGTTGTAGAGTTAATTGGCTACATACTTCAGGCTGTTTGATCATCTCAAAAAAGTCAGAAAATTTACTTCTTATAGCTCTATATTCTGGCATATATCTTCCAGCCTGCCTTAGAAACCAAACAGGAACATATTCAGCGGAGTTTGATCTTTTTAGAGCATTTAGAAAATAGTTATCTTTTGAATCTTTCAATAAAATCTCCAATAAAACACCTCAGACTGTCTGGGTCATTCTCTTCATATACTATGGGCTCACCAAAGGCCTTTAACAAAATAAGGTTTATTTTCGAGTTTTTATTTTTTTTATCTGACTTCATAAATTGAAAGATTTCATCTGCATTTAATTTAATATTTGAAAAGTCATAGTTAAAAGATTTTATTAAACCTAATGCTATATCAGCCTGCTCATTAGACAGCAGTTCTTTTTGTTTTGAATAATCTAAAGCCATCATCATTCCAATAGCTACTGCATGACCATGCAATATTGGATTTTCCATATTTGATGACTCGATACCATGACCAAAAGTATGGCCAAAGTTAAGGTATTTTCTTTGGGCAGTTTCTTCAAAATCACTAATAATAATATTGGATTTTATTTTTATTGATCTTTCTACAATTGAATTAAGTAAATTCAAATCTCTTTTATTTATTTCTTCGAAGTTATCTGAAATAAAGTTAATTTCATCTATTGAAGTAATAATTGCATGCTTTATAACTTCAGTAAGTCCATTTAGATATTCTTGCTGATCAAGTGTTTCTAAAAATTCAGAACATATCAAAACTCTATTTGGAACATAAAAACTGCCAACTAAATTTTTAATTTTTGCAAAATTAACTGCTGTTTTCCCTCCAATAGAAGCATCTACTTGTGCTAACAAGGATGTTGGGACGAGACACAGATTTAAACCTCTTTTATATGTTGCAGCAATAAATCCGGCAAAATCAGTGACTGCACCTCCTCCAATTGCAACAATTTCATGATCTCTGTTTGCGTTTATAGAGGATAGAAAGTTATAAGCTTTTTCTGCTTGGCTCAGTGTTTTATTCTCTTCAGGCGAATCAATAATAAAAACCTCTTTGGTTTTATTAGCAACATAGTTTTGAATTGCTATGCTAGTTTCAAGGATCTTTTGGTCGATGAATATCGACTGATTGTTTCTCAAAATTTCAATTAAAGCATCTTCAATACGATATTTAAATATTAAATTTGTGCTTTTAGTTTTGCTTATAATTTCAATTTGTTTCATTAGTATTTATTTTTTGAGCTACTTCTTTTGAAGTCATGTTGCTCACATCAATTGTGAAATTTGCAACAGCAGCGTAAAGGTTTCTTCTTTGATTGTAAAGTTGGCTAAATCCATCAAGAGAAAGACCTTTCATTATTGGTCTTTTATATATTTTTCTTGTAGCACGTTCATATAAAAACGATGGATCGCCTGTTAAATAATAAACATTTGCTTTTTTAAGTAGTTCAAGATTTCCAGAATTTAAGATAATGCCTCCTCCAGTAGCTACAATCAGATTCTTCTTATCAGCAAGCACCTTAAGTTTTGCACTTTCAGCTTGACGAAATCTTTCTTCTCCGTAATTAGAAAATATTTCAGAAATAGTGCATCCAAAATCTTTTTCAATTTCACGGTCGAGGTCAAGATACCTGTAATCTGAAATTTTTGAGAGCTCAAAACCAACAGAAGATTTTCCACACCCCATCATTCCAACAAGAAATATACTCATAGCTATAAAAAAAATACTAAAACTGAATAATAATATATAACTATGCGCTTTCTAAGAATTCTTCTGGTAATTGCACAGTTTGGTTTAGCTGTATTAGGTTTTATTGTAATTCTTTTCTCTCGTAACCTCCCAGATATAGATATCATCACGGAAATAAAGCTTACAAATCCAATGCGAATATACACAGCAGATAACAAGCTGATTGGTCAATTTGGAACTGAAAAACGTGAAATCATAAAATTTCAAGATATTCCTGAGACGCTTAAAAATGCCATTTTATCTGCCGAAGATGGAGATTTTTATCAACATTCAGGCGTTAAGATAACAAGTCTTTTAAGGGCAACTTACGGAGAGATCACAGGCCAATCCTTAGGAGGCGGTGGCACTATAACTATGCAGGTTGTGCGAAATTATGTTCTTAATTTTGAAAGAACTTATGAACGGAAATTAAAAGAGATTATTTTAGCTTTTCAGTTAGAAGATATTTTAACCAAAGAAGAAATTTTTGAACTTTATTTTAATAAAGCCTTTCTGGGTAATAGAAATTATGGTTTTGCTGCTGCATACCAATATTATTTTGGAAAAGATTTTACCCTAGCAACAAATGCAGAAGCTGCACTGCTTGCTGGGATACTGCAAAGACCTTCAACAGTGAATCCTGTTAGAAATGCTTCAGCTTCTAAATCTAGAAGAAACACCATCTTAAACAGGATGTTTTCAAACGGCTTCATAAATCAGGAAGAGCTTAATTCAGCCAAAGAAGTTGAAGTTTCATCTAAAAGTTTTGGGCCAAAAATTGAAATTGAGGCAAGCCATCTTGCTGAAAAAATCAGAACGGATGTTTTGAATATATTTGGACAAAGAGCTTATGAAGACGGGTTCAATATCTACACAACAATTGACTCAAACATGCAAGAGAATGCAGTGAAAGCTGTAAGGGATAACCTATATATTTATCAGAGCAGATATGGCTGGGGTGAAAGTGAGGTTGTATCAGATTTAAATTTTCAAATTCTTAATTCTCATTTTAATAAAGATAATCTTTATTTAATTTCTTCCAAACTTAACTTTTCTGAGGTTTTAAATGAAAACCTAGAAAGCATCCAAGCAAAACTATCTAGCTACAATGACATAGATTCTTCTCAAGCAGGAATCGTGATTAGCATCAATGAAAAAGAAGTTACTCTTATCGATGAAAACCTTGAAAGCATCTCTTTTAACTGGCTAGATTCATATGCTTATTACAGCAAAAATATGTCTTTCAAAGACTTTTTGACAGAAGGAAGCATTGTCTTTTATAAAACCTCAGATTCTGGGACTTCATTAATTCAAATTCCAAAAGCAGAAGCATCACTCGTTGCTATGGATAGCAATACTGGTAATGTAAAAGCTTATGTTGGTGGTTACGATTTCTCACTTTCAAAGTTTGATAGAGCAAGCAGTTCTGACTTACTGCTAGGCTCAAGTATTAAGCCTTTTGTTTACGCATGTGCATTTGAAAATGGGGTCAACCCTGCCTCGATATTTATTGATGGTCCAATAGCATTCCAAGATGAATTGCTCGAAGAGGTGTGGAGACCTAGAAATAATTCCGGCACATTTTATGGTCCAATTAGGCTAAGAGAATCACTTATACAATCTCTTAACTTAGTTACAATTAAGTTAGTCAGATATATTGGGCTTGATGCTACTCTGGATTGCTTAAAAAAATATAAATTTAAACCAACGGCACTAATTAATAATCTATCTGTTGGTCTGGGAACAGGTGCACTTAACCCTATGGACTATGTAGAAAATTATTCTTTATTAATCAACGAGGGACATTTCGTAGAGGCAAAATTAATAGATCGGATTGAAAATCTAGAGGGCGATATAATCTATGATCCCAATAAAAATTACGCTAAAAATATTATTAACCATTCAGAGATTAGTTTCCCCTGGATGTCAGAAACTACATTTGATGACTTAAATTATCCTATGCACTATGTAACTCAAAAAGAGGTATCTGTTATGGATTCTAGAATAGCCTTTATAGTCTCAGATATTTTAAAAGAAGCATTAGAGAGAAATGCTAAGCGGAGAAATCTTCAATTGCCTATCTCAAATATAGGGGGGAAAACAGGCACAACAAATGATGCAACAAGCACTTGGTTTTCCGGCTTTGCTGATAACATGGTTACATCCGTATGGGTAGGTAAGGATGACTTTACTTCGCTTGGCCAAAATGAATTTGGAAGCACTAATGCTCTGCCAATTTGGCTAGATTTTATTACCCTATCAAAAGATAGCTTGACGGCAAAAGAGAGAGCAATTCCAGAAGGATTGTCTGTGGTGAGAATCGATGAGGATACTGGAGCAATCTCCAATACTTTTTCAGATAGCATTTTTGAATATTTCCTTGAGGAAAATCTTTCTACATTGCTTGCAGAAACCAATGCTGAATATAGGAACGTTTTTAATTAACTATACTCTAGACTAAGATCAGGAAAAATCTGATTTAAGTTTTTTTCAAACTCATTCTTGATGCTTTCCATATCTTGTGGTGTGTTGCCTTCAAATCTAAGCACAAATTTTGGTGAAGTATTAGAGGCTCTAAGAAGACCCCATGAGTTACTCTTAGTTACCCTTATACCATCAATTAAATTGATTTCAGCATCTGCAAAATTCATTTCAGAAATGAATGTTTCAATCATTTCAAATTTAGCATGATCTTCAACATTCAGATTAAGTTCAGGGGTACTATAAGTTTTTGGAAATTCATTGATCATCTCCTCAATAGTTATGTCTGAACTTGTGATGATTTTGCTAAGCATTGCTGCAGTATAAATGGCATCATCAAACCCGTACCAGCCCTCATTAATAAAAATATGGCCTGACATTTCGCCACCCAGAACACTATCATTTTTTTTAATTGAATGTTTGATATTAAAGTGACCAGTTTTTTCCATGATGGGATTGCCACCTAAATTTTGGATAAGTTTGGGTAATTCATTTGAGCATTTAACATCAAAGACAATAGAGCCCTTCCTTTTTTCTAGATAATATTTGCATAGGATCATTATTATATGGTCAGAAGAAATTTGTTTGCCTGAGGCTGTTATAAGGCCAACTCGATCGCCATCACCATCAAATGCAAAACCTAAATCAGCTCCACTGCTTCTAATCTTGTCTATAATCTGTGTGAGGTTCTTTTCCTTACTAGGGTCAGGATGATGGTTGGGGAAATTGCCATCTGGTATCTCATTTATTGAGATAGTTTCTGCCCCTAAGCTTTCAAATACCTTTCTTGCTAAAGGCCCAGCAGCCCCATTACCAGCATCCAATACAATCTTAACTGGTGAATCAAGAGAAGCACTTGAGCAGACATCTTTTATGTATACATCTTCCAAATCTACCCTAATGCAATTAAGTTCACATGCTTCTATTTCTGATAATTTTTCTACTTCATCTCTTATTTCTAAACCAGACATAGGAGCATCATTTATGACTATCTTTAAACCATTATCTTCTTTAGGGTTATGACTACCGGTAATCATTACACCATGTTTAGAAGATCCAACTTTTGTGGCGTAATACACCATTGGGGTAGGCATAAGGCCCAAATTAAGCACTTTAATACCTGACGCATTTAAGCCCTTTACTAAACTTGAGAAAATAGCATCTTTAGATAGCCTGCTGTCATGACCAACATAAATTTCTTTATCACCAAAGCTTTTAACCTTTTTACCTAAAACATATCCTATTTTTGTGACAGTTTCATCATCAAGATCCAGTTGGGCATGTCCTCTTATGTCATAGGCACGAAAAATATTTTTGTTCATCTAATTTCCCTATCTAAAGCCAATTCATTATAATAGCTAGCATGTCAAATACATACTGGGTCGATGGCAAATTCATTCAAAAAGAAGAAGTTTCATTAAGCCCACTTACTCATACTTTCCATTATGGACTTGGAGTTTTTGAGGGTGTTCGCTCATATAAATCATCAAATGGTGAGATCAATATTTTTAGATTAAAAGAACATACAGATAGATTATTTGAGTCGGCAAAGATTGTTGGCATTGAGATCGATTATTCCTATGATGAGCTATTTGAAGCACAAAAAGAGGTGATAAAAAGATCAAATCTTGGCGATGCTTATATTAGGCCTCTAATCTACATAGGTAGTGAGCGGCTTGGCCTAGATATTGAAGGCATAGACCGACATGCAATGGTAACTTGTTGGGAATGGCCAAGTTATTTTGGTGAAGAAGCTCTCGAGGCTGGAATAGATGTAATGGTTTCTTCATTTACACGCCAATACCCCAATAGTTTGATGACAAAATCAAAAATATGCGGTGGTTATGTCAATGGAATTATGGCGCATGATCATGCTAAGAAGAATGGATTTCAAGAAGCTATTCTTCTTGATACAAACGGCTTCGTTGCAGAAGGAAGTGGCCAGAACATCTTTATAGTTAAAAACAATCAATTAATGACTCCAGAACTTACTTGCTGTCTAAATGGAATCACTAGAAGGACTGTTATTGAGATAGCAAAAGATAAGGGATTCGCTGTTCTTGAAAGAAGTCTAACAAGAGATGAACTCTATACTGCAGATGAGCTTTTCTTCTGTGGAACTGCTGTAGAAATCACCCCTATAAGATCAGTAGATAGAATTAAAATTGGTTCTGGAAAGAGAGGACCGATAACAGAACTCATTCAATCTACGTATCTTAAGGCGGTTAGAGGGGAAGAGTCTAAATATCACGATTGGTTAGCTAGGGTTTAATGAAGCCACTGAAGCTAGCTTTTTTAAGCTATAGAAGTAGTCCATTATCTGGTGGACAAGGCATCTACCTTAAGAATGTATGCGAAGCTTTGTTAAGACAGGGCCATGATATTACAGTATTTTCAGGAGAGCCGCTCCCAAAGCTAACATCTAAAATTAAATTAGTAAAAATTGAGACACCAGGTTATTTTGAAACCTTTAGCTTTGGAGAAAGAATAAAAATTTTCCAATCGCTTCAAAAAAAAGACCTGTTTGAATTTAAAGACTTTTTTGAAGCAATAACTGGAGTATTCAGTGAGCCTAAGAATTTTGGAGACAGATTATCGCTTAATAATGATTTTATAGAGTTAAAGGATTCATTTGATATCTTTCATGACAACCAGTCAATTAGCAATTATCCATCCTTTATGCATAAAAAGCTCGTTACCACTCTTCATCACCCTATTCATGTAGATAAGGAGTTAGACCTAAAATTTGAAACTGATTTTTTTCTGCGATTAGCAATAAAGCGATGGTATTCATTTCTTGAGGTTCAAAAGAAAAACTTAAAACAATCAAGGTTAGTCATTACCCCATCAAATAATTCAAAAGAGGATATAAAAAAATATTTTAACTTTCCAGAGAGTTTTATTGAGGTCATTTGGAATGGTATTAATTTAGAGGAGCATAAGGCAGAACCAAAAACAGATTTTAATGGCAAGCTTATTTCAATTATTAGCTCTGATGTGCCTATGAAAAATTTATCAAACTTAATTAAAGGCTTTGCTATCGCTAGAGAAAAAATTCAAGGCCTTACATTGACAATTATTGGAGACATAAGAGAAAAAAATTTAGAGCTTATTGATCAGCTGAATCTAAATGATTCAATAAACTATTTACCAAAGCTAGCTAAAGAAAATCTTTTAACTGAATTACAAAATGCAGATATTGGCATTTCAGCATCCTTATATGAAGGGTTTGGTTTTCCATTAATAGAGATGATGGCCAGTGGTCTGCCGGTCATTGTTTCAAACCGTGGATCATTGCCAGAATTAATGGGAAATGCTGGAATTTGTTTTGATCCGGAGGATATAAATGATTTAAGTAACAAAATAGTAAATATGGCTCAGAATCATGCACTAAGAGATGATTTTGCAAAACAAAGTACTCAAAGAAGAGATGATTTTTTTGATTGGGACGAGTATGCTAAGAGGCTAGTTATTCTCTATCACAAAATAATCAATGGACACATTTGAATTTAATGCATTAAATTTAAAGAAAATTAAGCAGATGATAGATGTTGGCTGTGGAAATGGTCGGCATCTAAAATCTCTATCACATAAAATTCAAGACGCTGAAATAATAGGAATAGATCACTCAGAAAAAGAGATTGAAAGTCTAAAAAAAGAATTTAATGGCTATATCTGTAAAAATAATAATTCTATAAATTTTATTCATGACGATATTAGGCGCATACCAGTTAAAGATAATTCGCAAGACCTAGTTATTTGTTCTGAAGTTCTTGAACATGTTCCCAATTATGAGCAGGTAGTTTCAGAGTGCTACAGATTGCTTAAACCTGGCGGAGTTATGTTGATAAGTGTGCCGACCTATACTCCTGAGAGCCTCTGTTGGTTATTTTCAAAAAAATATAGACAAGCTCCTGGCGGCCATATAAGAATCTTTAAAACTAACCAACTCAAAGAGTCTTTCCATAGGAAAGGTCTTAAATTGTTTAACCATCATAGGCAGCATGCTTTGCATTCAATCTATTGGATCCTGCGATCAAAAAATAATATGGAAGAAACTAAATTCCTAAAGTCGTTTCACAAAATTCTTGTTAAGCAGATGTTTGGTCAGGCCCCATTTGCTGCATTTATTGAGAAGTTGCTGAACCCTCTTTTTGGCAAAAGTGAATGCTTTTACCTCTTAAAATGACTAAACATAATTTTAAATCAAACATTGCCTGGATTAAAAAAAATCAAACCGAAGATGGCAGTGTTGTCTGGGATTTAAATGGTAAATGCGATCCTTGGGATCATTTAGAGTGTCTTTTAGCACTTGCTATTTTTGAAGAAGAGGTCCATTTCAAGAAAGGTATGGATTGGTTTTTTGCAAATCTTGATGATAATCATTTAATTCAATCTGAATTTAAGAATGGCAAAGTTTATAAGGATTATTATGAACATCATCATGCAATTTATGCTGCCGTGCCATTGCTCCAATATTTGCATATGGGGCTAGATAAAAAATATGTTGAGGAAAAGCTCAACGAAGTTGCCAAGATAACAGAAGCAACATTGGCTGCTAGAGATCAATTTGGCTGTTTTTACTGGGCCCAAGACATTAATGGTATGTGTGATAATTCACTTATTACAGCTACCTCATCAATTTATCTCTCATTGAAATGCGCTATCAAAATATTCGAGAAATTTGAGATAGACACAACAGAACTAAAAACAGAATTAGAAAGTATTCGAGCTTGCTTTCATGAAAACTCTGAAAGGTTTAACAGGGATCAGGTTGATAGATCACGATTTTCAATGGACTATTACTATCCTTTTTTATCTGGATTAGACCAAGACAAAGAGTCATTTATTAAAGGTCTATCGTTATTTTATGTAGATGGTTTAGGTATTAAATGTGTGATTGAGGAGCCTTGGGTGACATTTGCAGAAAGTTCAGAATTGATTATTGCATTGTGTAGATTTGAGGAATTTGATCTTGCCAGAAAAATATTTATGGAAATTAATGAATTTAAGGATCAAGACGGAGTTTTGCCAACAGGTTACCAGTATGCAGAGAAGATTTTTTGGCCTGATGAACGCTCAAGCTGGACTAATGCCGCATATGTAATTGCAGCAGATTGTCTGTTTGATCTGACGAACAAAGAAAAAGCTATTTTGTCTTAATTAAAGAGACTAGGCTTTTGACTCTACCTAAATGACTAAAGCCCAATTCCAATGCTTTTAGCATTATTGTTCTTGGAGCTTGGCCACCTTCTTCAGGTGTGTCATAGATGTCATGTATAGCCAAGATCCCTCCTTTCTTAATTTTTTTATGCCAAGCTAAAAAATCATTTTCAGCAGATTCAAATGTGTGGCTACCATCAATAAAAATTAATCCCAGATTATCTTTTATAATTTTTGATGCTGAGATTGAGTCAGTAATCAAAGGAAGCACAGCATCACTTAATGACATATTGCTTAAATTTTTTTGAAAAGTAGGAAAAGTATTTATTCGTTTTAGCTCAGCATCATATTCTTCAGGATCATGATATTCCTGGTTTACTTGATGTTCTTCTGATCCTTTGTGATGATCAACTGAAATAAATACAGCATTTACTTTGTTTGCAGCATCACCAATAAAACATGAAGATTTTCCACAGTAGGAACCAATTTCAACGATTGTTTCATTTGCGCAATACGTTAATACCAGTTCATGCAGATATCTACCTTCTTCAATATCAAGAAAACCTTTGACTAAGTTGAATTTATTAAAAATTTCATCCATAAATTTCTGGGCTTTGTGACTTAAATCTTCTGTGATGCCAGAGATATTGTTCTGGAGCAAGCATAACACTATTCTCAATTTTAAGATTAATTTGGTTTGCTAAATCTTGAGGATCAGTATAGGTTTGATCAAATTCTTCAAAAACTGCTTTATAGCCACTATCTGTTCTAAAGAAATCAAAATAAATAATATTGCAATCAGTTAGTTTTTTTAACGTAAACGGAACAGTTGTTGTTAAACAATCTTTACCAAAAAATGATGAAACAACAGATCTTTTATTTCTATAGTCTTGATCAGGGCCATATAAAATCATGTCCCCAGACTTAAGAATTTTGATGCACTGTTTAATATTTGCATTTGAAATTAAAGTTTTAACTGATTTTAACCTTCCATGCGACTGAAGTTTTTGTACCAAAAGACTATTGTTGGGCCTCTCTAAACCATGGACTTCATATCTAGTGCTTAATAATCTGGCCGATAGCTCTAGATATAGTGAATGTCTAAATAATAATAAGACCCCCTTTTTATTATTTATTGCATTTTTTAAGACCTCCTCATTTATAAAATCGATATGCAGGTTGCTGATTTGTGCTTTTGAAGCATTCCAAGCTAGGTTATTTGCATACAAAGCAAAAAAAGTTTCGCCCCATATTTTTTCAATTAACTCGCTTCTCCATTCTAGGGTTTTTCTTTCAAAACAATGATTTATATTTGCTGCAATAATGCTTTTTCTTTTCGACATATTGACCTGAAGTATTTTCCATAGCCAAGATTTTGGGTTTTTAAAGATAGAACTAGGCAAAAGACTGATAAACTTAGTCATTGCAAGAATTAAATAGAAAATTATCTGCGTCATATATGATTATTTTTTATAACTTTATATACATTTTAGCTCTACCTCTAATATTTATTAGAGACCTTTTCACTAAAAGGGTAAATGGAATTAATTTTCTTGCAACAAAGTCTGGCAATATAGGTCAATCTGACTATGAACATATATGGGTTCATGGCGTAAGCTTAGGAGAGGTGAGAGCTCTAACTCCAATGGTAAAAAGACTTCTTTCGCAAGGGAAAAGAATAATCTTCTCTTCCTCCACTAATACAGGATTATCTGAATTAATTACAAAATTTTCTAAATCTGATGTTGAGATTGTGCCATTTCCTTATGACTTATCCTTTCTTCATAAAAAAATTATAAATAACTACAAAGTCACAAAAATTATTTTATTTGAAAGTGAATTCTGGCCAAATTTGATACTATCAGCATCTAAAAATATAAAGCTTATCTCGTTAAACACCTCTATCTCGGAAAGCACCTATAAAATAATGAAACTTTGGATGCCGTTGTCTAAAAAACTCATTGGCCGGATAGATCTTTTCTTAGCCCAGACTGATGAAGTGAAGCATAAGCTATTAGGTCTTGGAGCTAATAACGTTGAAGTTATTGGTAATATAAAATTGAATGCTGAAAACTATCAAATTGATCAGATTAAATTATCAAATTTGACTAATAGCCTATCTCAGATAAAGACCAAGGTAGTAGCTGGAAGCACTCATGCGGGTGAAGAAGAGTTTATCTTAGAGGCATTCAAGCAAGTAACAGATATGCAATTGATAATTGCCCCAAGACATCCAGAAAGATTCTCACGAGTAAAAAAATTATTAGAGAAAGAGGGAGCTAACTTTGCTCTTTATTCAGAAGGTGTTGATCTTGATACTGCTGATATTATTTTATTTGATAGGTTGGGCGATCTTTTTGAACTTTATGCTTTAGCTGATATTGCAATAGTAGCTGGCAGCATAACCTATACCAAAGGCCATAATTTTATTGAACCAATACATGCTGGCACGTTATGTATTACAGGCACAAAGTTAAGCAATTTTCAAAAACTAAATGAACTGCTCTGCATAAATGGACCAATAGAGACATTTTCAACGGTTGAAGAGTTAAGAAATCTTTTTGTTAAGCTCAATAATATTGATCTAAGGAATGAGATTCTAACGAGACAAAAAGCCGCACTAGCAAAACATTCAGGAAATTATTCAAATATTATTTCTAGATTAATAAATGGTTAAGTTTAATACGCCAGCCATCTTTCTCTTAGGTCCTACTGCAAGTGGTAAATCTGATTTAGCATTACATATTGCTGACAGTTATCCAGTTGAAATTGTTAGTGTTGATTCTGCGATGGTCTACAAAGATATGGATATAGGCTCATGTAAACCCTCGAAAGAAGAGCGAGAAAAATTTAAACATCACCTTATTGATATCTTATTACCAAATGAAGATTTTGATCTAGGAGTCTTCCTTAAGTTTCTAAATTCAGCTATGGAAGAAATACAAAGCAAACAGAAAATACCTTTATTTGTTGGTGGCTCAATGATGTTTCAGAGTATCTTGATAGATGGCTTTCATAATTTTCCATCTTCAGAAAATTTAAAAGATAAGCTTGAGACAGAATACAAAGAATATGGCCTTGAGCATATGCAAAAGAAGCTAAAAATGAAAGATCATGAAACATACAATACAATTGACATTCAGAACCCACGCAGAATTTTACGCTCTTTAGAAATCATTCAATTAACAAAGCAAAAACTTTCGAGATTAAAGAAGCAAGAGAAGGTCAAGCTTTTTCAATCAGATCAGATTTTTGTAATGGAAATAAATGATCATAAAAACGTTCTGCATGAGAAAGCTGAGAAGAGAATTGATTTCATACTAAACCAAGGGTTTGTAAAGGAATTAGAAGATGTCTATAACAAATATAATCTCAACATGCATAGCCATAGCATGCAGGCTATAAACTATAAACAGTATCTACCTTTTATCGATGGAAAAAAAACACTAAAGGAATGTACCGAGGATGCATTTAGGGCTACTAAAGTATTGGTAAAATCACAGCAAACATGGTTGAAAAAACTCAATAAAGACACACAATTACAGTGTAGCGATAGAAATATCAGAAAAAAAATTTCTGCTACAATAGACACTTACCTAAGGAGTATAAAGATATGAGTTGGAATCCAAATGAAAAAGATCCATGGGGCAGAAAAAATAACCCACCCGATCTTGACGATGCCATAGAGCAGCTTAGAAAAATGTTTTTTTCTGGCAAATCAGGCAATAGTGCTGGCGGCGGCGCAAGCTTCAAATTTAGCTGGCGTTTCTTTTCATACCTAATTGTTATTCTTTTTGCGCTTTATGCATTTTTAGGTCTAAGAATTGTAAATGAGGCTAACAGAGAAGTTGTCTTTACACTTGGTAAATATAACAGGATCTTAGGTCCAGGTTTGCAATTCCATTTCCCTGTCATAGAAGAAATCTATGCTTCAGAAAATATATCAAAGATTCGAACCTTTGTCTTACCAACAAACATGTTAACAAAAGATGAAAACATCGTTGATGTAGAACTCAATGTCCAATACACAATTAGTGATTTAAAAGCTTATTCATTAAACGTTGAAGACCCTGAGATAACGATAAGACAGGCTGCTGAGAGTGCTCTTAGACACGTAGTTGGAGAGAATTTAATGGATGACTTGCTCACCTCAGGTGCTGCTGCCATAAGTTCTGGCATATTGATGAGATTAGATGAATATCTTGCTATTTACGAAGCAGGGATTTCAGTTCAGCAGGTGAATATTGAACAAAGACAACCTCCTACTGAAGTTATTGATTCTTTTAGAGATGTTGTTGCAGCAAGAGAAGACAAAGAGAGGCTAAGAAATGAAGCACAAAAATATGCTCTTTCAATAGTTCCAGTTGCACGAGGTGAAGCACAAAGACAGCTGCAAGATGCAGAAGCTTACAAACAAAAAGTGATGGCTGTTGCAGAAGGAGAAGCAGATAGATTTAAAGCTCTTCTAGCTGAATATGAAAAAGCTCCTGAAGTAACTAGAGAAAGACTATATCTTGATTCTTTGGAGCAAGTCTTTTCTTCTTCCACAAAAATAATGATAGATGTTGAAGGTGGCAATAATTTGCTATACCTGCCTTTGGATCAATTAATGAAAAGAGAGGAGGATGAAGAAGATGAGTAAGGGAAATTTTGCACTTTTTGTAGCTTTATTGCTAATTGTTGTAGCAGCGCAATCTATTGTGATTGTTAAGGACACCGAAAAAGCGATCCTTTTAAAACTTGGTGCTTTTGAGAGAGTGCTTGATCCAGGTTTGAATTTTAAAGTGCCTTTAATGGATACGGCAATTAAATTCGAAGGTAGATTAAGAACACTAGATACACAGCCTGACAGAGTCTTATCAAGTGAGTCTAAACCTTTGTTAGTCGATTCTTTTGTTAAGTATAAAATTGTCGATGCTGAAACATTTTACACGTCAACCAATGGTGGACAGGACAGAGTTGCTGAAGATACATTGCAAAGAAGGGTCAGGGACAAACTTAGAAATGAGTTTGGTAAGAGAACATTGCAAGAGGTTGTCTCAGGCGATAGAGATGGGCTTATGGAATCCTTGAAGAATTCACTTGGTAAGGATTCTAGTGAACTAGGTGTAGAGATTGTTGACTTTCGTGTTAAAAGAATTGATTTCGAAAGAGAGATTAGAACATCTGTGTTTGAGAGAATGAAAACAGAAAGAAATAGAATTGCTGAAGAGTTAAGAGCAGAGGGTAGAGAATTAGCTGAAAATATAAGAGCAGATGCCGATAGACAGCGAACTATAATCCTTGCAAATGCTACAAGAGAATCTGAGAGGATTCGAGGTGAAGGTGATGCTATTGCCACTGCAACTTATGCAGAGGCATTTAATAGAGATCCAGAATTCTATGACTTCACTAGAAGTTTGAAAGCTTATAGAGAAACATTTAAGGATAAGGGAGACATTTTGCTTTTGGATCCTGATAGTGATTACTTTAAATACCTTAATAAGTCTAAGAAACAGTAGTTGATGAAAAATTCCCTTATCCTCGTAGGAACTCAATGGGGTGACGAAGGAAAAGGAAAAATAGTTGACTACTTTTCCAAGCAGTTTGATGCTGTATGTAGATTCCAAGGAGGGCATAATGCCGGCCATACTATCTACAAAGGAGATGAAAAATTTGTTCTACATCTCATACCATCTGGTGTTTTTTATGATCATACAAGCTGCTTTATAGGCCAAGGTGTTATTCTTTCTCTAGATTCATTACTTGAAGAGATAAAGCAACTAGAGAAAAAGGGGATAGATCTTACAGGGAAGTTGCGAATAAGCAGATACTGCAGTTTATTACTTCCATTGCATGCAAAAATTGACCAGCTGCGAGAGGATGCAAAGAATTCTATTGGTACAACTCGAAGAGGTATAGGCCCCGCTTACGAAGACAAGACTGCCAGAAGAAGTATTAAAGCATTTGATCTAGAAGAATCAGACCTTCTGGAGCAGAAAGTTAATGCTCTAGTCGACTACTATAACTATCAAATTGAAAC
>JAYPTH010000014.1:0-33291 GCA_038133485.1 Gammaproteobacteria bacterium | reverse complement strand
ATTTGCATCGATATTATGTTAAATAATTTAATCTAAGCATTAAGTGTATATCTTTGTATCCCTTATTATAAGTACCTTTTATCCTTTATTTGCTCCCTCTTAAATCCTTTTTATAATTTAACATAATATATATTATGCGAATATGTTTTACATGTTAGTGTAAGAACTTAAATTAAAATAAATTTGATATCTAACCTACCCTTTGGCAGAATTTTTAAGTGGAATGAAAATTTAAAGGTATTAAATTTTTATCAAATTCATTTTGGAGAAAAAATTATGAATGAATATGAGTTATTAAATTTGTTTTATGTATTCCTAATTAGTAATGGAATGTATTTTGTTGGGTCTGCCATATTTATATGGTTAGGCTTTCGCCTTGCTAGAGGTGTCTATGAAGACTCCAATGCGCCCTTATTACCTAAAATCTTTATATCTCTATATTGTTTAGGTACAGCTTGCACATTTTTCTTTACCTATATGCAAGCCGCTATTGTGATGGATGTTTATGCATCTCAACTTATTGAGGTGGGATCTTCTGCAGGACCACGCATTCAAGTTGCATCAGATTCTATACTTGCACCTGGCGGGCCAATTAACTGGATTGTTAGTCTATCTATCTTAATTCTTCAATTAGGATTAGTTTGGGGTAAAAAATCATAAAATATGGGGGCTACAAGCCCCCTACCCTATATATTCTTAACCTTTACCCCTATATTTTAAAATATTTGCTTATACCGTGATTTAAGCCCTTATTTACATATTTTCTACAATTCACTTAATTTTCTTATCGTTTCATTAGTTTTTTTGTATTAATCTAGATAATTCGTAAACAATAAGGACAATTTTATGAAACTGGATTCTAAAACTTTTTTAATTTCTCTTTTAACAGCTTCACTTATTTTTCATGCAGATCTATCTGAACCAACTTCATTATCAAAAGACTTGTATGTGAAGAAGATTCTTGATGGCTCTTATCTTGAAAATATTGACCATCCAGATACTTTTCTAGACTTTGCTTATGGGGAAAGAGTTGCTAATCCTGCACAAATATCAGCAGCAATTCAAGCATATGCTAACCAATCGGATCGAATTAAGGTTGTTGAATATGGCAGAACACATGAAAACAGATCTTTATATGCTGTTTTTATATCCTCTCCTGAAAATATTGGAAAATTAGAAGAAATTAAAGCTGATATAACCCTATTATCTGACCCTAGGAAGATTAATGATTCAAAGGCGAATTCCATTATTAATTCGCTTCCTGCTGTTGCATGGATGGCTTACTCTATCCACGGCAACGAAACATCCGGTGCTGATGCTGCTTTAGGATTAATTTATCACCTAATAGCTAGCACAGACCAAAGCATCATGAAAATGCTTGAAAACATGGTAGTAATTGTGGATCCAATGATGAATCCAGACGGCAGAGATAGATTTGCTAAATCTTTAGAGCAATATCGTGGCACAGCGCCTAATTATGATGACCAATCCTTGCTCCATTCTGGAGACTGGCCTTCAGGCAGAACCAATCATTATTTTTTCGATTTAAATAGAGATTGGTTTTACCAGACTCAGCCGGAAACACAAGGAAGAGTGCCGCTTATCAATGCATGGAGACCTCAAATTCTTGTTGATGGCCATGAAATGGGCGCTCAAGACACATTCATGACAGGACCACCAAGAGAGCCAATTAATACTAACGTCGATAAAGATATCATTAAATGGGGTAATGTCTTTGCAGATGAACAAGCAAAAGCATTTGATGAAAATAATTGGCGTTTTTATACAGGCGAATGGCATGAGGATTTGTATCCAGGATATTCATTCTATGTTCAATTTAGAGGAAGTTTAGGTATTCTTTATGAACAATCCAGAATGGCTGAAGATGGCGTCCGCAGACAAGAAGGAACAATCCAGTCTTATAAAGAATCTGTTCATCATCAATTTACTAGCAGCATCTCAAATTTAAAAACTCTAGAGAAACATTCAAAACATATGTATCAAGACTACTGGGATGGTAGAAAATACAATGTTTCTCGGGATGGAGAATATGCCAATCAAACTTATGTAGTATTAGCCACAGAAAATCAGGGACGAATTAACACTCTAGCAAAAAAACTTTCTTCTCAAGATATTGAAATTTATGTAAACACTAAACCAATTAAAGTAGGTTCAACACTGAAACAAAATGGTGAAACAATGGATGATTTCCTAATACCAGCTGGCAGTTTGGTTATACCAAACCTTCAGCCTGAAGCGCCACTAATTTCAGCTATTTTGGAATTTGATGCTGAAATTATTGAGCCAGTTTTGAAAGAAGAAAGAAGAAAGACATTAAAAAATGGTTCTTCGATAATGTATGACACAACTGCTTTCAACCTTACCATGATGTATGGTCTTGAGGCAGTCACTGTCAATCAAAATCTACAAAGAGATCTTGAGCCTTGGGCTGCTGTTAAACAAACAGATCAAATTAATGACGATGCGCTAATGTGGGTCGTAAATGGTATCGATGATAGATCAGTGCCATTTGCTGCGCGGTTAATGGAATTGGGTGTTGAGGTAAGAATTATTGATAAAGAATCTGTTCTTTCTAATCAAGATTTTCCAAGAGGAAGTATAGCTGTTATTGCCATGGATAATCCAAACTATCAAAATCTATCAAGCACAGTGGAAAAAATTGCTTCTGAGCTTAAGCTTGAGGTTGCATCAGTAACGTCGGGTTTTGGTGCAGAAGAATTACCTGATTGGGGTGGTAGACATTTCCGTCTTTTGGTAAGGCCTCAAGTAGCAATTCTCAGTTACGATGATTTTAGCTCTTACGACGTAGGTGTAAGTTGGTGGGCAATGGATCATTATTTGGGCATACGACATAGTCAAATTAATGGTTCGGCATTAAATTACACAGATTTAAGGCGCTATAACACCATAATTATGCCTAGTGGTAGAGGGTTTTCAAATGCTCAACTTAATGCTCTAAGGGACTGGGTTAGACAAGGAGGCACTCTTATTGCTAATAATTCAAGCTCAAGAAGCTTAACATCTGATAATGGTATTGGGTCTGTTAAGCAATTAGGAAGCACCTTTGACAATAGTTCTGACTACAACATCAACCTTCAAAGAGAATTCGAAGCATTAAATGTGGTTATAGATGTTGAGAAAACTAATGATAATAAAGTTAATTATGATCTTGCCTACCCATGGGAAAATAATAAATCTCAGTACAGTAAGCCAGAGCTAGAAAAGCGTGATGCATGGCAATCAAGATTTATGCCATCAGGGGCAATTGTAGCCGGAAGAATAGACAATGAGCATTGGCTAACATTCGGAACTATCGATACTCTACCCTTGCTCTATAGTAACTACCCTGTATTGATGACAAACCAATATTCTGAAGCTGTTGTTCGTGTTGGAGAAATTGTTGACAACCCTGAAGCTGAGGGATATCGATCAATAAACTGGTCAGATTTGCCTCCTGGAAAAGACTTAAATGTTAGGATGAGCGGTCTAGTATGGCCTGAAGCATCTCAAAGAATTGCTAATTCAGCATACTTAACACGCGAAAGAGTTGGAAGAGGCCAAGTTATTTTATTTGCTGGAGAGCCTAATTTTAGAGGTGCAACTCACGGCACAAATAGATTGTGGTTAAATGCTGTTGTTTACGGAGCTGGTCTTGGTGCTGCAGATAAGATAGATCTATAAAATATTTTCAGTTTGGGCGGTGTTAAACTAACTGCCCTTCTGATGCTAAAAATCTAATTATCTCTTGAGCTGCATCCCTGCCATGCGCTATAGCATGAACTGCTAAACTAGATCCTATTATCATATCTCCACCTGCAAAATACTTTGGATTTGAAGTTTGATACCTAAATTGATCGCCTTTAAGATCAATTAGCCCTCTGCTTGTTGTATTTATATTTTTCTCAAGAATAAAATCCGGTAGATCTGCTTGATAACCAAAAGCAATCACGAGTTTATCCACCTCTATATCTTGATCAGATCCTGCAATGACTTCTGGACGCTGTCTCCCACTGTCATCAGGTTCTCCTAACTTTGTTTCACATACCTTCAGGCTGGTGACCGAACCATTGCCACCTACTTTAAGAGGTTGGGTGTTGAAAAGAAATTTAACGCCCTCCTCCATAGCATGTTTTATTTCTTTTGTAGAACCTGGCATATTTTCCTGGTCTCTGCGATAGATGCAGGTAACGCTTTTTGCCTGTTGGCGTATTGCTGTCCGAACGCAGTCCATAGCAGTGTCTCCGCCACCCAGTACAGCTACCCTCTGGTTGGTAAAATCAATTTTTTCTGCATCTTCTGGGTTCATTAAATACTCAGTATTTTTTATTAAGTATGGCAGTGCTTCAACAACACCATCTTTAGCAATTCCTTCAAGATCTCCCTTGATTGACTCATAGGTACCTAAACCAAGAAAAACAACGTGACTGTTATTTTCAATTTCAGTAAGTCTCTTGGTATCAACTTCGGTATTTAAGATGAATTTCACGCCTAACTCTTCAAGCAACTGCCTTCGCTTAAGAACAATCTTTTTTTCCAGCTTAAATTCTGGAATTCCATAGGTTAGTAGCCCGCCAATCTGTTTGTGCTTGTCGTAAACGGTGCAAGATATTCCACGGCGAATGAGGCTTTCTGCACAGGCTAATCCAGCTGGTCCAGCACCAATTATTGAAACATGGTGTTTGGTGTTTTTTGACGCATACTTTTTTGGTTTCCAGCCTTTGCTTAGAGCAGTATCGGTGATGTACTTTTCAAGCTGTCCAATTGTAACCGCTTCATATCCGGTGTTAAGGGTGCATGCACCTTCGCATAGTTTATCTTGGGGGCATATGCGGCCGCATATTTCTGGGAAGGCATTGGTTTCGTGGCATAAATCTGCTGCCTCCTCTATTGATGATTGTTCAAGCAGTTTCAGCCACTCTGGTATTTTATTATGTAATGGGCACTTCCACTGACAATAAGGATTGCCACAATCAAGACATCTGCTGGATTGTGAAACTGCATTTTCCAGTGTTTGATTCTCATAAATTTCATGAAATTCAAGCTTTCTAACTTCAACAGCTTTAAGTTTGGGCTCTTGCCTCTCTAAATCCAAGAATTCAAAATTTTTCTCGGACATTATGCTGCTTCCTCTCTGGTATTTTTGATGATTCTGGCTAAATTCTCAGCATTAGGGGTAACAATCCAAAATTTACTTTGATATCTATCAAAATTAGCCAATATTTTCTCAGCAACTTCGCTCCCTGTTTCTTTAATATGTGAGTAGATCCTATCTTTAAGATAGGATTTGTGTGCTTCCATTTCTTGACTTGTAATGCGATTGAAGGTGACAGAATCCTTATTGCACTTGTCAACAAAACTTCTATCCTCATCAAGAATATATGCAAAACCACCAGTCATGCCTGCTCCAAAATTTTGACCAACTGGACCGAGCACAATAACTTCGCCTCCAGTCATATATTCACAACAATGATCACCAGCACCTTCAATAATCGCCCTACAACCAGAATTTCTTACTGCAAATCTTTCTCCTGCAATACCGTTACCGTACAATTCACCACCTGTTGCGCCAAAGAGACATGTATTCCCCATAATGATTGAGCGATCTTCAAGCATTCTATTTGGTCTTGTGATTGTAATTTTGCCACCATTCATTCCTTTACCTACATAATCATTAGCAAAACCCTTAAGTTTCATTTCAAGACCTTTTGAGTTCCAGCACCCAAAACTTTGTCCTGCAGTTCCAGTAAAATCCAGTATTAGAGTTTCAGGGAAACCGTCTACTCCAAACTTCCTAGCGATCTCACCAGATAGCTTGGCGCCTATAGATCTGTGAGTATTTCTTATCTTGAATGTAAAAGAACCGCCCTGCCCTTTCTTAATATTTTGATTTGTCTTTTTGTGTATTGATTGTGCTAGAGAATGATCATTTAAGGCGAGGTTTAAACTATTGCTTTCATAACAATATTGTTTTTTATTTGGCCTGTATCTTTCTTTTAGTGCCTCTAGACCTAGCTGATGAGCTTTTTCCTGTGATTCTTTTTTCAGATGCAATAAGTTTGTTTTTCCAATAATCTGGTCAAGAGATCTAAAACCAAGCTGTGCAAGATATTCTCTTACCTCTTGAGCAATAAAAAGGAAATAATTTCTTACCTTTTCCACCTCTCCATCGAATTGCTTTTCAATTATCTTTATGTGCTGTGTAGCAACTCCTGTAGCGCAGTTATTTAAATGGCATATTCTTAAATATTTGCAGCCCATTGCAATCATGGGTGCTGTACCAAAGCCAAAGGAATCAGCACCAAATATTGCTGCTTTAATAACATCCAGCCCTACTTTTAAACCCCCATCCGTTTGCAGTTTTACCATTGATCTTAAATTGCTCTCCAATAGAACATTTTGGGTTTCATGCATTCCAACTTCCCACGGGGAACCTGCATGCCTAATGGAAGATATTGGGCTGGCCCCCGTTCCTCCATCGTGTCCTGAAATTGTTATAAAATCAGCATTCGCTTTAACTACACCTGCAGCTACAATGCCAACTCCTGGCTCTGATACTAATTTTACAGATACCATTGCCTTATCATTGATCTGCTTAAGGTCAAAAATTAATTGTGCAAGATCTTCAATAGAGTAAATATCATGATGTGGTGGTGGCGATATTAAGGTAACACCAGGTTTTGAAAACCTTAATTTTGCTATGTAAGGATCTACTTTTGTTCCAGGTAGCTGGCCACCTTCACCTGGTTTAGCACCTTGGGCAATTTTGATTTGTAAAACTTCTGCATTAACTAAATAATTGGGTGTTACTCCAAATCTACCTGAAGCTATCTGTTTAATTTTTGAAGAAAATTGTGTGCCAAATCTTTCAGGATCTTCACCACCCTCACCAGAGTTAGATCTGCATCCAAGACTATTCATAGCTGCAGCTAGTGTTTCATGAGCTTTTGGTGATAAGGAACCCAAACTCATTCCTGCAGAATCAAACCTTTTAAGAATTGACTCTATAGATTCAACTTCTGCAATGGGAATAGATTTATTACCAGATTTGACGTTAAAAAAATCTCTAATAGCCAGAGGGGCCCGGTTCTCAACCAAGCTTGAGAAGTTCTTAAACTTACTGAATGATCCAGCTGATAGTGCGCTTTGCAGTCCCATAACAACATCTGGACTAAAAGCATGGTTCTCTCCACCATAGGTGTATTTATGCAATCCAGTGGCAATTGGGCTTGAATCAAAATCAGCATCTATAACTCTGAGTGATTTCTCATGAATATCATTAAAACAATCTCCTTGGATGGTGGAATGCATACCGGGAAAACACAGCTTTCTTAACTTTTGTGAGAAACCAAGTACATCGAATAACCTTGAACCCCTATAACTGGAAACATTGGATATGCCCATCTTAGACATAATCTTTAGTAAGCCTTTATTAAGTGCTCGTCTATATGACACACATAATTCTGTTTTACTGTAGTCGGTCCTTGTTTTTGAAGCACTTTTAAGGACTGCCTGTAACCCTAACCATGGATGGACACAGGTTGCTCCAAAAGCTATTAAGCACGAAATTTGATGGTTGTCTCGGGCAGAGGCTGTGTTTACTACTATATTGCACTTAACCCTTAGGTTGTTTTCTATTAGCGCGCTATGGAGTGCAGAGGTCATGAGCAGTGCATGAATAACCGGATTTTTGCTCGAAACTTGTCTCTCATCAAGCACAATAACATTGGTGCCCTTTCTTACTTCTAGAAGAATTGCTTCCAATAATAGTTTCATGCTTTCTTCGAGCCCTGAATTTCTTGAATACTCTAATGAAAATTTCTTAACCTTAAATTTTTTATTTTTTAAGAGTAGGTTGTATTTCTTATGGGAAAGTATTGGTGAATTAACAACTATACGTGAAGCATGCTCTTTGGTTTCTTCAAAGATATTTAATTCTGGACCAATACAAGTTTCTAGTGACATTGCAGATTTTTCTCTAAGTGAATCAATGGGAGGATTGGTTACCTGCGCAAATTTTTGGCGACAGTAATCATAAATAGATCTTACCTTATTGCTAATTGGTGCAATAGGAGTGTCATCCCCCATCGACCCTGTGGGCTCATTTCCCTCATCTGCTGTCTGAAAAATATTTAATGACTCTTCCCTAGCAAGCTGGAAATTCTTAGATGCCTCTTCAAAATAAGCCTTAGAAACTTCTTTAATTTGTGGTCCAGAGTACTCATGAAGGTTTGCTTCTAAATGCTGGGAGTTGTTATTTAACCATTCTCTATATGGGTATGCCATAGATAATTTTTTATCGACTTCATCGTTCAATAATATTTTCTTCTCACCTCTATCAAAAAGTATTAAGCCGCCTGGTCCCAGTCTGTCAGTTTTTATTGTTCTAATGCCTTGTTGCAAATTTGTTCCAACTTCAGAGGCAATCGATAAACTGCCATCTGAAAAGAACTCAATTCTTGCCGGCCTCAATCCATTTCTATCAAGAAAACAACATGTATATTCTTTTGATTGAAAACAGATCAGAGCAGGGCCGTCCCAAGCCTCCATATGCATAGAATTGTATTCATGAAACGCTTTTTCATCCGAATCCATGAGATCGGTATTTTGCCAAGATGGAGGAATAAGCATTCTTGCAGCACGTGCTACTCCTATCCCACCAACCCGAAATAAATCAAGAATATGATCCAATGAAGATGAATCAGAGCCTCTTTGACCAATAAGAGGTTGATATTTGGTCATCTTACCCAACCTTTGTGAATCAAAAGCTCTAGTTCTTGCCAGTGCCCAACTTCTATTACCACTGATGGTATTAATTTCACCATTATGTGCTAAAACTCTATATGGTTGAGCTAAGTACCATTTTGGGGAAGTATTCGTAGAGAATCTTACATGAAAAACAGAAGATGCTGTTTTATGATCCTCATCTGACAAATCGGTGTAAAATTCCTTAAAAATTTCAGGCTGTACTAGCCCCTTATAAACTACTGTTTCACTTGAAAAACTAACACAATAAGCTTGTTTTTCTGGATCTAGCTGCACATCAAAGAATTTCTTCGATTTGAACAATTGCGCTTCCAAATCGACACTCACATTTATACCTCTAACAAAAAGATGCACAATTTTTGGCATCGAACTTCGCGCCTCTTTACCTAATATCTGTGAGTTTGTTTTGAGAACTCTCATGCCAAGAATTTCGAGAGAATGTAGCTTGCAAATTCTTTGCATTTCCTCTTCAAAATCATAATTATGGTTTACAAAAAATACACCAACTGCAAAGTGAGAAGGCAGTATTTTTTTCTGCTCATTTAACATAATCTTTTGAAAAAAATGCTTGTCTAAATCGATAAGGACACCACACCCGTCTGGGGTTAAACCATCATGAGAAACGGCTCCACGATGTTTCATATTAATTAATGATTGTAAAGATCTGACTAAAATATTGTGGTCAGCTTGATTTGATAAATTAACTATTGAGCCAGTACCACAATTATCTTTATGGTCTAAATTTTTGTTCATTTCTTTGCTTTTTCGACTTTTTTGCAATTTTTTTTATTGACAATTCGATTTTACACTATTAATTTAGTTTATGTTAATTTATAAATAGTGTTTATAAAGAAGATATTTAATATCCCCATACTCCATGGGTTAAAAGGAGCCCATATAACATGGGTTAAAAGTTAAACCATACTCCATGGTAAAAAAGGAGCAGCGTCTAAATCGTTCATCCTCTTCGAGGACGGAAGTAAGCGTAAGCTGAAGGAACGCGGCTACAAAACTATGAAGGTTTGACCCTTTTTCTATTCTTAACACACTTATTTTTAATAAGGAGATGTTTTATGAAAAAAGGAATGATGACTTTAGTCATATTTCTTACGTTGAATATGTTTGGAGGTGTTTCTTCAAACTTTTCTTTTTCATCAAATTACTTCTGGCGTGGGATGACCCAGACAATGGATGCTCCCGCATACAGTGGTGGATTTGATTATAGTTCCGAGAATGGCTTTTACGCTGGCACTTGGGGTTCTAATGTTGCTTTTGGTGGGGCAGGCCTTGAGCTTGATACCTATCTTGGTTATGCAGGTGAGACTGGTTCAGGTATTGGTTGGGATATAGGTTATATCAACTATGCTTACCCAGAAGTGGCTGATGCTGACTTTTCAGAGGTCTATCTCTCATTATCATTTGCTGGTTTGGGTTTCTCTTACTATCTGGGTGATGAATTTGGTGATTACTATGATGTTTCATATGGTTTTGGTGATCTCTCATTTTCTTATGGAGATTATGAGGATACTGGATCAAATTTCTTGATAAGTTATGGTTTTTCACTAGGTGAGTATGATGCGGCTTTAGGTTATAGCTCTTTTACCGCTGATAACAGTTCAGGTTTAGAAGATGAAGACGGGATCTATATCTCTGTCTCAGCTTCTTTTTAGGAGATGGTATGACAGAATTAGAATTTGCTTTAAATACCTTCTATTTTCTTGTTGCTGGAGCATTTGTAATGTGGATGGCTGCAGGATTTACTATGCTTGAAGCTGGGCTTGTTAGAAGAAGAAATACTGCTGAAATTGTCACTAAAAATATAGGCTTGTACTCCATAGCCAGTTTTATGTTTTTGCTTTGTGGTTACTCAGTTATGTATCCTGGAACAAATGAAGGTGGATTTTTACCACCATATGATTTTAGCTTTGGTACTCAATCATTTCTGGATGCTGAATTTAACGGAGATGCTTCACATTCTGCTGCTGCAGACTTTTTCTTCCAGGTTGTGTTTGTGGCAACAGCGGTATCAATCGTTTCTGGAGCTGTAGCAGAAAGAATGAATCAATGGCCATTTTTTGCATTGGCAGCTTTTATTGCAGGCGTAATTTACCCAATTCAAGGATTTTGGAATTGGGGGGGTGGCTTCCTTTATGCGAATGGATATTCAGATTATGCAGGTTCGGGTACGGTACACCTTATAGGGGGAGCATGTGCTTTTGCTGCTGCGTGCTTTGTAGGACCTAGGAATGGCAAGTATGGCAAAGAAAAAGGTAAAAGGTTTGGTTTATTTCCTATTGCTGAAACTAAAAAACTTTATGGAGCCAATATCCCTATAGCTGCTCTAGGAACCTTTATACTCTGGTTAGGTTGGTTCGGATTTAACGGTGGTTCTCAGTTAGCTATCAATGATGCCGCTAATGCTAATGCCGTTGCCCAAGTATTCTTAAATACTAATGCTGCTGCAGCAGGAGGCGTAGTTGCATGCTTGTTAGTAGCAAGAATATTCTTCAAAAAAACTAATATCATTTACGCACTCAATGGAGCAATTGCAGGTCTTGTAGCTATTACAGCCTCTCCAGATTCTCCTACTGGTCTTGAGGCTACACTCATAGGAGCTCTAGGTGGGCTTTTATGTTATGGGTCTCTTGTTTTCTTTGAACAATTCCTAAAAATTGATGATCCTGTTGGAGCAATTTCAGCTCATGGAGTAACAGGCATTTTTGGTGTAATGGTCGTGCCATTTACAAAAGCAGATGTTACTTTTGGGTCTCAAGCGCTAGGAGTAGTTGCAATTCTAGCTTTTGGTATTGTCTTAACCTATGCATTTTTGTATTTGGTGAATATGTTCGCACCTGTACGTGCATCAGATGATATTCAAAAACGTGGACTTGACGCTGAAGAAATTGGGGTTGAAGCCTACCCTGAATTTTAGTTTTTGATGCTAGAGGGAAAGTTTAGATTTAATCCATTAACCCTTTGTAAATAGGTTTAGACAATCTCTCTAGCTGATACACTAGAATATTTTAAAATATTTTATAAGATGGTTTTATGATATATAGAACCATCTTTTTTCTCCTCTCTTCATTTTATGTCTTTAGTGAACCTACTTTTAAAGACCTTTCATTAAGCGAATTCAAAGAACTTCTGGACAATACAAAAAATAAAAAAATCCTGTACCAGGAGTATTTAAAATATATTGATCAAGCTGACCTTGAAACAAATTCTATAATTTCTTTATATTCTGATGATGAGTTATATAAAGATTATATCTATAGCAGAAGAACTCCATGGCGTGGAGTGCCAATCATTATTAAAGATAATATTGATTCTAAAGGATTGGCAAATACTGCTGGCTCATTAGGCATGTTAGACAACTTTCCTAAAAATGATGCCCATATAGTAATGAAATTAAAGAAAGCAGGATTTGTGCTCGCTGGTAAAGCAAACCTCTCTGAGTGGGCAAATTTTAGGGGCAACCCATCAACAAGTGGCTGGTCAAGTTATGGAGGGCAAACAAACAACCCCTTCGATCTTTCTTACAATCCCTGCGGTTCAAGTTCTGGAAGTGGTGCTGCAGTAGCTGAAGGTCTGGTACCAGTAGCTATAGGAACGGAAACTAATGGCTCAATCAGCTGCCCTGCTTCGATCAATGGTATTGTTGGAATTAAACCTACAGTTGGGTTGGTAAGCAGGGATGGCATTATACCAATATCTGAAACCCAGGATACAGCTGGCCCTATGGCAAGAAGTGTCAAAGATGCTGCTGCCGTCCTACACGCAATTTCTGGCCGAGATTACAAAGACCCAGCAACCAAAAATATTCCCAGAAACTATGATTTCGGCGCCTTGATGGTGCAGGATACAAATTCATTATATGGTAAGAGGATAGGATTAATTGTGCCAAATGATATCTCTGATTATGAAAAAAACTTACTTAATAAATCAGAAAAGTTATTGCAGAAACTTGGCGCTGAGATAATTAAGGTCAATTTTGAAATTGAAAGTAATTACAAGTGGGATAATGAATACTATGTTTTGCTATATGAATTTCGCGTAGGTCTTAATAAATATCTAGAAACAAGCTCATCCAAAATGAAGAGTTTATCTGATCTAATAAACTTTAATGAAAGCAACTCCGAAGAGGTGCTTAAGTATTTTGGCCATGAAATTTTTCTTGATAGTGCTAATGCTACTGATGAAGATAAGTATTTAAGCGGTGTTAAATTGATTGTAGAGCGAGCAAGGGGTCAAATTGATAATCTATTGGTGAAAAATAGTCTTGATGCATTAGTCGGGCTTACTAGAAATCCTGCTTGGAAGACCGATCATAAAAATGGAGATTCAAGAGGTTTTCAGGGTCTATCTTGGGGCAATGGTGGCCTTTCAGCAGTAGCCGGATATCCTCACATAACTATACCCTTAGATTATGTTGAAGGTTTACCGGTGGGTGTCTCTTTTATGGGATCTGCTTGGGAGGAAGCAAAATTAATAAATTTTGCTTACGCATTCGAACAAGAAAATAATTTTTTCCCAAGACCTTCTAGAGACACGAATTAATACTTAATCTAATAACATCAAGATTAAGGTTATGGGCGGAGGCTAGTGATTTTTTTGCGTTAATCAATGCCTTTAGTTTCATTAATGGTTCTTTGCCAAGCTCTGTTGTTTGCTCTTTATTTAAGTATATTAAGTAATCAACAAAAATATGAAAATTGGTTTTATCGATTGAAAAAATATCTTTTTTTAAAATTGCTTTATCAAATTCACTCAGCATTTCATAAAAATTAGGCTCGGCCATAACCGTCGGATTTTCTGCCAAAAAATTAAGCACTTTCTCATTGGCCGCTAAACCCTCAGCTAACAGATGGTCTTTGATCTGATTGCAGGTTGGTGATGGAATTTTAAGTTTTTCAAAACGACTAAAAATTGTAGCTGGAATTGGCCTGAGATCCTTTGCTGAAATCCATATAAATGTCGAGGGGTCTGATTCTTCGACAACTTTTAATAATGCATTGTAGCCGTCTATTCTTATATCTTCCCCTCCTTCTATGAAAAGCATCCTACTGGAGTTGCTTTTTAGGGTTAAAAATTCCTTAGGTTTTCGCAGGTTTTCTAAAGGAATAATGGATTTGTCTTCAGCTCGTTTTAGATAAAAGAAGTTTGGAGATGCAAAAGAGTTTAAGTCAAATTCTTTATTAACCGAAATGTTAGAGCTTTTTGTTAAATAATTTTTTACAAGCTTGGCAACAATTTGATGAATATCATCACCTGGGGAACCATAGAAAATAGTTTTTGGCTGGATTCTAGGAGGGTTTTGTAAGAAAAGTTTATTCCAAGGATACATTCATTCTCTTAATAATTTCATCTTTAATCTGAGCAAATATTTCTTCGATTGATTTCTGACCATCAATAGTTACCACTCTTTCACTATCTTTAGCAGAAGCTATATATCCTTGGCGTACTTTTGCAAAAAATTCAGTTGATTCACTTTCCATTCGATCAGATTCACGGTCTGAAATCCTAGCTTTTGAAAGCTCTGGTGAAATATCTATGAAAAATGTTAGGTTCGGCTCAGATATATCTAAATCTTCATGAATTTGTTTAACAAAATCAATCGGCACACCTTTTCCATATGATTGATATGCAATGGTAGCATCAGCAAATCTATCAGCTATTACTATCTTTCCCCGACTCAGGGCTGGTTTAATTACATTGCAGTCTAATTGTTTTCGAGAAGCATACAGAAGTAATACTTCTGTTAATGGGTCAAAAAATTCTTTTGTTTTAGATAAAAAAATCTCTCTGACTTGCTCTCCTATTTTTGTTCCCCCTGGTTCACGCATAATAACGGCATCCTTGCCAATATCATCAAGAAAAGCCTTAACTAATTCAATTTGCGTAGATTTACCAGACCCTTCTATTCCTTCGAAAGAAATAAACATCAATATATTATTTACTGTAAATGTATTTTTTTACAGCTTTATTGTGATCTTCATAGTTCTTTGAGAAAACATGAGAACCATCGCCTTTAGCAACGAAGTAAAGATACTCTCCTGGAATAGACATAATAGCTGCTTCAATAGATGCTTTTGAAGGATAGGATATTGGACTAGGTGGAAGTCCTTCAATTTGATAGGTATTGAATTCATTTTTATCATCTAAAACCTTTCTTCCAATCTTTGGGCCATAATCTTTATAAAAACCATAGGAGGATGTAGGGTCAGCTTGCAACCTCATACCCTTAACTAAACGAAACAAAAATACAGAAGCGATTGTTGATTTTTCAGAAGCAAGCACTGCTTCCCTTTCAATAATAGAAGCAAGAACCATACCTTCGAGGGGTGTTTTTAACGGGTTACTTTGTGGTTTTTTTTGCCATAATTCATTTATAAATTCATCTAAGAAATTTTCAGATGTTTGTAGAACCCTAACTAAGTCTTCAGCATCGGAAAAAAAGTAGGTATCAGGAAGTATCGCTGCTTCCTGAGATAAAATTCTATTTACTTCAATTGGTAAGTCAAAATTTAAGTTGTTTTGCTGGATTATATCTTGAAGCTTAGATTTTGCTCTTTTGGCAGTAGAGCCTTCAATTACAGTAAACCTAAATTTTTCAATATCTCCATTAGAAAACCTATCTACAAGTCGATAAATGGGTGTTTCAGGGTAAATATTGTATCGTCCCGCTTGTACTATAGGTATCCCACGAAATCTATACACCAGTTTTGTCCAAAACACATCAGTAGTGCCATATTCATCACTGAGTCTTCCTATAACAGAATTAAAAGACTCTCCTTTTTTAATAACAAAGGAGGTGTTTTCTTCTGAAATGGGTACTAGTTGATTAACTGAATAATTAAGCTTTGCCATTGAAAGCAAAGCTCCAAATACAAATATTACGCCTAGTGTTTTCTTAGCTGTTGCCTTCGATCCACTCAACTGCGCTTTGTATTGTAGTAATTTTTTCAGCCTCATCATCAGGAATTTCTAGACCAAACTCCTCTTCAAAAGCCATTACTAGCTCTACCGTATCGAGCGAATCAGCACCGAGATCTTCAACAAAAGAAGACTCAGGATTCACATCACCTTTATCTACGGAAAGTTGATCACAAACAATGTCTACAACCTTATTTAGAACTTCACTCATAATTTCTCCAATTAAATTTCAAGTAGAGCGTACTTTACTTCATAAATAGTCCGCCATCAACTACTAAAGTTTGCCCCGTAATATAATTTGCTTTTTCAGAAGCCAGAAATAAAGCTAATCCTGCAATATCACTGACATTCCCTGCCCTTGCTAAAGGAATTTTTTTCAACAATTCCTCATCAATTAAGCCTTCTGTCATGTCTGTTTCAATGAATCCAGGAGAAATAGAATTTACTGTTATATTTCTAGCTCCTAGTTCCTTAGCTAGCGATCTTGTAAAACCATCCATGCCAGCTTTTGATGCAGAGTAATTTGTTTGGCCTTGATTGCCCATAATGCCTGAGATGGAACTAATATTAATTATTCTGCCCCATCTGGCTTTTAGCATAATCTTGGCTACAAGCTTAGTTACTCTGAATGTGCCGGTTAAGTTGGTATTTATGACATCTAACCACTCCTCGTCAGACATTCTTAAAAATAAATTATCTTTAGTGATGCCGGCATTATTAATTAAGATATTTGGTGCAAATTCATCAACAATTACTTTAAATTCATTAACTGACTTTGCATCAGAGATATCTAGACTTTCATAAATTAGTTGTTCAGAGTTGCTTTTAACTTTGTTTTTGTCTCGGCAAGTTGCTAAAACACTATAGCCTTCTGCCAAAAAGGCATCTACAAGACCTTTTCCGATGCCTCTGCTGCCTCCTGTAATTAAAACTTTATTATTTTCCATATGCTGAAATTTTCTCTTTAAATGTATCAATATTATCAAAAGCTGAAAAGGAGCCCTCTAATCTGTTTTGTTTACCTAAACTGCTTAACACTTTACCTGGACCCATTTCAAAATACTCTTCGATACCATATTTTTTTAGTTTTTTCATGCTCTCAACCCACTGCACTGGATTTGATATTTGTTCTGCCAACTTATATCTCATCTCATCAACTGAAATTGAGACCCTAGCATCAAAATTCTGTATAGTTGAAAATGATGGCTCATTAATGTTTATCTCATCTAGCACTAATTTTAGCTTTGCCGAAGCTAAGTCCATTAAAGAGGAATGAGATGGCACAGAGACTGCTAAATCAATTACACGCTTTGCTCCAGCTTCTTTCAAGACTTCTTTAACTGATTCTATTTCATCAGCATTTCCTGCAATGACTGTTTGTTGGGGAGCATTTAAGTTAACAGCTTCTAGGAAATCTACTCTCTTATTCAAAAGAATATCAACTATCTGCTCTCCTTCTAATCCTAAAACAGCAGACATTTTTGTTTTACGATCACCCTTGCTGTCTATCATAAAAGTTGCTCTGTATTTGATTAACTTCAAAGCATCTTCCAATGTGAAAGCGCCAGCACACAATAGTGAAGATATTTCTCCTAAACTGTGGCCTAGGCTAACCTTGGGCTCAGGACAACCTTTATTGCACCAGACCTGAAATAATGCATAACTCATCATTAAAAGTATTGGTTGTGTGTAATACGTGTCAGCAAGCCTATCATCATCATTAAAAATTATTTCTTTTAAATTTTCTTTGTAAAACTCTTCTCCTTGTCCTAAGACTTCAGAGAACTCTGGAAATTCCTCAAAATGGTCGCGAAACATGCCATTGTACTGAGACCCTTGGCCAGGGAAAAGAAAGGAAAAACTCATATGATGTTACTGTTGAATTTCTTCTTGGGGCTCTTTTTCTTTTTTCTTAAGATCTTTAACCAGTCTGCCTTTGTAAAAACCATCAGAGGTCATGTTATGTCTTAAGTGCTTCTCACCGCTTACTTGGTCAGCAGAAAGAGAGTTTGTGGACAGAGCATCATGAGATCTTCTCATACCCACTCTGCTTCTTGTTTTTTTGCTTTTTTGTACTGCCATAAAGATGTGAATTTTATATTTTTTAATTTGGAATTGGAAGGAATTTGAGAAATAATATTTCTATGATAATTACAACAGCAGAAAATATTGAGGGCAAAAAAATCATAAAAACTATTGGTTACGTTAAAGGCAGTTCTGCTCGTGCAAGAAATGTAGCTGCAGATGTTTTTGCCTCATTGAAAAATATCATAGGTGGGGAAGTTGAAGAGTATTCAAGACTACTGCAGCAAACAAGGGATCAGGCAGTTGAGAGAATGAAACTTGATGCTATTGAAAAAGGTGCAAATGCAATTGTTGCTTTTCGCCTACAATCAAGCACTATTGCTCAAGGAGCTTCTGAAGTTGTTGCTTATGGCACTGGGGTGTTAATTGAAGATTAATAAGTATCTTGAGAACTATTTTCTAGAGGATTGTCTCCAAACCTATTCTTGCCATAGGTTCCTTTTCTAAGAAAAATTAGAATATAAATTACACTTACTAAGTTCACTGCTCCGCCTAACCTTTGGGCCATTTCAGCAAAAGGGTCAAGACTTATAATTAGAGCTATTACGCTTGTAATGAAATAAGGGAAAGCCCAGTAAAAAGATATATCCAAGTCTTGCAACCTTCTTACAGTTACCGACAAAGATGGTAAAAATAAAATTAGGCTAATGATTATTCCAACCCACTTAAGATAGACAAAGTTTTCACTCTCAAGCAAATATTCTGCTGCCTGCTCCTCACTAAGAGAGGCTAAATACTCAACATCCATACCAGCGACCGAAACAATGCCGCCAATGATTGAAACCAAAATTGTTAACCCTAAACTAAACAGTAAAAAATAAAAATACTCAGCCCTGCATGCCCTACCCTTAAATGTTCTGTAGTTCTGAATTAATGCTGAATCTAATGCTTGTCCGAAATTCATAATGTCATACTACCAGAAAAATTATTTTGGTCATTCAGAATTAAGAAAAAATATGGAAATCAATAGATTTACCATTTATGACGGAGTTAGGAGTTATTGAGGAAATGCTTTTAAACAATTTTTGTCTTTTCACAACAATTTTATTAAATTCAGATTCTAAAAAAATATTTGAGACGTCTGAAAAATCATCAAGGTATTGTGACATAAGCGTAAGAGCCCCTGATCTGCCTGCCTTACCTCTATTTTTAAACATTGGATCAACATATACTAAATCGTAATCTTTTAATCTTTTTCTAAATTTTTTTGAATCAGAGTTCACAATATTAATATTTTCTTTTGCTCTATTAAAATATTCCGTAGAGGGTAAATCTTCTAGCGATACTTCAAAAAGCGCACATAGGCCTTTATTTTTCTCAATAACTGTGATCTTCTGCCCTAGCAATGCCAAGATAAAAGCATCATGGCCCAATCCTCCCGTGCTATCTAATATTTTTTTTGGCTTATTGGCATCAAAAGAAATAGCTTTTTTTAAAATATTTTCACGTTGGAAGTTTTTTATTCTGGTGCTAAAAGATCCCTTGGTAAAACTATTGAATAGTTTTCTATTTTGGAAACTAATATATGAATCTTTAGAAATAAATAGATAAGTTCCATCTTTTTTAGGTGAAGCAATGGGTATCGAGTATTTTTTACTAATTTTTGAAGCTACTTCACTATAATCTGAATCATCAAAAGTAATAAAGCTTATATCAGACACAACAAGATTATTCCTAAAATAAGACGGTAGAGTACAAAAGGTAGATATCCGACCCTTTTTACAAATGAAATAAACCAACCAATGCAAATATAAGATATAGTAAATGTCGTTAAAAACGCTATAAATGTAGCTAATATGTTTCCATCTTCTATTAAAATTTGATTTTGTGAAATTATATAAACTAAAGCTCCTAGAATGGTTGGAATAGAAAGCAAAACAGCAAATCTTGCCGCATCTTCTCTCTTAAAACCAAAAAATAGAGCTCCAGTTATTGCAGTTCCAGACCTAGATGCACCGGAAATTACACTAAAAATTTGCCAAATACCAATACCTAAAGCTTCAGTAAACTTCATTTCGTTAAGTTGTTTGTAATTGTTGCCTGATTTAGTGCTTATATACAACATCAAAGCAAATACTATATTAGCAACAGCAATAGTTTTTATCGACCAACGCATTGAGCCTATTTCATCAAAAAATACAGTTGCTAAAACAAGTGGAATTGTTGCCAGAACAATAAATTGAAACAATCTTGAAAAGTAAAATTTAGGGTCAATCAAATCTTTCCAAAAATATGTCAATACGGCTAATAAACTCGCAAAATGTACAACAACATCAAAAAAAAGTCCTTGATCTGACCAACCTAGTAACTTGCTTGGTAATAAAAGGTGTGCGGAACTAGAGATAGGAAGGAATTCAGTAATTGCTTGTATCACAGATAGAATGAGAATTTGCAATAATGATAAATCTTCCATCACAATTTGTTATAACTTAATTCTTTTATGTAATTTGGGTAGTTGTCTCTACCAAGCAAATTTCGGTCATTTGTATGTATATCAAGCATATTTTCTACCAAAATACTTTCTGGGATAGTCTCATTTACGTAATCATGATTTGAGCTAAATCCTATTAATTGCATACTATGTGACGTAACCTCTTTAATATCATTAGTAAACTTATCTATACCCTTATATCGGTAAAAGAAATCTTTATTATTGTTTGTGTAGAACGCAATCATATCTTCCCTATCAGGATTCATGGCATGTAAATTTGATATTGCATGAAATGGGGTTCCATGAATGTACTCAAGCGAACTTAAGAAAGTATATGCAAGTCTTGCTCCAGTATAAGAACCAGGTCCTGCTGCGTAAAGATTTACATCAAGCTTGCTAAAATCGAAGTTAGGAATATCTGTGGCCAGTGATTCAATTTTTTTATCCCAATCGTTTCTTTTGCTTCTTGTTTCTTCTGAAAACTCAAACAAATATTTTTTTTTTGCATACACAGCTGCAACATAATGTATTTCGTGTGTAAGATCTATCGAAAGGATGTTCAATTTATAATTTCAAAAATATCTTTAGTGACTTCATCTACAGAGTTCCCTGCATCAACTTCATAAAATTTTAAATTCTGATCTCTATAATAAGCTAGCATTGGCTCTGTCTCTTTAAAATAAACCTCTAATCGCTTCTTAATAACAGCCGGTGTATCGTCTGATCTTAGCACCAGATCTTCACCAGTCACATCATCTTTACCTTCAACCTTGGGCGGATTAAATACTAAATGATATGAACGCCCAGATGGTAAGTGTACTCTTCGTCCAGACATTCTATTGATTATTTCATCTTCAGAAATTTTTAAATACACTACTAAATCAATATCAACACCAGCTTCCTCTAAGGATATTGCTTGCTGAATATTTCTTGGAAACCCATCTAAAATAAATCCATCTAAACAATCCTGCATAGAAATTCTATTAACAAGCATCTCAATGATTATCTCATCTGGTACTAGCTGACCAGAATTTAAAAATGACTGAACTCTCCTCCCAAGGTCTGTTTCTGACTTACTCACATCCCTGAGAATTGCTCCTGTAGAAACATTAGCAATAGACAATTTTTCCTGAATAAGTTGTGCTTGTGTGCCTTTCCCAGCACCGGGCATTCCTAGTAATATTATTCTCATTCTTCAAGAACTATAAAAGACAAAGTATATCCATCAGTGTTTGATATTGATAGGTGGATGTTGTAATTTACTGAGCATTCGCACTCAAGAGTTGGTTTTCCAAAACTATCTTTATGATAAGTTAATTGGTTTGGGTAAATTCCTCTAAATCCTGTACCTAGTGCTTTTACATAGGCTTCTTTAGCTGCAAAAGATGAACAAATAAAATTTAACTTAACTCGTTCGCTCTTTTCTTTATAGAAATTACTAAGCTCTCTTTTTGATAAAATTTTTGAAAGAAAACGCTTATTATATTTTTTGTAAATACTTTCTACTCTGCTTTGTTTAACTAAATCAGTACCAATGCCCTTTATCATTTAAAAAAACTCCTACTGTTTACATTAAGTTCTTCAAAATAAAATTCCAAGGTCTGTTTAGTTATATTCTTTGCTATTAATAAATTGTTGTGGTTAAAGTTTCTTTTTTTAATTTCAATCAAATCTTCTCCTTTATAACCCCCATTAGATTTGGTAAATCCCATTTGAGCTTTGTAGGAGTAGCTGCTATCTGAATCAATATCTCCACCACTAATATAGTCTGAGCTAAAATTAATCTCATAACCAAGCAACCTTAATAAGTCCAATTCAAATGATCTTAAGATAATTTCAGTTTCGGTGCTTGAATATAGTTTCTGCATACAATCCTCGTAAAGGTCAAAAAGCCCTTCAGGGTCTTCATTAGACTTGACCATAGTATTTATCAATTCATTAATATAGAACGCAGAATATAAATTTACCCTTGTGCAAAATTCATTAAATGGTCCTACAGCATCACAAGTAATAAGAGTTTTGAGAGTAGACTTGCCTACAAAATCTATTTGAGTTTTTTGAAATGGTTCTAGATTGCCCGAGAATTTAGATTTTGGTCTCTTGGATCCTTTTGCAACAACCGTCACTTTTCCATCCGACCTGCAAAAAAACGTTACAAGCATACTGGTTTCTTTATAAGCTTTTGAATGGATAATATAAGCTTCTTGTAGATTTGTGTTCATTAATTTTTAATGCCCAAGCTCTCTAGCGTTATTGGGTTATCTAACCAGTTCTTCTTAACCTTGCACCAAAGATTCAAATTTACTTTTCGATTTAATAAATTCTCTATATCTTTTCTTGCAGAAGTGCCGATTTGTTTAATTTTGCTGCCTTCTGATCCAATCACAATCTTTTTTTGGCTTTGTCTTGCAACATAGATTATTGCCTCAATATCTACATGCGTTTTACTATCAAGCATATTCTCTAGAAATATAGCTGTTTCATAAGGAAGCTCATCACCTAAAAATCTAATTACTTTCTCTCGGATAATTTCGCTTATTTCAAAATTTATGCTTTGAAAGTTAAAACCCTCTAAAGGGTAGAAAAATTCATTATCTGGTAAGGATTTTCCTAACTCTGCCATAACTATGTCTAAACCAATCGCTTTCTCTGCCGAAATTGGAATAATTGCTTCAAAAATATTTTTTTCATCTAGAGAATCAACAAATTTGTACAGCTCTGATTTATCTTTGACCAAATCAATTTTGTTAATTAAAAGAATTTTTTTTGCAGAAGATTTTTTTATCATTTCCAGCGCCTCTCGATCTATTTCATCAAAATGTGAGCCTGCTACCATGTATAAAATTACATCAATATCTGCTATTGCCTCCAAGGGCTTTTTTCTTAAAATTTTGTTTAAAGCTTTTTCAGATTTTTTGTGTACACCAGGTGTATCAATAAAAATTGCCTGGACATCTTCTTGTGACTTAACAGCATATATATTTGACCTTGTTGTCTGAGATTTTTTTGATGTAATTGAAATTTTTTTTCCAACAAAAGAATTTAAAAAAGTAGATTTCCCGACGTTTGTTTTTCCTATGATAGTAACGTAACCACATTTTTTCATAGACTATTACTTTATTTTTCCCACCCTGCTGAAGTTTGGATATTTTCCTTGAGGCCAAGATAGCCATATGAAATCTGCCCTTCCCCAAATAACCTCCTCATCTATGAATCCCCATTCTCTGCTATCACTAGAATTATCTCTATTATCTCCGGATACAAAAAAACTCCCTTCGGGAATCTCCCATGAACCATTTAAGCTTGGCCTGCTCTCAATCTGCCTAGTGATATATTCTAAAGCGCCATTTTGTTCATAGAATAGGCTCCCGCCAGATACATCCTCAGAGAAAAAGTCAGCTGATAATTCTTTTCCATTTACAAAATATTTTTTATTTACATAAGTAACCCTATCGCCTCCCTTAGCAATAACTCTTTTTACAAATGGAGTAGTTGGTTTATGTGGTGGGAAGAATACGACTATCTCACCGACATCTGGTGATTTTGATAAGATCTTAGATCTTCCTGTAAATGGAATCTCAAGACCATAGGCATTACGATTTACTAAGACAAAGTCACCAACTTCAAGATTCGGTTTCATGGAACTTGATGGAATTTGCCATGGCTCATAAATATATCCTCTAATTATAAATACCAATAAGATCGATAAGAACCAGCCTCTGGTCTCCTTTAAGACGCTTGCTTCAAACTTTCTACTCCAGAAGTAAAGAACTCCTGAAAATATAGTATAGAAGGCAAGTAAATCGCCTATATTCCATTGCTTAATCCATAGAATGCCAATAACTAAGATTGCAATAATAAGACCAGAAGTTTGAATTGTTCTGTGGTGTTTTGGATTCTCTCCTTGCTTGTCTTTTGTGTATACCCAATGAATAGAGATTAGGCAAATAAGGATATTTAAAACAATAAACCAAAATATATTGGCAAAAGGAGTTAAAACTAAGAAAAATAGATCAAGCATAATTATTTTTTATCATTTGATAGAAAGCTTAAAAAGGCTTCCTGAGGTAATGCAACTTTTCCAATCTGTTTCATTTTTTTCTTTCCTGCTTTTTGTTTTTCTAATAATTTCTTTTTCCTCGTAACATCTCCACCATAAAGTTTGGCGGTAACATTCTTCCTGAAAGCTTTTACACTCTCTCTTGCAATAATTTTACTTCCTAACATTATTTGTATTGGAATCTCAAACATTTGTCTAGGAATAACATCTTTTAATCTCTTAGCTATTTCCCTTCCTCTTCGTTGTGCATCCATTCTGTGCATTATTGCTGAGAGAGAGTCTACAACCAAGCCATTAATTGCCACATCAACTTTTACTAAATCTGCGTGCTGATATCTATTAAAAACAAAATCAACAGATGCATAACCTTGGCTCTTTGATTTAAGAATATCAAAGAAATCCATCACTATTTCAGAAAGAGGCATATCAAATGTCAAAGATACTTGTCCTCCAAGATATTGCAGATCTTTTTGTATACCACGCTTTGACATGGCTAACTCAATAACATCACCTACATATTTATCTGGACATAAAACAGTTGATGTAATCATTGGTTCTCTTATTTGGTTAATTTCATTAGTAGTAGGTAGTTGAGAAGGTGACGAAATCATTATTTCTTCTCCATTAGTTTTTAAAATCTGATATGCAACACTAGGTGCAGTTGTTATTAGGTTTAGGTTATATTCTCTTTCGAGCCTTTCCTTTATAACCTCCATGTGTAAAGTTCCTAAAAAACCACATCTAAATCCACTGCCTAAAATCTCGGAATTCTCAGGCTCAAAACTTATTGATGAATCATTTAGGCTAAGCTTATCTAAAGCCTCTCTAAATGATTGATATTCACTGGAATCAATAGGATAGAAAGAGGCAAAAACTTGAGGTTGCACTTTTTCAAAGCCATCAAGAGCTTTGGTATCTGGAGCTTTTGAGGAAATTAGTGTGTCTCCGACTGGCACAGATTTAAGTTCCTTTACATTTGCAACCAAAAATCCAACATCACCTGAACTTAGCTGTAGTTTTTCCTTCTTTTTAGGTGTGAAGATTCCTAATGTTTCAGCCGTAAAAGTATGGCCATTTGATTTAACAATAAACTTTTCTCCTTTTTTTAATGTTCCATTAAAAATTCTGATTAAGGAGATTACTCCAAGAAAATTGTCATACCAAGAATCAACGATTAGGGCTTGCAGTGAACTTTCTGAGACATCATCTGGAGGTGGCACATCTCTCACCACCCTATCTAAAAGATCTGTTAGTCCTGTGCCATCTTTGGCGCTTACACATATAGCATCCGTTGCGTCAATACCTATAATCTCTTCAATTTCTTTCTTGACCCTATCTGGATCTGCTTGCGGTAAATCAATTTTATTTATCACAGGTATCACTTCTAAACCAAGATCTATGGCTTTATAACATGTAGACAGAGTTTGAGCTTCTACCCCTTGTGAGCCGTCAACTACTAATAAAGCCCCTTCACATGCTGCTAGTGAACGAGAAACCTCATAGGAGAAATCAACATGACCAGGAGTGTCAATAAGGTTGAAAGTAAAAGTCCCATCTTGATTTGTATAATCTAAAGTAACTGATTGTGCTTTGATTGTGATGCCTCTTTCCCGTTCAAGTTCGAGCGTGTCAAGCACTTGAGATTTCATCTCTCTTTTAGTTAACCCACCACAATGCTCGATTATTCTATCAGATAGCGTTGATTTACCATGATCTATGTGGGCAATTATTGAAAAATTTCTTGTTCTACTCAATTTCTACAGGCTCAAATAAGTTGGTTCCATTACGGGTACCAATTATAAGAATTATGTCGCCTGTATCAAACGATTCAAGTGTCTTTGTGAAACTATCTAAACTCGTGATTTCAAAAGATTTATTTTTTGAAGTAATTTTAGTAATTATATCGCCTTCAAAGATTTGCCCAAATGCAGGAGAATTAGAAAATACTCTTAAAACTCGCAAGCCTTTTTCTGGATCACTGGGTGCTTTTGTGTCGGGATCAATCTCTCTAAGATTCATCCCAAGTGGATAATTTGGGTTTTTTGGTTCCTCTTTGGTCTCAACTGCTTCTTGAGGAGTAGGAAGTTCACCCACAATAATATTAATATCCATATATTTGCCTTCGCGAAATAATTTGGCTACGACGCTAGTATTTGGTCTCGTTCTGCCGATATTGTGCTGTAGATCTTTAAAATAAATTATTTCCTTTCCATCTATCTCTACGATTACATCGCCAGGAAGAATTCCGCTTTTTTCTGCAGCTTCATTTTCTACAACTGATCTAACTAGAGCACCAAACGGTTTATCCATTCCTAGAGCTATAGCTAAATCACTAGAAACCTCACCACCTTGAACACCAAGATAGCCACGGGAAACTTTTCCATTTTGTTTGAGCTGGTCTATTACCTCTAGAGCAACATTAATTGGAATAGCAAATGCAAGTCCCTCATTTCCTCCAGATCTTGAATATATTTGAGAGTTTATTCCTATTACTTCGCCATCTAAGTTAAACAATGGGCCTCCGGAATTCCCTCTATTCACAGCAGCATCTGTTTGCAAATAGGGAACATAATCCCCTATTCCTCTGCCGGAAGTAATGCCACGCCCTTTGGCACTGATAATTCCAAAGGAAACACTAAAATCATAATTGTAAGGAGAGCCTATGGCTATAACTCCATCACCCTGTTCTACTATATCTGAGTTTCCTAAGGCAACAGGCTTAAAATCATCACTGGAAATCTTTAGAAGTGCTATATCACTAAGCTCGTCCGTACCAATAATTTCAGCTTTATATTCTTTCCGGTCATAGAATTTTACAACTACCTCATCTGCTTCTTGAACAACATGAAAGTTTGTTATTACATAACCGTCATTCGAAATCACAAATCCTGATCCAGTGCTTACCGCTTCTCTTTGTTGAGATCTAGGTTCTCCTTGGTCTGGCATTGGAAAACCAAACTCTCTAAATAATTCTTCTGGAAAACCTCCATATGAGCGACCAACTCTAGTTTCAATTCTTCTAGTTGATTCAATATTGACCACAGAATCTCTTTGATCTTGCACTAAATCGGAAAAGTCGAAATTGCTTGTAAAGCTACATGTAGAAATAAAAACAAGAAGGAAAAGTGCTTTTTTCATTTAGGTATTAATTTATTTCTATAGACTTAAGGATTTTTTGGCCAGATTCAATATCAATATCACCAAATATAGCTAATGTATGTGAAACGCCATTATGACTGTGAGTTTCCTTAACTAAAATAAAGTTTTCTTTTCTGTAAGCTCCATCAGGTAAAGATAAAGAGTTTGGGTTTGTAATAAAAATAGAAAACTGCTTTCTTTTTGCATTATTAACAAATTTATTCTTAGATCTGGGGTCAGATGTAAAACCTGCAGGAACCCAAGCAGGAGAATAGCTTACTGGAAGAAGGCCAGTCTCAGGGTTAGATGAGAAATGTTTTGAAGCGAACTGAATAATTTCTTCGTTTTGAATATTTTGAAGTGTCTGTTTAGCTTCTACAGACGAAACTGCTTGAGCAATTATATTTGCGGTTTCATTTGTCTGAAAATCTTCTGAAACAATTGAAGTCACGACAGAGTAACTCATAAAAACACCTGCAGCAAAAACACCTACTGGAGCAACTAGTTTTTCAAAGAATGCTTTTAGCAGAGAATTTAGAGATAAATTTCTAAATTTTCTAGTGAAGCTGAGTTTCTGTATCTTTGATGATGCTTCACTAATCTCTGCAAGTCTAAAATAATATTCTTTAAGTTCAGGCTTCTTGCTCATATCAGCTATAAGCTCATTGATCTCTTCACTTTTTAACTCGCCATCGATAAAAGATGATAGTCGTTGTATATCATAATCAGCTATTTTTTTCATATTTCGTTTCTTAAATTCTCCATTAAAAATTGTCTTGCTCTAAATATCCGTGATCTTACAGTGCCAATCGGAACACCAGTTATACTTGCGATTTCTTCATAATTTTTTGAATCAATCTCACACAATATATAAGCAGTTCTTTGTTCTTCAGCAAGCTGGTTTAACAGGTTTATTATTTTATCCTCTAGACGTTTATCAGATATATTCTGTTCAATGTTATCCCCTGAAGTAAGGGTTAACTCAAAATCTTCATCAAGCTGATTCTCACGATTCTTATTTATTTTGGTAATTGCAAGATTAAAACCTATACGATATAACCAAGTGTAAAAATTTGATTCGCCCTTAAAAGTTCCTATTTTTTCCCATGCTCTCAAAAAAGCTTGCTGCACTACATCCTCAGTTTCATGATAATTTCTTAACACTTTAAATAAAGAGTGGTGCAGTCGAGTTTGAAAGGTTTTAAATAGGATCTCAAAAGCAGAATCATCCCCAGATTGAGATAATTCAACTAATTTAGCTATATTTACACCCTTCATTGTTTCCTTGGATAAAATTTTTAACCTTTAGTTCCTTTATTTTAAATATTTTTTCAGACTGGGGAATTTATTTTTAAATTCAGCTTTACTCTTAAAAAACATATCAAAAAGCATTTGATCATCGCACTCTAATAATACACTCAACTCATTAAGCTCTGTCTCAGAGAAACTATCTAATGAATTAAGGAATGTGGTGAGTATTGCTGAGGTTTCTTTCATCCCCCTTCTTGCTTTAAAATGAAGCTTCTTTATGAGCAAAACATCAGACATAGTTTCTTTTTCCTTAGATGATTATATTACCTTAGAAATCATAGGTGATAAGAGGCTTGAATTTCTGCAAGGGCAAATGACAGCAGATATTCATGGAAAATCTAAGAATCTAGACACACTTTTTTGCAATGAAAAGGGTTTTATTATCAGTAATGCGACAATAATCGTTGATAAGAATATCCTGATAATTATTAAAAAGGATGTTAGTGAATTGCTGCAATCCGAATTGAGGAAATTTTCAAAATTTTTTCGATGTGAAATTAACCTGAAAGAGGAAAATATTGTTGGGACCTATGATGGGTCCAACTTTAAAAAAACTTTTTCTAACAATAAAGTTTCCCGATCTAATCAGGATTGGGATTTACTAAAAATAACAAATTTTGATTACGATATTGATGAACAAACTTGTTTAAGGGTTAGACCTAGCGATCTTGGTTATGACTTAGGTAAGTATGTTTCATTTACCAAAGGATGCTACAGAGGCCAGGAGATTATAGCTAGACTAAAATATCTCAGTAATAAGCAACATACATCTATTGTTTTTAAGAACCTCACTGAAGAAGAACATATAGACCTAGAATCTCAAGCAAAATTAATCTATCAAAAAAAGTTGGAAAATGATGATCTAAGCCATTACTCATTCAAAAATATAGATCAGCTAGATGAATCCCTAAAAATTAAGATAATTGCCAGTCAACTGCCTTGATGTTTTTTTGAGCTAGAAATGAGTTGGCTTGTGAAAAGTGCTTACAACCAAAGAAACCATTATGTGCAGATAGCGGCGAAGGATGGGCTGCTTCTAAAATAAGATTACCTGATTCAATAAATTTTCTTTTTGATTTGGCATAATTTCCCCAAAGCATAAAGACTATGTTTTTTTTCTTACTTGCCTCATGGATTACCTTGTCAGTGAATGTTTCCCAACCAATTTTAGAGTGCGAAAGTGGTTTTCCTTGTATTACAGATAAAGAGGAGTTTAGTAATAAAACACCACTTTTAGCCCATTCATTTAAATTAGAGCTGGTGTTTTTTATACCAAGATCACTTTCAATCTCTTTAAAAATATTTTTTAAAGAAGGTGGAATTATAAGATTCTTTGCACTTGAAAATGCAAGGCCATCAGCAACACCTTCAGAATGATATGGGTCTTGCCCAAGAATCACAATTTTCAAATTCACGTAATCACATAATTTTAGAGCTTTGAAATAATTTGCGGGATGAGGGTAAATTTTTTTTCCAAGATTGTTATCATTAAGCAGTTGTATTTTAATATTCTTGAAATATTCTTTCTTAATTTCTGAGGTAATTAAATCTTCCCAATTCATAATTTATATTCTACGAAAAATATACATTTTTTTATCCACAGAATCTGTGGATAACTTTGGGGAAAACAATAAAAAATTAGATAAAAGCCTTAAACGAATTGATTCTTATGGAATTGATTAAAAAATATACAGCACCGTAAAACACCTATATATAATGCGTTTCAGTTGGTGGTTGCTCTAATTTGGTAAAAATAAGGCTGGAAAAACGTCGAATAAATTAATTTTAGCGGCCTGTGAGAAAAGCAAGCTTTTTTAGAAAAAAAACCGAGTTTTTTTAGTAACAAAGTCTTGCATTTGTTACACCCTTTATTTTCAATAGTTTGCCGAGCACCACTGCACTAATTTCGTCATCAGTATCTATAATATTGCTTGCTAGATCGTCTCTACTTTTATTGATAAATTCATTAATATTTATTTTTTCTTTAGCTAAAACTTCTGCAACCTTGCTTATTATTCCTGGCTCATTAATGTTAGAAAAATAAATTCTATGTTTGCTAATTTTTTCTGAAGAAATATCTGGAAAATTTACACTATTAACTATTTTACCTTTCCGTAAAAAATCTGAAAGTTGCTGGCAAGCCATCTCTGCACAATTAACTTCACTCTCTCTTGTGCTTGCTCCTAAATGCGGGAATATTACAACGTCTTTATTTGATCTCAGTCTTTGAATAAGTGTTTTGCTTGGAAAGTCTGTTATATATTTGTGAAGGTTTTTATTATCAAGCCCCGAAAATATGCTTTCTTCACAAACAATGCCGCCCCTTGAAAAATTTATTAATACAGTTTCATTTAATCTTGATATTAAATCTTTGTTGATTATTTTTTTTGTGCCAGCAACTAATGGAATATGTAGTGAAATGTATTCTGCACTCGCTAAAGACTCTTCGATTGAATTTGTCATTCTTATTGAGCTTGGCAATCTTAAGGCTGTCTCAACTGTTAAACCTGGGTCAAATCCGGTTACTTTCATGCCTAATTGAATAGCATGTTCAGCAACCATAGAACCAATTGCTCCTAAACCTATTACTGTAAGATTTTTTCCTTTAATTTCTTGCCCAACATAAACTTTTTTCATTTGTTCAATTTCATTCATAACAGAATCATCATCCAACATATCAATATCTATTGAATCTATAGATTTATTGCCAGATACAAGATCTCTTTTACCCATTATCAATGAGCAAAGAACCATTTCTTTTACAGCATTTGCATTGGCTCCAGGAGTATTAAATACAACCACCCCTTGACTAGAGCATTGCTCAACATCAATGTTGTTTGTGCCTGCTCCAGCTCTTGCTATTGCGCATAATGATTGTGGCAGATTTTCATTTAATAAATTGTGGCTCCTAAGAACTATTCCTGCCACCTCACCAAAATCGTCGCTTTTGTCTAAAAAAAACCCCTGATTTTGCAATATATCCAAACCAGACTCGGCAATGTTATTCAGAATTTTTACTTTCATTGGGAAAGCCTTAAATCATACATACTTTAGAAATTTTTGAAAAGAAAATTTACAAAATAATACCCAATTTATCCAATACTTATCCACAGGAAAAACACTGCATATTGTGTTGGTTAAGAAAAATAACACAATATATTGTGCTAAAAAGCTTGAATGTAAGTTTTTTATATAGAAAAATACCCTTAGTCATGGATCAACAATTAGCAGAAAACAAAAATTCACAAACTGAACAAATACAGCAGCCAAATGTTGTTTTAACGCCAGGAAAAATGAGAGTCATTAAGCGCAATGGCAAGGTTGTTTCTTTTGAGGAAGAAAAGATCAAAGTTGCAATTATGAAAGCTTTTCTTGCTGTAGAGGGTGGTACAGCTGCTGGCTCATCAAGAATACATGAAAATGTTGATATTTTGACAAAAGCTGTAATTGAAGTTTTTGAAAGAAGGATGCCTTCTGGAGGAACAATCCACATAGAAGAAATACAAGATCAAGTGGAATTACAATTAATGAGAAGCGAGCATCATAAAGTTGCAAGAAGCTATGTTCTTTACAGAGAGGCAAGAAAGCAAGAAAGAAAAGAAGAAGCACCAGAAACTCTAACAAAGGATAATCAGAACGATTCTGTCAGCAAAGTAATAAACAATGCCTGTGAAGGCCTTAAAGATGTAGACCCTGAAGCTCTAATTAAAGAGGTAAATGCCTCATCATATGAAGGGATGTCAGATAAAGATCTTGCCGATTGCATGGTTATTGCTGCAAGAACAATGGTGGAAAAAGAGCCCAACTACTCTTATGTGACAGCAAGAATACTCTTAGACAACATTGAGAATGAAGTATTAGGTTTTCTTGGGATTGAATTTAATAAGAAATCTAATAGACAAGAAATGTATAAATTGGCGTTAGTTAAGACTTTTGAAAAAGGAATTGAACTTGATTTTCTTAACAAGGACTTGCTCACCTTCGATTTGCAAAAACTTCAAGATGCCATTGATGAGGAAAGAGATTTTAATTTTACATACTTGGGTTTGCAAACACTCTATGACAGATATTTTATTACATCTAATGACACCAGATACGAATTGCCACAAGTCTTCCTGATGAGAGTGGCAATGGGGCTTGCAGTAAATGAAGAAAATAAAACAGAGAGGGCAATAGAATTCTATAAGTTGCTTTCAAGCTTTGATTATATGAGTTCAACACCAACCTTGTTTAACTCAGGCACACACAGACCTCAGTTATCGTCTTGCTATTTAACAACCGTTCCAGATGACCTCTCAGGCATATATGGAGCTATAAGAGATAATGCTCTGCTTTCAAAATGGGCTGGAGGTCTTGGAAATGACTGGACGAATGTCCGAGCTCTAGGATCGCGAATCAAAGGAACAAATGGCAAAAGCCAAGGAATAGTTCCATTCCTAAAAGTGTCTAACGACACAGCAGTTGCCGTTAATCAAGGTGGCAAAAGGAAAGGAGCTTTCTGTGCTTATCTTGAATGCTGGCATATGGATGTAGAAGAATTTTTAGACCT
>JAYPTH010000013.1:33286-38401 GCA_038133485.1 Gammaproteobacteria bacterium | reverse complement strand
TGACCATTTGGACATTCAGAAATCTGAACTTGGGTTCCATCATCTAAATTTAATACACCATCCTGAAGTGGAGCATCACACGCACCACAATTTGCATTCACTGACATCCCACAATTATTACATTTATAAGTAGCCATAGATTTATCTTAAAATGTTTTTCATTAACAACCAAAAAGCTAGTAAATTTATTTATTGATTTTTAGATAAATTAAATACATTAAGTAGAGTAAAATATACTCCTATGAGGTTAGGCGTTCCAAAAGAAATTAAAAACAACGAGCACAGAATTAGCCTTACTCCAGAATCTGTAAAATCTCTTTCAGAAAAAGGCGCAGAGGTTTATGTTGAGAGTTGTGCTGGTGCAGAAATTGGATTCACAGATGAAATGTATACCAGCTGTGGAGCTAAAATTGTAAATACTGCAGAAGAAGTATTTTCTGCTTCTGACTTAATTATCAAAGTTAAAGAACCACAAGAGCAGGAGTTATCATTTTTAACACCTGAAAAGACTTTATTTACATATTTACATCTTGCAGGAAATAAAACCCAAGCAAAAAAATTACTAGATACAGGTGTAAGGGGCATAGCCTATGAAACAGTAACTGCAGATGATAATTCGTTGCCCCTTTTATCACCAATGAGCAAAATAGCTGGTCAAATTAGTATTGTGGTTGGACAATATTTTTTACTTAAACCAAACAAAGGCATCGGAACATTATTAAGTGCTGTTGATGAGATTGAGCCGAGAACTGTAACTGTAATTGGCGCCGGAGTTGCTGGTACCGAAGCAATTAAAAAAGCAATTTCAACAGGCGCAAATGTAAATGTATTAGATCTATCTGAATCAAAACTTTCTGCACTACAAGATGAATTTGGCTCCACTAATGTCAATTATTTTATGTCTTCTAAAGGCGTTATATCAGAGTGCATCGCATTATCTGATCTTGTTATTGGTGCTGTTTATGTTGTTGGCAAAGAAGCCCCCAAAGTTATTACAAGAGATATGTTAAGCATGATGAAGCCTGGTAGTGTGATGGTAGATATTTCAATAGATCAAGGTGGCTGTTTTGAGACAAGCAATCCAACAACACATGATGAACCAATTTATAAGGTTGAGGGCGTAACTCATTATTGTGTAACAAACATGCCAGGTGCAGTTCCTTTGACTTCGACATTGGCACTGAATAAAGCCACTCTTCCCTATATTGAAGAAATGGTAACTCATGGAATTGATGCTGCGCTGCAACACAACAAACATTTAAAAGCTGGTTTAAACATTACAAATGGAAAAATAGTGCATCCTGCAATTAAGGAGGCTCTCGCTTAGTGGAAAAAATTCTTTTTACAATCGCAATGTTTGTCATAATTTCACTTATTGCTATTCTGCGCGCGCCCAATTTTAAAGAAACTCTAAAATTTGCCATGTTGTGGGTTTTTGGTTTATTCGCACTATTCGCACTAAATCTTTTTAATGAAGCTTTCCTGTTTGAGTGGCTAGGCTGGAATGGCACAAATAAAAATGATTGGGTTTTTGTGTTATGGTGGGGGCTAGTATTTGTGTGGTTTATATATGGCTTTGGGATGCTATTTAGAAAATTGAGAGAAAAGCAATGAGACCTGAAACACTATTTTTGCTGGCTGTATGGGCAGTATTTGTAATTTTAGAAATTTATCAAAAGAAATTTTTTAACAAACCTGGGGAGAAGTCTTCGGATGGTATTGTTGAAATTGTAACCGCTGTAATCTTGTTATTTTTTATGCAGCCCTTTGTTGTTGCTTCTGGCTATTTCCTAACATCTCAAGCACTACCAAATGCACAGGATTTAATTCTAAACTGGCCATTTTTGGCAGTTTTTGGTTTGTTGCTGATTTTTGATGACTTGACCCAGTACTGGTGGCATAGAACGGTACATAATGTTCCTTGGTTGTACCATCTTCACCGCCCGCATCATGAAGCGGAATACCTATCGGTGAGAATAGTTTACAGAAATAATCCATTTTATTATTTGTTTATGCCAAGCTTATGGTTTTCAGGCGCCTTACTTTATCTTGGTTCAGGTTGGGTTTATGTTGTTTATATTTGCATGAAAATGACAGTTATCTATGGAGCTCATTCTGATATTCGATGGGATAAGCCGCTCTATCAGATCAAATGGCTTTCCCCTTTAATGTGGTTGGTTGAAAGAACTATTTCGACACCTGCAACTCATTTTGCACATCATGGGAAATATAAGTCAGACCCAAACACTAACTACAAAGGCAATTATGGAAATTTCTTATTTTTCTGGGATGTGCTGTTTGGCACAGCAATTATTACCAGAGATTATCCTAAAGAATTTGGTGTAGAGAATTTAAATGAGGCACCACTGTTTTATCAAATTTTTTGGCCTTTTGTTCAGCCACCAAAAGATATGCAAACAAAACAGCAATGAGAAAGTTTGGTTTATATTTTTCTTATTTTTTAATCTATACCACACCAATACAAGCAGCCTTTATATTGTGGCAGTTATGGATAGTGTTCACGACAGAATACACCTTTTTTGGTCTTTCAACGAAGGAGTTCTTGCTGGACAATCTAAAATTTCTACATGATTGGGTCTACTCTTGGTTTTGGAATGTTGCCCTGGATTTTTTCTACCAATTTCCAGCTCTAGTGATGACTACTTTAAAGCTTGTCGTAAACACTTGGCTTGGTTATTGGCTACTAGAAAAATGTAAATGAATAAATTTCTTTCATTATTTTTATTATTACACGCCACCCTTTGGGCCAGCATTTTTGAAGACATGAACAGTAAAAAAAATGTTTTTGAATCAGGCTTGGTTTTGGTTGGGCTCAATAATGGCTTACATTTTCTCGAAGAACAGCAACCTAACCAGACTGAATTAATTATAGGAATTCATGGCGGCGGTACTCTTGGCTATGAATGGATTTATCCCTTAAATACACTTAATAACGAGAAAAATAGAGTTGCTTTTTTTAGATGGAATCCTATTTCTGTTTCTTGTGCCACAGAAGAACTTGAGCTCTTGAATACATTAATCAAAGAAGATCTAAAAGATTATGAAAAAATAACTTTTATAGGCCATAGTTTGGGTGGAATTTTATTAGCCAGATTGGTAGCAGATATTGAACACAACAAACCTATTGAAGCCCATATTGTAGCCTCACCTCTCAAAGGCATTGAAGCCACCAATAACTTTTGTAACTATATCCCTCCAAAAAAAGTTAGCAAGAATATTGACCTATATGAATGGCGAACACAAAAAAACCTAGATGGGGTTTTTATGGCTCTACCATATGATCCTCAAGAAATAGAAATTGAAAATAGTGCAGTGACAAGGCTTCCAGCTGAGCATAAGGGCAATAAACTTGGCCACAACTGGTCAATAAGTTGGGTTGCAGACCAGATCTCAGGCAATTAATTACTTTTTTAATGCTATGGTGTTAGAATCTTTTTTCATTTACTTTAAAACATGCTGCCTGACATACTAAAAGACAATCTATCAATTCCAGTTGTTGGCTCGCCCTTGTTCATTATTTCTCGACCTAATCTGGTTATAGCTCAATGTAAGGCTGGCATTGTTGGCTCTTTCCCTGCACTTAATGCAAGGCCTCAAGAACTATTATCAGATTGGATTAAGCAAATTAAGGATGAGCTAGGAGAGTTTAAAGAACAAAACCCAGAAAAGAAGGTCGCACCTTATGCTGTCAATCAAATATGCCATCTTTCAAATGACAGATTATTGGCTGATGTTGAAACTTGTGTGAAGCATGAAGTCCCAATCATTATTACTTCCTTAAGACCGCCTGCTGATTTAGTTAAGGCCATACATTCTTATGGCGGTTTAGTTTTTCATGATGTTATTAACACCCGACATGCACAGAAAGCAGTATCTGAGGGTGTTGATGGTTTAATTCTGGTTTGTGCTGGAGCGGGTGGTCATGCCGGGGCATTATCGCCATTTGCTTTACTTAGAGAAACAAGAGATTGGTACGACGGCACAATTTTACTTTCCGGAGCTATTTCAGATGGCTATTCAGTTGCAAGTGCGCTAGCTATGGGAGCTGATCTTGCTTATGTGGGCACAAGGTTTATTGCAACAAAAGAATCAGAAGCAGAGGATGAATACAAACAAATGCTTATTGATTCATCAGCCAAAGATGTTGTTTATACAAATTATTTTAGTGGCGTGCATGGAAACTACTTATCACCTTCTGTTATCAAGGCAGGCATGGACCCAGATAATTTGCCTGAAGCAGACAAAACAAAGATGAATTTTAATTCTGGTGGCAATGCAGATAAAAAAGTTTGGAAAGATATTAAGGGCTGTGGGCAAGGCCTAAGCTCAATTAAAAACTCTCCTGCTGTCTCTGATCTTGTTGCACAAATGAGAGAAGAGTTTTTGGAAGCAACTTCGAGCTTCAAATCAAAAGCTTCTTCCTATTAGATCTGAAATTGGAACCCAATAAATACTTCTGTATCTAAGTACTCCGAGGACTTTACACCCATTAAAATTCCAAAGTTCTTGGTAGCATTATAGGTGACATCTAGTACAGCTTTTATATCAGTATCATCTGAGAACTCAATGACCAAATCATCATTTAAGCAAACCTCTACTTCTGGTGGGCAGGGCTCATAGTTAATAAAGGTTTCTTCATTTTCTACTTCTTTAGATAGGTCCAGATAAATCCTTCCTTCCCAATCATTAGCATTGCCAAATCTTAAGCCAGCAACCACAGACCCAAATGATTCATCATTATCAAAAGAAGTATCAAACGAGAAGCTTTTAATGCCTCCCTCCACAAAGACATCCACAACATTTTGAAGATTAAGAGAAACTGACCCTACAGAAATAGAGTTTAATAGATCCCCAATTCCCACATGTGCGCCTAGCCTTAAGGTATTTACAGTTTTTTCAAATGACGCCTCTTCGTTATCAAGATTTCTTAGGTTAGTGCCATAAGCAATTCTAGATACAGTTACATACAGAGGCCCAGGCAAAGGCAGGCTGCCATAAAAACCAATATTATCTGAGTCATTATATGAAAGCAGCAAACCAAGATTTGCATAAGAGTAATTGTTTGGTTCTTTTCCAAGCCTCCCATCATTTGCA
>JAYPTH010000013.1:11098-33186 GCA_038133485.1 Gammaproteobacteria bacterium | reverse complement strand
ATTGAAAACTTTATTTCTGATGAAGAATGCGATCACTTTGTTAATGAGTCCAGAAGCAAGCTAGAGAGAGCTAAAACTATCGGTGGTAAAGATGGAATTTATCATGAAAATCGTACAGGCATGAATTGCTGGATACATCATACTCATTCTGGGGTTTCTAAATCACTAGGAGATCGTATAGCCGACTTGGTGGGCTTCCCTCTCAAAAATGCTGAGTCATTCCAGGTTGTGTATTACACAGGAGGCACTCAATATAATGATCATCACGATGCTTTTGATCATGAAACAGATGAAGGTAAAAAGCATTTGCAAAGAGGAGGCCAAAGAATTTATACAGCACTTGGTTATCTTAATGATGTTGAAGAAGGAGGGTCTACTGAATTTAGAGATTTAAACATTTCAGTTAAACCAAAAAAAGGGAGCTTATTGGTATGGAAAAATGTTTTACCAGGCACAACAAAAGTTCACCCAGAATCACTTCATGCAGGGCGACCTGTAACAAAAGGAGAAAAATTCGCATTTAATTTATGGTTTAGAGAAAACAAATTTGTCTAAACCATGGATGTATCTTTTATTCTAGAAGATCTAAATGATGCACAGCGCAGCGCAGTCACATCTGAATCAAACAAGTTATTGGTTTTGGCTGGTGCAGGCTCTGGAAAGACAAAAGTTCTTGTCCATAGAATTGCTTGGCTAATAAAAGCGCTCGGTAGCTCTACACATAGCATCTTAGCAGTAACTTTCACCAATAAAGCTGCCAATGAAATGACAGGCAGGATTGAGATGATTCTTGACCAACCCGTTCCTGAGCTCTGGTGCGGCACTTTTCACTCAATATCAAATAAGATTTTACGAAGACATTTCCATGAAGCTGGTTTGGAAAAGGATTTTTCCATTTTGGACAGCGATGATCAGCTAAGAATTATTAAGCGCGTACTAAAACATTTAGAAATTGATGATGATCAATGGCCACCAGAAAAAGTTAGATGGCAAATAAATAATTGGAAAGATGATGGGTTGAGAGCGAAAGACATTGATGATAAAGGAGACTTCAACCTGGAGATTTTGAAAAAAATTTACAAAGAATATGATCAATATCTAAAAGCCGAAAATCTTTTAGATTTTGGTGAGCTGATTTTAAGATCATTTGAATTAATCAAGCAAAACAAAGAACTGCAACAGCTTTATCGGAACAAATTTCAACATATTCTGATAGATGAGTTTCAGGATACCAATACCATCCAATTTAAGTGGATAAAAAACCTAATTGGAGATAAAAGTTCTGTAACTGCTGTAGGTGATGATGATCAGTCAATATATGGTTGGCGAGGGGCAAAAATTGAAAATATTAATAAATTTGCTAAAGAGAAAGAAACAGAGATTGTTCGCCTTGAGCAAAATTATCGATCAACAGAAAATATTTTGAATGCTGCCAATGCAGTAATTGGTAAAAACTCAAATAGGCTTGGCAAGAAACTTTGGACAGCAGGCAATAAAGGTGAACTTATCGAAGTTTTTGAAGCATACAGCGAACAAGAAGAAGCGAATTATGTTGCTGAAAAGGTTAATAAAATAGTTTATGAAGGAGACCAACATAAAGACATTGCCATTCTTTATAGGTCGAATGCTCAATCTAGAGTAATTGAAGAATTTTTATTAAGACAAAATTTGCCTTACGTAATTTATGGTGGGGTCAGATTCTATGAAAGGCTTGAAATAAAAAATGTAGTCAGTTACTTGCGGCTCTGTGTAAATTTTAATGATAATTCTGCATTTGAACGAGCTATCGGCGCTCCAACAAGGGGTATCGGTGAAAAAACACTGGCGGCAATCCGGCTCTATGCTGGTGAAAAAAACCTATCTCTATTTAGGGCAGCTAAAGAAATGCTGGCCAATGATGAAATCAAAGGTAAAGGAGGAAGCTCATTACAAAGTTTTGTTAATTTTATTGAAAAATCTTCAGAATCTTTGTTGGAATTGCCACCTCATGATTTTGTAGAGATGGTAATTAACCAGAGCGGGCTAATTGAACATCATTTAAAAGAAAGAGGCGAGAAAGGCAAAATAAGAATCGAAAATATCAATGAGCTAATTTCAGCAGTTAAATCATTTGATGCAATTAATAAAGGTGAAGATTTGTCCGAGTTTGGTTCTGTAATTGCTGCTTTTCTGAGCTCTGTTTCATTAGATATGGGAGAAACGCAGGCAAATAAAGCTGATGATGCAGTTCAGCTAATGACCCTTCATTCTGCAAAAGGACTAGAGTTTAAATATGTTTTTATGGTTGGAATGGAAGAATCATTATTTCCTCATTCAAGATCATCTGAAAATATATCTGAACTAGAAGAGGAAAGACGATTATGTTATGTGGGCATAACAAGAGCTAGATCCAAGCTTCACCTAACATATGCTGAATTCCGAAGGCTGTATGGGCAAGATTCCTATAATCCTCCTTCAAGATTTATTAACGAAATACCAAATGAGCACATAGAGTTTGTCAGGCCAAGACAAAATTACTCGACAAGTTACTATGGCACTGTAGCTCAAACATCTTCTGAAAATGCTGACCTTGGATTCACCTTGGGAGACTCTGTAAGACATAAAACTTTTGGAGATGGTGTAGTTCTTAGCATGGAGGGTAATGGGGATGCGGCAAGAGTACAGGTTAATTTTTACTTAGCAGGAACAAAATGGCTTGTTGCTGCTTATGCCAATCTTGAAAAAATATGAGTTTAAAAATTATTGAAAAAGGGCTTATTGGTTATGAAGATTGCCTAGCAGAGATGATTTCTTTGGTTCAGTCTAGGCCTTTAGATAGCTATATTTGGCATGTTGAGCATGCGCCAGTGTTTACTTTAGGTATAAGTGAAAAATCTATTCTGGAGAATAAAGATGCAAGACCACCAATAATTAAAACTGATAGAGGAGGTAAGATTACTTACCATGGGCCTGGCCAATTAATTTACTACTTCATGCTTAATTTAAAAAAAATGCCTTTTAAGCCGACAAAGCTTACACAGACAATACTTACCAAGACATCGAGTGTTTTTGAAAATCTTAAAATTAATCATAATATCAACTTAAAAGATCCAGGCATTTATATCAGAGAAGAGAAAGTTGCCTCAATAGGCATGAGGATAAAGCAAAATTATTCTTATCATGGAATCAGCATTAATTGGGATACTGATTTAAATACTTTCAACAGCATTAACCCTTGTGGTTTAGATATAAAGGCTTGTAATTTAAAAGAATATATAGATATTAATAAAAAACAATTACATGCTCTGCTCTTAGAAGCTTATAAAACACTAGAGAAAGAATGAAAGAAATCATACCAACAGTGAAAATAGTAAATCATGCTGGTGTTCCTTCAGTAAAAGATGGAATGAAGGGGAATGCCTATTCCAAAGTTAGTAGAGAAACAAAACCAAAATGGATACGCATTACAGCAAATCATGCCAACAAAAATTATGAGCTTATCAAGTCAAAAGTCAGCCATCTTCAGCTAAGCACAGTGTGTGAAGAAGCAAAGTGCCCCAACCTATCAGAGTGCTGGTCAAGAGGAACGGCTACTTTTATGGTGATGGGAGATACATGCACACGCGCTTGTCAATTTTGCTCAGTGAATACTGGAAATCCAAAAGGCTGGCTAGATAAAGATGAGCCAAAGAAAATTGCCGAAACTGTGAAGTTGATGGGCATCAAGTATGTTGTTTTAACCTGTGTAACTAGGGATGATTTGCCAGATGGAGGCGCAGCTCATTTTGCAGAAACGGTTAGAGAGCTTAAGCATATAGACCAGTCTATTGAAGTTGAAGTTCTAACCTCAGATTTTAATGGTAACAAAGAGGCAATACGAACCATTGTTGAGTCGCCAATTAAAGTTTTTGCGCAAAATATTGAAACAGTAAGACGATTAACTCATCCAATTAGAGATCCCCGTGCTGGCTACGAGAAGACCTTAAAGGTTCTAGCCCATGGAAAAGAAATAAACCCAAACCTATTAACCAAATCAAGCATAATTTTAGGGATGGGCGAAACAGACGATGAAATTTTTCAAACTTTTGAAGATTTAAAAAAACACAACGTAGACATCGTGACTCTTGGTCAGTATTTGAGACCTACTCTCAATCACCACCCAATTGATAGATGGGTTACACCAGAAAAATTTGAAGAGTATAGAGTAAAAGGCTTAAAGTATGGCTTTCTTGAAGTTGTATCGGGACCTATGGTAAGGTCTAGTTATAGAGCTGAAAGAGCACTAGATTTAAATAACGCAGGCTTGTAATAATGATTTTAATATCACCAGCAAAGAGACTAACTGATAAAGAGAGTAGCAGCGCTCTTAAAAAAACAGATCCAATATTTCAATCTGAAGCAAACCAATTAGCAAATGAACTGAAAAAGCTTAGTGTAGATGACATTCGATCTCTAATGGGAGTAAGTGAAGATATCGCTAAATTAAACAGACACAGGTTTCAGAACTGGAATAATTTAGCAAATGAGGAAGAGCGAGCCATCTTTCAATTTGAGGGGGATGTGTATAAAAATCTAGATGTATACAGCTTAGATAAAGAGACCCAAGAGTATCTGAATAGAAGGTTAAGAATTCTTTCAGGAATCTATGGCCTATTAAAACCTTCAGACACCATGAACCCATATAGATTAGAGATGGGCACCAAATATAATTTTTTAACATTCAGAAACCTATATGAATTTTGGGGTAACAAGATTGCTAGCGCTATTGATGCTGAGGTAGGCAACAATTATTTATTTAATCTTGCCTCTGAAGAATATTATGCCTCTGTTAAAAAGCATCTTAAAACTTCAAAGGCAATAGATTTTAAATTTGCAACAATAAAAGATGGCAAAGAAAAAGTAATTGGCATTATTGCCAAAAAAGCACGCGGAGCAATGGTTAGGTTTCTTATTAAAAATAGAATTGAGGATCTAGAGTCAATAAAAGAATTTTCAGAATTGGGCTTTGTTTATAAAGAATTTAAAAATAACGAATTTGTTTTTATTCAAAAGTAGCTGCTTTTAACTTTCTTGTTCAATAAGTTCGTCAACAATCTCTAAAAGCTCGTCAACCATTTCAAATGTTTCATGAAAAGAAAAGACAACTTCACGATCTCTACTCAATAACACCAAACCATTTTTAAGTTTTTTTAATTTATCTAAATTGCTCATGATATGCATGTATTCTAATGAACTTTTGTCTTGATGCAACGTCAAAATAATTTGGAAAATGGCTTTTTTTAGTGCTAATATAGTCATCCGTTGCTATAAAGATAAACATTCTTTATAATACGTTATAGATATTTGTTATGAGTTACGCATTAGCTTTAACAAACCCAGGGTCAGACATAGATAAGTATCTGGCTCAGGTTTACGCAATACCTGTTCTCTCTAGAGAAGAGGAGCTCGAACTCACCCGAGAATTCTACAAAACAGAAGACGTTCAGTTAGCACACAAGCTAGTTATTTCGCACCTAAGATTTGTTGTGCACATAGCTAAATCATATGCAGGTTATGGACTTCCTCTTGCCGACATCATCCAGGAAGGCAATGTTGGGCTATTAAAGGCTGTCAAAAAATTTGATCCTGAAAAGGGAGTAAGGCTTGTTTCATTTGCAGTTCATTGGATTAGAGCTGAAATTCACGAATTTATCCTTAAAAACTGGAGAATTGTGAAGATAGCAACAACCAAAGCTCAAAGAAAATTATTTTTTAATTTAAGAAGCAAAAAACAATCAACAGGCTGGCTATCTGATAAAGAGGCAAAGAAAATTGCATCAGATTTAGATGTATCGGTTAAAGAAGTAATGCACATGGAGAATAGGTTAAATTCTGCAGATTCATCTTTTGATCTGACTACAGATGATGAGGATGATGAACGCGCTTTCTCTCCAAGCCAATATCTTGAAGACAACTCATTCAATCCAGAATTGATTGCAGAGCAAGATAATTATGAACAAATCAACCATGGCGCATTGCTGAAAGGGGTTTCAAATTTAGATAAAAGGTCACAAGAAATCATTAGATCTAGGTGGCTAGATGATGAAAAGTTAACCCTAAATGAGTTGGCAGATAAATACGAAGTTTCAGCTGAACGCATTAGACAAATAGAGGCGACTGCCTTCAAAAAGCTTAAAGCAAACCTCGTTAATGTCTAGCATTAGCATATATCTAAACGGTTCAACGTTAAATTTAAACCATCAATCACTCTTAGAGCTTATAGCTGCAAATGCTCCAAAAGATAGACCCTATGCTGTTGAAATTAATGGCATAATTATTCCTAGATCTGAACATAAAATAACAAAGCTTAAACAAAATGACAAAGTTGAAATTATCACAGCAGTTGGCGGAGGATAGCCTAAAAATTGGCTCCACAACCTTCTCCTCAAGATTAATAGTTGGCACCGGAAAATACCCATCAGAAGATATTGCTTCAAAAGCTATAAAGGCATCAGGCGCACAAATGGTAACTTTGGCGTTAAAGCGTTACGATAAAAATAACTCTGAAAATATTCTAAATCCAATTGGCGATAGGATGTTGCTGCCTAATACCGCAGGGGTTTTAACAGCTGATGATGCTTTGAGGTCTTCACTATTATCGCGAGAACTTTTTGAAACCAATTTAATCAAGCTTGAGATAATTTCTTCGCCTGACAATCTAGATCCAAATATGGAGGAGACTATAAAAGCTGCAAGGAGCCTGATTAAAGAAAATTTTGAAGTCTATGTTTACTGCGATAGAGATTTGAAAAACTGCCTCGAATTAGAGGCAATGGGCTGCGTAGCAATTATGCCTTTAGGTGCATCAATTGGTTCAGGGCGTGGGTTTGACAACTTGGATGAGCTCGAGTTAATTAGAAATCAAGTAAAGCAAAAGCTAATTGTAGATGCAGGTTTGGGAGTTCCATCCGAGGCAAGCACAGTGATGGAAATGGGATATGATGCAGTCTTGGTTAATACAGCTATTGCTAGAGCACAAAATCCTGTAGATATGGCAAAAGCATTTAGGTATGGGGTGGAAGCAGGAAGGTTGTCATTTCTCTCAGGACGAATTGAGTCATCAACGACCCCAAGAGCGAGCTCTCCCACTAAATTCTTGTAATGATTAGAACATATAGTTCAAGAGCTGGCAGACTGTCAGAGACCAATAAGAAATATTTAGAAACACCATCAAAATGTTTGGTAGGGTTAGGCTTTGTTCCGCTCAGCAAGAAACAGTGTGTTCTTGATATAGGTTTTGGAGATGCGCAATCTTTTTCACAAGATGTAAGTAATAATGAAAATATTGTATTTATTGGTGTTGAGCCTTATAAGAAAGGGTTTGCCAAAGCTGTCGAATTCTATGAAAAAGAACAGCCAAATAATCTTTTCTTGCACAATGGTTGCGCAATAGAGTATTTGAATGCCGCTAAAAAAAAGTTTGACTATATTAGAATTCATTTTCCAGACCCTTGGCCTAAGAAAAAACACTCAAAAAGGAGGTTAATCTCTAAATCGTTCTTACAACTACTTAAAACGAAGATAAAAAAAGAAGCACAAATTCAGATAGTTACAGATTCAGCAAGTTATCAGGCACACATAGAACAAATCATAGGCGAACAAGATCAATTTTGTAGGTCAAGCAAGCCCTTTCCTATTACCTATCATATATCTACCTTCCACAAAAAAGGTTTGAACAAAGGGCACAAAATCAAAGAATACAACTTAGAATTTAAATAAATGAAAAAATTATTTTTCTTCCTAACCTTTTGCAGCCTTGTTGTTTATGGTTCCGACAAATATGACCTCACCATAAAAAGAGACATTTGGGGAGTGCCGCATATTTATGGTGAAACCAACAAAGATGTTGCTTTTGGTTTGGCATACGCACAAGCAGAAGATAATTTAGAAAACATGTTGTTTCATGTGTATTTAGGTAGAGGGAAGCTTGCTAAAAAGTACGGGAGAGATCTAGCTATCTCAGATTTCATCGTTAAAGCTTTTAACCTTCATGAGAAATCTGTTGAAGCATTGAGCAGCCTTAAGCCCGAGACTTTAGCCGTATTAGCCGGATTTACAGACGGCATAAATTACTGGGCAGAACAACATAACTACAAAAATGAATTATTGCCGATAAAACCTGAGGATATTATTGCAGGGTTTGCTATGCAGTCGGTTTTTATGTACGGCCTTGATGAAAGCATAGAGGAATTTTATATCTCTGATCTTCCTCAAGCCGAATCAAGAGGTTCTAACGCATATGCAGCTAATTCTATAAAAACAATTGATGAGTCAACAATGATAATGATTAATTCCCACCAGCCCCTAGAGGGACCAGTTACTTGGTATGAGGCACGCCTCAAGAGCAATGAGGGTTGGGATATCATGGGCGGCATTTTCCCTGGCTCCCCTTTTATATTTATTGGGTTTACTCCTAATCTTGCATGGGGAGCAACGGTCAACAAGCCTGATTTGGTTGATTTTTTTGAGCTTGAAGTCAATGAAGACGAAACAAAATATTGGCTCGACGGAAAGTGGAAAAATTTTGTAAAAAAGCAGGTAACAATTGAAACAAAAATTCTAAATTTATTTTCTTTCCCAGTTAAAAGAGAGGCAATTTTTTCTGATCATGGCTTGGTTTTGGAAAAGGATGGTAATTTTTTTGCTGTAAGATTTGTTGGGTTCGATAATTTGCTCCAAACAGAGCAATGGTTTGAAATGAACCTAGCTACCAATCTAGAAGAATGGCTAAATAGTTTTAATAAACAAGCGATACCTTCAATTAATTTTGTTTATGCAGACAATGCGGACAATATTGGATATGTCCACAATAATGTATCTCCTGAAAGAAAAGAGGGGCTCGATTGGAAAGGAATTATTGATGGCAGAATTTCAGACTTAATATGGGATTCATATTTCACAACAGCCTATTCCCCAAAAATAATTAACCCTTCGAAAGGATATGTTTTCTCTGCTAACCAAAACCCATTCTTTACCGCAGCAAGGGATGACAATTTGCTATTATCAAGCTTCCCTGAGGAAATAGGTTTTCAAGAAAATCTAACAAATAGGTCAGTGGTTTTAGGCAATCTTTTGGCCAGTTCAGCACTAATTTCAGAAGAGGAGTTTATTAAATTTAAATTTAATGATGAGTATTCGAAAGACTTTAAACTCTATAGCTTCATTGAGATAATTAACAACAGCTCCAATAAATCTGAGAACTTTATAGAAGCCAAATCTGCATTACTCGATTGGGATCTAAGAACAAATCTAGAAAATAATAGAGCCCCTCTTGGTGTATGTTATTTATCTTCCTCATGGGAAGAAAATAAAACATTTGACTCAGCTCAAGCGGAAAAGATCCTATTAAATTGTGCCGATGATTTTCTTAACAAAGAAATTATTTGGGCCGATAGAAATAAATTAGTCCGTGGTAATAAGGAGCTTGGTATCAGTGGCGGTCCAGACATATTGCGAGCCATATATGGCATACCACACAAAAAAAATAAACTAAAAGCTATCGCAGGCGACGGGCTTATCATTTATGTCAAATGGGATAAAGATGGCAACCAAACCACAAAAAGCATTCATCAATATGGAAATAGTGAGAATAAAGATTCAAGCCACTATGATGATCAGATGGAGCTTTTTGTTGCAGAAAAATTCAAAGACACCTTTTTTCTGCCCGGGGAACTAGCTACAAATCTGAAATCTGAACTAAAGATTAATGTAGTTAGATGAAATCCTGGGAATAATTTCTAGCAACAATACACTCAAAGCTCGCTCAGATAGCTGCAATGCAAAAAAAGCTATTAATGGACTTAGATCAAAACCAGCAGTGGGCGGTATGATATTTCTAAATACTGAAACAGTAGCCTCATAGAGCTGCTGAAGTAAAGATGTGAAAGAATTACTAAGGTACATGCCAAACATATACACCCAGCTGAGAATGACTCCGCCAATAATTATAAATTTCATTATGCCAATTAATGTCATGCATGCCTTGAATACCGCAAGATTTAATGTTCCCAGCAAACCTAGATCTGGAATCATATAAAAAGCGTAAACCCAATACATTAAAACGGCAGCCAACAATAGGCCAACATTAATATTCTTAAAATACATTCTGTCAAAGACCAATAAGACGGGAAGCAATATCATTTTAATTACTCGAGCAATTTTGTTGTATCTATCTGACTTAGTAAGATCTATTAAGAAAAGAATTAAAATTAAATAAATAAAAATATTAATGATTTGTGTAATCATTTTCTGCTTCCAAATAATATTGTTCCAAGTCTAATCATATTGGACCCACAATCTATGGCTAAATTATAATCTGACGACATCCCCATAGACAAAGTAGATATTTCTTTATCTTTTTCCTTAATGCTTTTAAATAAATCAGCAATTTCAAAGAACTGATTATTGATTGTTTGGGTATTGGTTGTATTTTCTGCAATCCCCATTAACCCTTGTATCTTGACATGATCAACTTCGCTACAAATTTCTAAAGCTTCCATTATTTCATTTCGGTTTAAGCCTGCTTTTGTCTTTTCATTTCCAAGCTTGTACTGAAGTAAAATGTTCTTACTGGTCTCATCATCTCTGTCTATTAGTGCTTTAACTACCTTTAGTCTTGAAACAGATTGAACCAAAGCTGCAGAGGAAAATATCTTTTTAAGTTTATTGGACTGAATGTTGCCCAGAAAGTGCCACTCAATATCAGAAGGCAAACTTTTTTGTTTTAATGAAAGCTCTTGTTCAAAATTTTCACCAAAGTGTCTTTGGCCAAGGTTATATAACATTTGAATCTTTTCTATAGGCTGTCCTTTCGATACTGCCACAAGTGTTACATGTTTGGGTAGTGACTGAACAATATTTTGATAATTATTAAGATTCACTATTAGACTCTTTACATGATCGAATTTCTATTGAATCCATATTCAATTGACGAAAAATTTCTCTAGCATTATTTGTTTGTGATCGGTTTTCAAAGGGGCCTACTATTACTTTAAAATTATACCCATTGCTACTATTCACATTTTCAATTTGAGCGTTATAACTTAACTTGCTTAATTGATCCACTTGGCTCTGCGCAGCTTTTTCAGTTCGAAAGCTACCTGATTGAGCATAGTATAGACATTGCTCCTCATATACATCTGTTTTAGTATCTAATACATCAAAATCGGTAGATTCAAGAATTGTTTGAAACTCATAAGCAATCTCTTGGCTATCAAAAGCACTTAGATTTAACTGCTCAGTATCGTTTTGCAAAATATAATTGATTAGCACAGTCAAAGAAACAGCAGTTATTGCAGTTACCAAAAAAGTTGGCACAGCTTTTAAAGGAAATTTTTTATCTTTATAAGAGAAGCTGGCCATATTACATCTTCATCAAGGGCTTAACCCCTAGCAAAGATAGGCCTCTATTTAAAACTATTTGTGTAGCTTGTGTCAGAGCCAATCGGGAATTTGTAACAGTTTCGTTATCAGATAAAACTGAGTAGTTTTCATAGAAGGAATGGTATTGGCTTGAAACCTCTTTTAGATAGTGAACTAAAGAATGAGGCGATCTTTCCTCTGTGAATTTTTTTAAAAAAAGAGGAAAGTGAATCAAATTGGAAACTAAACTAAAATTATTTTGGATGTCTTCTTCAAGAATTTCCAGCTTATTACCCAAACTCCCTTTTTCAAGGATTGATGCACACCTTACATGTGCATATTGTGTGTAAAAATAAGGATTATTTTTATTGGCTTCTTTGGCCTTATTAATATCAAACTCCATAGTATGATCAGATTTCTTCTCTAAAAAGAAAAACTTAATTGCATCAGCCCCTAATTCAGTCTGCAGATCTTCTAAAGAATAGAACTCACCTCTTCTGGTAGACATTTGTTTCTGTTTGCCATCTTCAAATAGATTAACAAGCTGATAAAGGAGTACTTCTATTTTTTGCTCCTTTGTCTTTAGGGCGTTAAAAGCACTACTTATTCTAGTAACATAGCCATGGTGATCGGCTCCAAAAATATTTATACACAAGTTGTATTTACGATCAATTTTATTTTTGTGATAAGCAATATCAGTCATAAAATAGGTTGGTTCACCATTTTCTCTAACAAGCACCCTATCTTTGTCGTCCCCAAATTCTGTAGTTTTAAACCAAATTGCCCCATCTTTTTGAAAAGTTAGCCCCCTTTCTGCAATAGATTCTAAGCCATTATTTAAATGTGAGCCCTTTTCATCAATATGTCCTACGCTACTTTCAAAAAACCACTCATCATGAACCACTCCAAAACGTCCAAGATCTTCTTTTATAAGCTCAATGATTTTATTTACTGAAAATTCTTTTGCTTTTGCCCAATGATTAGGAAATTCTCGGGATAGAAAGCTAATAATTGAATCGAGCCTTTTATCTTTATCTTCATCTGATTTAATAGATCCAAGTGAGATGCTAATTATTTCATTGCTGTTTCTAAAAGCTTCCGCCAGTTTTTTTATGTAAGCGCCTTCATAGGTTCCATCGCTGATAAAACTTTCACAATAAGCGTTTAGCAATACACTTGTGGTAAGAATGCTGATTTGTCTGCCAGCATCATTTACATAATATTCTGTAGTAACTTCATAGCCTGCATTTTCAAAAAGGTTTGCAAGAGAAGAGCCTAATACAGCTCCACGTCCATGACCCACATGCAGGGGACCAGTAGGGTTTGATGATACAAATTCAATTAAAACACTTTGCTTCAGTGGTTTTTGCTTACCATAGGATTGTGGGTTATCAATAACCTCTTTTAATAAGTTTGCTTTAGTTTCAGTGCTGAGGAAGACATTGAGAAAGCCAGGCATAATAACATCAACCTTGCCTATGAGCTTATTGGAAAAATTGTCTTTTACACTTTCTGCTATTTCAATAGGGTTTTTTTTGAAATATTTAGACAATTTCAATGCAAAACTAGAAGAAAAATCACCATGCTCTGGGTTGTTCCCAGCTTCAAAGCACAGGCTTTGAATAAATTCTTCATCAAGTTCGCTATAGTTTTCCTTATAAGTATCTTTTAGAGCTTGCAGGAGTAAAGAGTTTAATTTATCTACAATATTCACTTGTTTACTCTGCCTGCATATGAGCCATCTCTCGTGTCGATTTTAATTAGATCTCCCTCATTGATGAATAGCGGCACCTGAATCTCTTTACCAGACAAAATAGCTGCTGGTTTTAGAGTATTTGAAACTGTATCTCCCTTTAAGCCGGGTTCAGTGCTGACCACCTTCTTTTCCACAAATGTTGGCGCTTCTAATCTCAAAACTTCACCATTCCAAAAAAGCATTTTGCATATTTCTTCTCCTTCAAGCCAAAACTTTGCTTCACCAACTACAGATTGATTTACATCTATTTGCTCGTAGTTTTCTTGATCCATAAAAATAAAATTATCTCCCTCTGAGTAGAGATATTGATACTCTTTTTCCATGATATCAGCTGCTTCTACAGATTCGCCTGATTTAAAAGTACGCTCCCATACTTTTTCGGTTCTTAGATTGTAAAGTTTTGTACGCATAACTGCCTGACCTTTGCCAGGTTTATGAAACTCATAAGAATTTATAGAACAAGGTTCACCATCAATTAGAATTTTTAATCCTTGTTTAAACTGGTTTGTTGAGTATTTCATATTCTGTTTATTTATTTTTCATTTTTAGTATCATCATCTAGAGGCACCTTATATGGCAAAATCTATTTTACAACCTTTAATTAATCTTGCTATCTCAGTATTTACATTTCTACTATGCTTCCTCCTAGGTAGTGCTGTAGATATTCAGACAGCATCAATTGAAGGAACATCATTAATAATGACAGTATTTTTCATTTCTTTTGCTATCCACTGGGTATTATTTATACCTTCTTATATCTTTCAAACAGAAAAATTTTATGATTTGACCGGATCGTTAACCTACATAACAGCAATTTGTTTTGTGCTATATCAACTTAGTCAGAATAATTTTAGTTTGGATGCTAGGGCTTTAATTATTTCTGGTTGTGTGCTGTTATGGACTATACGATTGGGGAGTTTTTTGTTTTGGCGAGTACTTAAAGATGGAGAAGATAAACGATTTAGATCAATTCTGCCAAGCTTTTCCCAGCTCTTTATGACTTGGAGCCTATCTGCTGCTTGGGTTTTTATTCAATTGCTGTCTGCTTTAGTAGCAATAACAGCATTAAATAAAATAGACTTTGGATTGTTGGGTTTTGTCGGCTTAGGCTTATGGGTGTTTGGGTTTATCTTTGAAGTATTAGCAGATCAACAAAAAACAAAATTCAAATCAGATCCAAGCAATGAAGGGAAATTTATAACTACAGGCCTCTGGTCATTATCAAGACACCCTAATTACTTTGGTGAGGTGGTTCTTTGGACTGGAGTTTCATTGATGGCTCTGCCTGTAATGACAGGCATGCAATACATTGCTTTAATTTCTCCAATATTTACTTTTTTACTAATTTACTATGTAAGTGGAGTGAGAATGCTGGAGGCAAGAGGAAATAAAAAATGGGGCAATGACCCTAATTACAAGAATTACTTGGAAAAAACCCCTATTTTTGTACCAAAATTCCCAAATTTTTAATATTTCTTAGATAAATCCAAGCAAATTATTTGCTGTATAATGATTATTGTTTATATTAAACGGTCAAGTTTATATTAAGGGGTAAAATAATGAGAAATTATTTAACGATTCTCTTATTAGTAGCTGGCTTTGTTGTTTCTGAAAATAGTGACTTAGACCAGATACTCGCAGAGAATAATAGCAACATAAACCTATCTGAAAAATCTCAACAAGAGATTGATTCACTTTCAACTGAAAAAGACTCACTTTTAGCTGAGTGGAAAGTTGTCGTGAAACAGGTGGAAGGTTTAAAAATCTACAACGAACAAAAGAGGCAACAAATTAAAGCCCAAGAAGAAAGGCTGGTTACGCTCGCTGAGCAAACTAGACAGGTAGTGGTGATTCAAAGACAGATTCCACCACTCATGGAAAGGATGGCAGATAGTCTAGAGCAGTTTGTCAATCTTGATGCTCCATTTTCAATGAATGAAAGAACAAGAAGAATTAATCAGGTTAGAGCAACTTTATCTGATCCTAAAGTCACTGCTTCTGAACAAGTCAGACAGGTACTGGAGGCATACAATATCGAAAGAGAGTACGGCAGAACAATTGAAACTTATGAAGATTCAATCGTACTTGATGGCGAGGAGAAGGTAGTAAATATTCTTAGAATTGGAAGGCTAGCCTTAATGTATCAGCTTAAAGATCAAAGTGAAGCTGGCATTTGGAATAGTGACCTAGGCCAATGGGAAGAAGTCAGTGGTTATAGAATACCTGTAAGAGATGGAATTAGAATGGCAAGCAAAACAGCACCATTGGATCTCTTGGCTGTTCCTGTAAAAATAAAAGGAGGTGAGTAATGAAAATGTTTAAGTATTTAATCACATTACTTCTTTTAACCTCTTCAATCCTTGTTGCTCAAGAAGCAGAAGAAGCCCCAGCCCCAACAAACTTGGATAAGCTTCTTGAACTTGTAAAGGAAGGTAAGACTAAAGAGCAAGCAGAAAATGACGCTAGAGAAGCAGAATTTAAGAGCGCTCGAGATGGCCAGAGAGAGATTCTTAGAGCTGAGCAAAGAGAACTTGCTAGACAAGAGCGAATTGCTGATGAGTTGGAAGAAGTTTTCAGAAACAATCAAGAGAAACTTAGAGTTGCAGAAGAAGCCTATCTAAAACAACTTGGTTCTCTTAATGAATTATTTGGGCACATGCAAAGCATTAGTACTGACTCAAGAGTTACCTTTGAATCTTCTTTAACTGCAGCAGAATTTGGCAAGGATAGAGAATCTTTCTTAGGAGACCTTACAAGAAAAATGGGCGAATCGACAGAATTGCCTACTATCGTTGAAATTGAAAGAGTTTGGTATGAAATAATGAGAGAGATGAAAGCAACTGGAGAAGTTGTAAGATTTACTACAGATGTTATTAACGTTGATGGAACCCAAGTTAGTTGTGACGTAGTAAGAGTTGGAGTCTATAACGCTGTTTGTGGTAATAAATATTTAGAATATGTTCCTGCAAAAGGCCAATATCAATTCTTGGCACGTCAACCTGCTGGTAGATATACAAGTTCTGCTGGCAGAGTTAGTGGTGCAGAAGTTGGCGGCGGCTATGTAAGCTTTTCAGTAGATCCAAGCGGACCTTCAGGCGGGGCTTTGCTAGCAAACTTAATTCAGAATCCATCATTGCTTGAAAGAATTGATCAAGGTGGCTTGATTGGATACATAATTTTAGCAATTGGTGCTATCACCTTAATATTTGCTATCTATAAATATGTAGTGCTATATCTAATGAGCAGAGATGTAACTGAGCAATTAGGCTCTGATAAATTGGGCGATAATCCTTTAGGCAGAGTGTTAAAGGTCGGCCAAACTCACATGAAAGATCAGCTTGATAGATTAGAGCTCAAATTAGCTGAGGCAATTATGTCTGAAAGACCAACAATCGAAAGAGGCATAAGCTTTGTAAAAATTGTATCTGTAGTTGCTCCACTTGCTGGGCTACTGGGTACGGTTACCGGTATGATTATTACTTTCCAACAAATTACTTTATTTGGTACTGGAGATCCTAAAATAATGGCTGGTGGTATTTCACAAGCTCTTGTTACTACAGTTCTTGGTTTGGTTGTTGCTATTCCAACAACATTAGCTCATTCATTCTTACAGTCATCCGCGAGATCAGTTGTAGAGGTGCTTGAGGAACAAGCAACAGGTATTGTTGCAGAGAAAGCTAAGTAAATATGTATTGGATTACCGAACTATATATTGCTCTTAGAGACTTTATGGAGTCCGGTGGTCCAGTTTTATGGTGGATAGCTATCTTGGTAACTTTTATGTGGGCACTTATTTTTGAAAGAGTTTATTACTTTCTATATGGACACGATGTGGTTACTTCTGACATTCAACATAAATTTTCATCTATGAAATTTAAATCTAGATGGCATGAAAATCAGATTAAAGCTCGTTTTGTTTCAGAGGGAAGAACAGCTATTAATAGAAATGTTCAGCTAATACAAATATGCATAGCATTGTGCCCTTTATTTGGACTAATGGGAACAGTTACAGGAATGATTGAGGTATTCCAAGTAATGGCATTTACTGGTGGTGGGGATGCAAGGTCTATGGCTGGAGGTGTATCAAAAGCAACTCTTCCAACTATGGCAGGCATGGTATCTGCATTATCTGGAGTATTGGCAATGATTTGGATAAAAAACAAGGTAGAGACAGAAGAACTTTTGATTGGAGAGTACGTAAGTACTAAAAAAGGAGAATAGATTATGAGAAGAAATGCTATTTCAGCAGCAGCTAGAGAAGAAGATAGCGAAATTAATTTAACACCCATGCTCGATGTGGTGTTTATTATGCTGATATTCTTCATCGTTACTGCTAACTTTATTAAAGAGCCAGGTTTAGAAGTAAACAGACCAGATTCAGACACTTCAGAAATCCAGGAAAATGCTGCAATTTTAATTGCCATAGGGGGCAATGATGAGATTTACATGGATGGTAGAAGAATTGATGTAAGACAAGTTAAAGCTAATGTTTTGAAGTTATTGGCTGACAACCCTCAAGGGTCAGTAGTAATTCAAGCAGACGAAACAGCAAGCGCTGATGCGATTATTCAAGTCATGGATGGAGCTAGAGATGCTGGTGTATTTGATATATCACTTGCAGCTGAACCAAACTAGATAGGAGTAAGTCAAAGAAGTTATGGCAAACAATTTCGTACTTACAAAGAAACATCTCTTTATGGGAGCTGCTCCTTTGGCAGGTTTTTTATTGTTTGTCTTTATGGTTGCTTTAATAAGCACAGGAGATGCTGGAGATGTCACAAAAGGCCGAAAGATAGGTGACGTTATCATGCCTGATAGAGAAATCGAAACTATAATTAGTGATGAAGTTGAGCCACCAGAAGAGCCTGAAGTTGCTCCACCTGATATAGCTCCACCTCAATTAGATGTTACTCCAATTGCAGTTTCTGCAACTCAAAGCAAACCGCAAATTAATTTTAATTCTGGCTCTGGCAGCATGTTCAGGGATGGAGAGTATATACCTTTGTTTAAGGTTCAGCCAGTTTATCCTAGACGAGCTCAGGAAAGGGGAACAGAAGGCTATGTAATTGTTGCATTTACAATTACTGATTCAGGAACAATTCAAGATCCATATGTTATTGAAGGCAAGTGTAGAGCTGCTAACAATAGAGATGGAGAATTTAATGATTGTACAATGTTTAATAGTGCAACTTTAAGGGCTGCATTAAAGTTGAAATATAAACCAACTGTTAGAGATGGTAAGGCTGTTTCTGTAGAAGATGTACCACATAAATTTACTTTTGAACTGGAGGATGAATAACATGAGAATCTTACTAGCATTGCTTATTTCTTTGTCATTTAACTTTATAGCTGACGAGCGAGATGGTTTGCCAGAGCTCGCTACTGATGCAAAGAAAAAAGAACTCCAATCCAGAAGGTCAAAAGTTTTAACCCCATCTACTGCAAAAAGAGTTCAAGCAATTGTTGAAGGGTTAGATGAAGCTGGACAGCTAGAAGAAGCAAAAACACTTTTGTTAAAAGAAGAAAAAGTAGCTGAGGCAAAATTAAAAGATAGACAGATTGCTGAGGTTGTTAAAGAAACAGAAGAAGAGCTTGCCCAACTTAGAAATCGAGCCTCAAGCTTAAATTCTTATGACCGGTCTATGTTTTACTATTATCAAGCTTATATAAACTTGGCTTACAAAGATAATTTAGTTGGTGCAAGGAATGATTATCTTAATTTAATTAAAGAGAGAGACGCACAACCTAGAATTGTGCTTTCTTCTTATTACACAGTTTCACAGCTCTACTTGTCTGAAGAAGATTTTGCGAATGGCATTAAATATTTAAAACTTTGGTTTGCTTCAACTGATGAAGTTACAGCTCAAGCCTATGTGCTTCTTGGTCAGGCTTATTTTTTACAAGATCAGTTTCAAAAGGCTTATAACGTCATGATGGAAGCCAAACGAATTGCTGATTTAAATGGCTCACTATTTAGAGAAAATTGGTACTCAATTCTGCTAGCAACTATGGGCGAGCTCAAGATGAAAGAGGAGCAGATTCCCTATTATGAAGAAGTATTGGAGCTATACCCTAAAAAAAGGTACTTTGTAAATTTAGCTGGTCTTTATAACGAGCTAGACAAACCTAGAGAATACACCTCTTTACTAAAAACTGCTTATCAAAAAGAACTTTTGGATAAAGCTGCTGAATTTCAGTCACTTTCACAAATGCTTTTAGCTTCAGGCAACCCTTATTGGGCTGCTGAAGTAATGCTTACTGGTATGACTTCTGTCGCTGGCTTAAAAGTTGTAAGACAAGAATGTGCTTTAGGTAAAGTTTTAGATGAAGATGGAAATTTAGTAGTAGATAGAGATGGCATACCTGTAGAGGAATTAGTATGTACAGATATATTGGGCCCTGCATTTGTAAAACCAGGCTCATCAGGAGCACTGGATATGGAAGCAACAGTATTCTTGCCAGAAAATGAAAGAAACTTAACGATCCTAGCTGAATCACTTAGAGCCGCACAAGAAAGAACTGCTGCTATTGAAGTTTTTGCCAAACTAGACAAAGTTATAGACAATGGTGAAGCACAAATTGCCATTGGAAACCTCTACTACCTAGATAACAAAATTAGCCAAGCTATTGATGCTATCAATAAGGGAATAAAAAAAGGGAAGCTTAAAAATCCAGGCTTTGCTCAACTTACTTTAGGACAAGCATTGTTCGAACTACAGCGATTTGATGAAGCCAGAGATGTATTCACTAAAGCGTCTCAAAGCGACAAAGATGCAGTCAAAAAATCGGCTAGAGCTTGGTTAAAATATACAGACAACGAACAAGAAAGGGTAAGGAATTTAAATTTAAGAAGAGAATCTATTTCTTAAGTAAATACTCTTTAATAGTAAAATTATATTCATTACGTTCGTCCTTATTGAAAGTTTTTTCAGATATTTCTTTCCAATTACTTAGATCAAATGATGGATAGTAAACATCACCAGTTAGGTCTTTGGCATCTACCCAAGTGATAACTAATTTATTTATATAATTTTCTGCTTCAGCAAAAATTTTTGCTCCTCCAATGATTACAATCTCATTTTGATTATGATCACTACAGAATTTTTTAGCTAAGTCTAAAGCAGCAGAAAAATTCCTTACCACATTAACACCATCTTGTTCTGCCATTGAACTTGAAAGAACTATGTTACATCTATTGGGAAGTGGCTTGCCAATAGAATCATAAGTATTTCTTCCCATAATAATTGCTTTATTCAGGGAGTAATTTTTAAAGTGCAGCAAATCATCTTGAAGCTGCCAGGGTAAGTCATTATTCTTGCCAATGAGCAAAGACTCAGTCATTGCAACAAGACTTGAGATGATCATACTGCTACAGGAGCTGCAATATGTGGATGATGTTCATATCCTACAATCTCAAAATCATCAAATATGTATTCATCTATATTTTCTTTTTTTACCATTTTTAATTGTGGAGGCTCCAAGGGGTTTCTGGTAAGTTGCTCTTCCGCTTGTTCTATATGATTCGTGTACAAGTGCACATCTCCAAAAGTATGGACAAAATCTCCAACTTCTAAGCCACTAACATTTGCAATCATATGAGTTAGCAAGGCATAGGAGGCTATATTAAATGGGACGCCAAGGAAAATATCGGCACTCCTTTGATACAACTGACAAGATAACTTATTATTTTGCACATAAAACTGAAAAAGAATGTGACAGGGAGCCAAAGCCATACTCGGTATATCAGCTACATTCCAGGCACTAACTATATGTCTTCTACTATTTGGGTTTGATTTTATTTGTTCAATAACTTGTTTAATCTGGTCAAAAGACTTTCCATTAGTTTCCCAATTTCGCCATTGTTTACCATAAACAGGCCCTAAATCCCCATTATCATCTGCCCATTCATCCCAGATTCTGACACTATTCTCTTTAAGATATTTGATATTTGTCTCTCCTTTTAGGAACCAAAGTAGCTCATGCGCTACAGATTTAAAGTGAATTTTTTTTGTAGTAAGCAATGGAAAAGATTCCTCAAGACTAAATCTCATTTGGTGACCAAATATTGATAGTGTTCCAGTCCCAGTTCGATCATCTTTTAATGAACCCTCAGTACGGACTTTATGTAGCAGATCGAGATATTGTTGCATTGCTTTTAAAAAGTATAAAGATCCCTAATATTATCATAGGAATACACAATAATTGACCCTGCGTTATGAAACTAAATAATAAAAAATCATTACCGTAGACAAAGTCCGGCGTTCTAAATATCTCTGCTATCGATCTAAGTACACCATATCCAATTAAAAAATATGCAGAGTGCCTTCCAAAGTATTTTTTTCTGTTTATAAAGAAATTTAGAAAAATAAATAGGACCAAACCTTCCAAGAAGGCTTCATAGAGCTGGGAGGGGTGCCTTGGTATTTGTAATGGATCGGTTGGAAAAATCATTCCCCAAGATACATCAGTGGGCCGGCCATATAATTCTGCATTAATAAAGTTGGCAATTCTGCCAAAAAAAAGCGCAATTGGTATTGAAGGTACAAGCCAATCTGTTATTTCTAGAAACTTAAGTTTATGTATTCTAGAAAATGCAAATACAGCGATCATTACACCAATTAAACCACCATGAAAAGCCATGCCCCCTTCCCATATTCTGAAAAGATAAAACGGATCTTGTAACTGAAGATGAAGATCATAGAACAGTACACTACCTAATCTGCCGCCAATGACTGCACCAAAAAATAAACCATAAAAAAAGACAAGATCTTCAGTCTGGTCCTTATTTAATTTAATGCCAAATCTCTCCCTATTTGAAATCATATGCAATGAAATAAGGTAAGCTCCCAATACATATGAAATGCCATACCAGGCTATGTCTATTGAGTCGCCCCAGAAGCCAGAAATTGGAATTGATATTGCTATAGGGTTTAAAAAATCAGGATAACTCATT
>JAYPTH010000013.1:0-10998 GCA_038133485.1 Gammaproteobacteria bacterium | reverse complement strand
AAAAATTCAATTGTCATTTTCTAATTTTTTGGATTCCTTTTGACCAATAGAGACAAGTTTGTTTATTCTTGACTCAATTGATCCTTTTCCTGTTGATAGTTTATTCATCGCATCATCAAATTTCTTTTGGGAAATCTCAATGGAGTGGCCAAGGCTATTAATAGTTTCAATAAATCCATCAAGTTTATCAACAAGTTTTTGTGCCTCTTCATAAATAACTTTAGCTCCCTCCCTTTGACCATCTATTCGCCATAGATTTTCAATCATTTTGATTGAGATGTGTAATTGTGTTGGGCTAAGCAAAGCTATTCTTTTTTTTGTGGCAAATGACAATAGGTCCTGGTCATATTTAAGTGCAACATTTAAAGCATCATCAATACCTAAAAATAAGAATGTCATGTCAGGGGAATTAAGTTCTGCAATATCTTCATATTTAGTTTCACTTAATTCTTTAATTCTGTCTTTCACGTTAATAAGATGTTGTTTACCCAACTTATCTCTTTCATTGGCATTTTCACATCCACTATAGTCATGATATGCCCTAAATGAGAATTTAGAATCAATTATGATTTGCCTGTCTCCAGGAAGATAAATTATGGCATCTGGTCTTTTGTTCTTAGGGCCATCTTCACTTTTAACTACAAAATTCTCTTGTAGCTTGTAATGGATATCTTCTTGTAACCCAGAGTTTTCAAGGAGCATTCTAAGTTTCATTTCGCCATAGTCGCCTTGGGTTTTACTGTCTCCTCTTAATGCATCCGCCAGGTTAGCCGTGTCACTCGTAATTTGATTTGTTTTTTCAATCAATCCATCGATAGTGGTTTTTGTTTCAACATGCAACTTAAGTTGTTGTTCTGTATTCTTTTTTACTTCATCTTCAAATTCCTTAATTCTGGCTTTAAAAGGATCAATTATCTTCTCAATATTTTCTTTTGATGATGTTTTAAATTGAGACTCTCTTTCATTGAACACTTCTTCAATGGTTCTTCTTACTTCTTCTGAAAGTTTTAAATTATAGGTTTCAGCATTGCTACTATCCTGCGCTTTAAAATTTTGAGCAACTAAAAAAATAATTAACCCAATCGCTAAGGCTAAAAAAATTGATAGAATTATTATTGCTGAATCCACAATGAGTATTTTAAAACAAATCAAAGAAGAACTCCCTTGGTTAGGGGATAATGATTCATTTGATTTAACACGTGGCAAACCCTCTCCTGATCAATTAAAACTTTCACAAAAGCTAATTGAAAACATTAAACAACCTTTTGAAATTGATGGAGTTGATTTAAGAAACTATGGCAATCCAGATGGAATTCAGTCTGCTAAAATTCTGGGCAGTGAAATTTTAGACACACCTATTGAGAAAATTATAGCGCTTGATAATTCGTCTTTAACTCTAATGCATCAATTGCTTGCATGCGCCTATTTTCTTGGCTTTGAAGCAGTAAACTTATCTCGTACCAGTAAATTTTTATGTCTGGTGCCCGGCTATGATCGCCACTTTAAGTTATTAGAAAATTTTGGTATTGAGATGATAAGTGTGCCTTTTCTTGATGACGGGCCTGATATTCAGGTGATCACAGACCTCATTGCAGCTGATGAATCTATAAATGGAATAGTTTGTGTGCCTAGACACTCAAACCCTACAGGCCACACCTTTAGCGATGATCATGTAGAGCAATTATTTACTGCAATTACGCCAAATAAAAACAACTTTATGATTATTTGGGATAATGCTTATGCATGCCATGATCTAAGAGAAACAATAAAACAAACATCCGCACTTAGCATTGCAGAAAAAATTGGAATTGAAAAAAATTTATTTATTTTAGGCTCGACATCAAAGATAACTTTAGCTGGTGCTGGCATCTCTTTTTTGTCCACTGAATCTGCAAATTTAGATACATTTATTAGTTACAGAAATTCACTTACACCTGGCCCAAATAAAATGAATCAAGGCCTGCATGCCAAAATGTTTCAAGAACATTCATTATCAGATCATATGAATGCCTTGAGGGAAATCATTTTACCTAAATTTAATTTGGTGGATAACTACATGCTTGATTTAAAAAATAGAGGCTTATGTAATTACACTTCGCCAACTGGAGGCTATTTCTACTCCTTCGAATCCTCGACCAATAAAGCGAACGAGATCATAAACTTATGTGGTGAAGCTGGGCTAAAGTTGTTGCCCCTGGGTTCATGTTTTCCGTACAATATCGATCCCAACAATTCTAATATTCGTATAGCCCCTACGTTCCCATCATATAAGGATTTAGAAAAATGCATGGAAATTTTTTCAAAAGTAGTCATTAATTTGAACTAATCGCTAAAAAATCTATCAAAAAGGTAAGGAAAAAAAATATGAAAAATTTATTTTTATTAGTCTTAGTTTTTCTTTTCACCGCAACTATATTTGCAGACCATCATGGCGATAAGAAAAAAATGAAAGCAGGAATGGAAGAAAGGGCAATGATGGCTAGATTAAGAATGGATCTGGCTGAATTAAAAGGACCTCCAACAGTAGAAGAAGTGCTAGAAAAAAAGGCAAAAAGATTAGCAGATCTGGATTTATTAATTGCTTCTGGCAATTACGAAGGTATGAGGCTGCGAAGACTTGAGCAGCTTAGAGATAGAGTAGCCACTTCAGAAGATCCTACTCAGGACCAGATTAATAAGAGGCATCAGCAAAGGTTAAAACTAGCAAAAAATAAGCTAAAAGAAGGCAATAGGCAAAAAGAGAAAGCAAGAAAGCAAAAGAGCAAATATAGAAAAAAAGATTAATTTTAGTCGTAATCTGCCCATAAGATATTTGCTGCAATTGACCTGAAAGGACGCCAGTCACTTGCTATCGAAGTCATATCCTCAATGGTTGGACGTTCTTTCAGGTGTTTTAATCTTCTAACTCCTTCTTGCAAACCAATATCCCCTGCTGGCCATATATCTGATCGACCCAAAGAAGCCATAAGGTAGCAATCAGCCGTCCATGGACCTATGCCTTTAAGTTTGCAAAGTTCTTGTTGCGCATCTGTGTCAGACATTTTTGATATTGCCTCATAACTTAGGTCACCATAAATTTCAGCTTCAGCAACAATGGAAAGATATTCGATTTTTTGTCGGCTCAGACCACAAGCTTTTAATGAATTCTGTGATAAGTTGAGATAATTCTTGCTATTTACTTTGGCCATTAAGGCAAAGACTCTCTTCTTAATAGTATCAGCTGCTTTTACAGAAAGTTGTTGCTCAATGATGAGCGAAGCCATCCCCTCAAAACCTTCTGGGCGCAAAAAAAAAGAAATTCTAGTTTTAGGAATAATATTTTTAAATGCAGGCTCAACTTTTAGGAGATGTTTAACTCCCTCTTGATAGTCCAAGGAATTCATCTTTTTTTCATGCCTTCTTGCAACAATAGATCTTTAAAATCATCGAACCTATCTTGCCCAAAGAATGTTGTGTCTTTATAGACCATGAGAGGCACGCCATGATGTCCTGCTTGTTGCTGGAGGTTTTGATTGGTAGTGATTGCATTAACGATTTCATCTTCACGTTCGGATACTTCTTGTTGCATCTTATTAAAATCTAGACCAACATTAGCGGCTGCCTGCCTTAGGTTAGACTCATCGTTCCAACCACTTTTGGTGCCAAATATAAGATGTGAAACTTCATGTGCAAATTCAATGCCTCTGTTGTAAAACTCTGCCACCATGCCTAGATGGCAAATATCAAAGATATAAGGTTGATCTTTATTAATCTTTCCTGTGATATAGCTTTGTTGAATGGGATCTGGGTTTGGCGAATAGAAAGGCATATTCAATTTTCTTGCCTTAGATTTAATATCAAAAGCTGTGTTTAGAAAAAAACTAAAGATGTTTTTACCTTTGAAAAATTCTGGTTGTCTTATGGCTAGTGGGTAAACAAGCTTAAATTGGATATCAATATCGTACTCCTCTTTGAGCTTCAGCATTCTTGGTAATATCAAATACGAATATGGGCTTCGATATGAAAAAAAGAAATCAGCCTTCATTTAAATATACTAGCATTATAATTAAATCAGATTCCGTATATCTAGCCACACAAAATTAATTTGCAACAATTACTACTTCACCCTCATTATCAGGATCTTCAATTGATTCCTTGAGAGTTCGGTCAACTTCAATTCTTGCTCGCAATGGTGCCTCATATAGAGCCTTCCTGCCCCCATCAGAGTGCTGGTTAATCAAAGTTAATAGTTCCTCAACCTTATCCGGATATGAAGCAGAAAGTTCATTTTGCTCAGTGGGATCATCATTGAGGTTAAACAGCCATTTCTTATCTGGGTATTCAGCAACTTGTAGTTTCCAACCATCTCTGATGACAACTTTGTTATGGTCCGTTTTCCAAAATATTGGCCTTTGACTCAGGTCTAAAGAATTATCGAATAGGTCTATACCATCGACTTGATGAGCTAGGTCTTCATTAACTAGGCCATGAATTGTGGGCATAATGTCAATGTGGGTTGCACGTTCTGAAATTACTTGTGAATCTATGCCTTCTTTCCAAAAAATAAGAGGCACCTTAATGCCGCCTTCAAATAGCGTTAATTTCCAGCCTCGGTAGGGAGAATTTATATACCTCAAACCAATGTATCCAGCACCACCATTATCACTTGTGAAAATAATCCATGTGTTGTCGTCTAGATTATGCTCTTTTAGTGATTCAACAATGCGACCAACACTACGATCTAGTGCTTTGATCATTGCAGCATATACTCTTTCGGTATGATCCTCTATGTAAGCAAGCTCTTCGTAATCTGACTTTAGTGCTTGCAATGGTGTGTGTACACCCCAATGTGCTAAATAAAGGAAAAATGGTCTATTTTTGTTTGCTTCAATAACCTTGATGGCCTCATCGGTATAGTAATCAGTTAAATAGCCATCAGGCTCAAACCAGTTGTCCATATAAGTGGTTTGATTAAATTGCGCAGCATAATCCATAGTAGCCCACAAAAATTTATCTATGGGATCAAAATCAAGGAAGGCATTTACTACCCGCGGATCGTCTTTAGGTAAGAATAATCCACTCGACATCAACAAACTTTCATTAAAACCTTGGTTAAGGGCAGTAAAGTGCGTATCACGGCCTAAGTGCCATTTGCCAATATGAGCTGTGTAATACCCCGCCTGACCTAAAGTCTCAGCAAATGTTATTTCCTCATTGGGTAAGCCTGCCAAATCAAAAGGGGTGTTGTCATTTTCTGGAATATATTCAGCACTTCCATCAGAAAAAAGAGCGACGGCTCTTGCCATACCAAGAGGCACAGGAGTAAATTCAAAACCAGTAGTAGTTGCGTATCTGCCAGTTACAATCATGCCCCTTGAAGGAGCACACGTGGCGCTGCCTGAGTAAGCATTCTTAAATTTGATCCCACTGTTCGCTATGAAGTCAATGTTAGGCGTATCAACTGTTCCGCCTGGTTCAAGGTCATCGTAATTGGTCATATCATTTATGCCTAAATCATCGGCGACAATCACAATGATGTTGGGACGATTATCTGTTCTTGTTGCTGGGCCTTGTTGCCAGGTGATCTCTTGATTGGGGCCAATTTGATAGTCAGGTCTGACAAAAGTTACGATAATAAAAAAAAGAATATCCCGCCAAAAAAAAGCTAGAACAACAAGTACGGCAAAAAGACCTAATATAATTTTTTTCATTTTCTTTTAAAGAAGATTAAAGCTCCCAACCCAATTACCATCAGCATAAACACTCCCCAGGGGAGATATTCATAAATTCTTCTTTTAAATGTATTGGTTGTCATCTCATCAGCCCAAAAGTAATCTTCAGGCAACTCAACCACTCCATTTACATCAACATACTCATCGTAGGAGCTTAACAGATCTTGGAAAATCTCTGGGTAAGTTTTGGATAAATCTCTGGTCTCTCCTGGATCATTTTTTAAATCAAACATTCGCCATACATTGTCGCCAGATGGAGGCCTGTTTCTTACAATCTTATATCTGCCCTTAAAGAGTGCAGAATTACCTGTGACTTCAAGACCTATGTATTCATCATCTGAATAAATAGGCGCCCTATTTCCAGCCAGAATGTTTTTCAGAGATTTGCCTATCATTTGATTATGGATTTGACCACTAACAATATCTGTAATCGTTGAGGCAATATCTGTGACGAATGAGAACTCACCATAGACCCCCTTTTTTATGTTTGGCCCAGATATTATTAATGGCACCTTGATTCCGCCTTCATTCATATGGAATTTATACATGTGATGGGGCGATGCCATAGCTTGAGCAAACTCGGTACCAATATAAACGTAGCTGTTTTCTTCTCCCAAAGTTTCGTAGTTTGTGTTGTAATTGGTTGTTCCTATCCATTGGTTCCAGGCCTCATGATCTGATGGATCATTACCTTCAGGCCCGTTGTCTGATGTGATGATAAATATTGTTTTTTCATACAGATCATTAGCTTTTAAATAATCAATAAATCTGCCTATGTGATAATCCATAGCATTAAGCATGCCAGCAAATACAGCTGCACTTTTAATCTTGTGTGCTCTGTCCTCCTCTTCCAAATCCTCCCACGCCTCGAATTTTTTTAATGAATCAACAATAGGTGCTTCAGAGGCATAAATACCTTTTTCAATGGCAGCATTTTTTCGGTTTTCTCGTAAGCTTGCCCAGCCATCACGATAGAGGCCTAAGTATTTATCCGTATATTCTTTTGGAGCTTGGAGAGGAATATGTTGAGCTTGAAATGAAATATAAGAAAAAAATGGACCTTCCTTTTCAATATCTTCGTCTATGTACCTAATCATTTCATCTATAAAAAATCTTGATGAATAAAAATCTTCGGGTAGTTTTACTGGTTTCCCATTCTTAAACCAGGGAGCTTTTGAGTAGTACGGCAGGTAGGAGTGATTGGAATAATTGTCTCCACCGGTTGCATCAAGGATGAATGTCTTTCCAAAGCCGCGGTTATGTGGCAAGGCTGCAGTTTCTTCGCCTCCAAAACCCAAATGCCATTTCCCTGTCATATAGGTTTTGTACCCATGTGGCTTAAGGAGTTCAGCTAGCGTTAGTGCCTCAGGTATTAAATATCCCTCATAGCCTGGAATGTTTCTTAAGTTTCTGGGCATAACTTCAGGGATCATTGGAATTCCAATATTATGGTTGTCCATACCAGTTAGAAGCATAGCTCTTGAGGGCGCACACTCTGGCGAAGTATGGTAATTAGAAAAGATTAAGCCTTCTCCAGCCAACATATCCATATTTGGTGTATCAATTTCGCCTCCAAAAGCGCCCAGATCTGTTAAACCCAGATCATCAATAAGTATTAAGACAATATTCGGTCTGTTATCTCCTAGAACTTGGAAGCTGAGAGCTAAAATTAAAAAAATAAAACGCATACTTTAAGAGATACCACAGTTTTTATTTGCTGCTACTGCCACATCCATTAATTTTGGATCTGGAAGGTTTAGATTATCCATAAATTTAACAAATTCTTCTTGGTTAGAAAAATTGAGTCTTGGATTGTTCTTGTATTCATCGCCAAGTGTTGATTGCAATTTTCCATTGTAGTCATGAGCAGGGAAAATTATTGTTTCAGGGTCTAGTTCTTTAAGAATTGAATAAAGACTATTGTAGAGCTCAGATGAGCTACCATTCTGAAAATCTGTTCTACCACAACCATTAATTAGCAATGTATCTCCAGTAAATAAGTACTTTGTATTATCCATTTCCATGTAATAACAATAACTATCATCAGTATGTCCTGGTGTGAATAGAGTCTTAATTTCAAGATCAGCAAATTTTATAACCTCACCATCATGAATGGATTGAGATACACAAGCAGCCATAGATTGCTCGCCCATTATGGTGATACAACCATGTCTTTCTCTAAGCTCACCAAGTGCAGTTATATGATCAGCATGAATATGTGTATCAAGTGCAAATGCTAAATTCAGACTTTTTTTAGTTATAAAATTTGAGTATTGATCGATATCATCCAGCACTGGGTCAATTATTATGCATTCATTGCCTCTAATAATAAGGTAGGTATGAGTAGATGAATCTTCATGAAAGAATCTTTCAATCATTGTTCAGGTTTTTTAAATAAGAGTGTAAACCTATCACTCTCCCCAATATCTAGGTATTTTTCCTTATCAACTTCTTTCAACCTCAAGGTCGGCGGTAAGGTCCATACTCCATTTTCATAATCAGCTGTATCTTTACTATTGGCATTAACTTCACTGGTGCCCACTAATACGAAGCCTACTTTTTCAGCTAGGGATATGGCATATTCTTGGGTTAAGTAGCCAGATTTTTTCATAGTTTCAATGGAAGTTCCTGGTTTTGCTCTATGGTCAACTATTCCAAGAGATCCTCCAGGCTTTAAAACCTTAAAAGACCTTTTTAAAATATCTTCGCCTTGCTGACCAATCCAATTATGTAGGTTCCTAAATGTGATCACTAAGTCAGCCGAGTTAGCTGCCCCATAATCTTTATCTAGTTCAACAACTTTTACTTTTGAATATTCTGAGCTGGAAGCAATTTTCTTATCAAAAGCAACTCTTGATCTTTTATAGTAAGCGCTAACCTCTGGGTTGTAATGAGCGGCCACCAAAACACCATTTTCCTTAAGATATGGTGCAAGAATTTCTGTATACCAACCACTACCAGGCGACAATTCCACAACAGTCTGGTTATCTTCTAGGCCAAAAAAATTTAGTGTTTTATATGGATTTCTATACCGATCCCTATCTTTAAAACTTTGCGTTCTAAATTCACTATCTACAGCAGCCTTTAACCCATCATAACCAGAATCATTATGGTGTGCTTGTAACTGTGGAAGGAGAAAAATTAACAAATAAAAAATATGTTTCATTCTTCTATTATCCATATAGAACAATAATTTCTCAATTACAGTATCATTTAGCAATGATTAAGTTATACACATCACCAACCCCAAATGGATACAAAGTTTCATGTATGCTGGAGATGCTCAAGATCCCTTATGAATATGAGCTAGTAAATTTACTCGAAAAGGAACAATTCTCAGACCACTTTAAAGCCATAAGTCCTAATTCAAAAATACCTGCTATTGAAGACAAAGAAACTGGATTAGCGCTCGCAGAATCAGGCGCAATTATGGTATATCTTGCAGATAAGACGGGAAAATTGCTTCCTAAATCAGGCAATGAAAGGTATGAGGTGCTGCAATGGTTAATGTTTCAGATGGGCCATATAGGGCCTATGATGGGACAAGCAAATGTATTTTTTAGATATTTTCCTGAAAAGATTCCTGCTGCCATTAGTCGATATCAAAATGAATGCCGTAGGCTTTATGAAGTTATGGAAGAACGATTATCTAAACAGCAGTGGCTTTGCTCTACATTCTCAATAGCAGATTTGGCTAATTGGTGCTGGGTCAGAACTTACAGCTGGTCTGGAGTTAGCATAGAAGGTTTACCTAATCTAGAAAGATGGATAAATGAAATCAAAGACATGCCTGGCATCAAAGAGGGTTTAGATGTGCCCATTCCACTCGAGCAGCTCAAGAAGATTCGTGATGAACAAAGAGCCAAAGATTCAGGCAAGATAGTTCAGAAATAAAAAAGGCACCAGGAACAGGTGCCTTTAAAAATGCCTAGGCCCAAATACCAATTAGTGGGTTTTTGATTTTTCTTTAATCAAAAGATTCTTTTGTAAAAAAAGATTAAATCGATATTTTTTTAGCGTAAGCCTTTTATTAGATTTAATTGCAGCTTTATGCTGAATCAATTGCAAATTTGTCATAAACATCTCCTATTAAAAAGATGCGTTCCTTCGGTACTATTACCTACTTCCGTCTTCTTGCGAAGATGAACGATGGTACGTTCCTTCAGCCTTAGCCTACTTCCGTCCCTTGCGGGATGAACGAGTAGTCTTTTAACCCATGACAAATGGAGAGATAAATCTCACATTAAATATACCAAAATGGCATAAATCTGGCAATTAGTTATTTACTTTGCAGTAAGTGCTGAAATTAATAGCATGATTTTCTGCCAATTCGGACAAAAAGTATGCTTCTTCTGCAAGTTCTTTAGCTTCTTCAGCTTTACCATTTTTTTCAGCTTCTTCAGCTTTTTTTAAAAGCTCTCCAGAGTAGTATAAAAATACTCCCGAAGCTTCACTTATTTTTTTACAATCTTCTGTCGTCCAGTAGCCCAGCGATGTGCAAGAGCCCAGAACCCCGGTTAACAGAATAATAATCAAATTTCTCATATGCTACCTATCAATTAATATAAATTATTTCCCCTAAAAAATAAGCTATTATCATAACCAGATGAAATTTTTAGTAAGAAACATCCACAAATACCTTAGCTTTTTTATATCTCTTCAGTTGCTGCTTTGGACTGTTTCTGGAATCTATTTTGCTTTCAATAAAATTGAAAACGTCCGAGGAGAGCAGTACAGAGAGGAACCAAACTTTAATGTAGATTTTTCAAGGCTCAATTTTGAGATAGATGGTGCTCAAAATATTAGAGTCATAAATAGAATTGACCAAGAAATTTTAGTAATTGATGGGATTTATGGACGTGAGTATTTAGATTTTGATGGCAAAGATGTAGAGCAATTAAATGCAGAGGAGGCTAAGATCTTGTCAGCTAAGCATACATCTCTAATTCCTGAAAGCATTGAACTTGTTACTGAAAATAGTATCGGATCAGAGTATCGTGGAAGAGCTTTACCCATTTTTAGAGTTAAATCAGTTAACGATGTGGGTGAAAGCATCAATGTCTACCTAAATGTATATACAGGTGAGGTTGAAGCGGTTCGATCCGTTCAGTGGCGGATATGGGATTTGATGTGGGGTTTTCATATTATGGATTGGAAAACTCGTGATGATATAGACAATCTTCTTTTGAAAATATTTTCAATCTTGGCTCTTATTAGCTCTATTACTGGTGTTCTCTTGTTTTTTAAAGTGGATGTAAGAAATAAAGCTTAGGCTTATTGGGTTTGA
>JAYPTH010000012.1:34180-42198 GCA_038133485.1 Gammaproteobacteria bacterium | reverse complement strand
ATCTATGCCGATGTTTTAGGAGTTGCTAAAGCATACACAACACGCGTCGGAGCAGGACCTTTCCCTACGGAATTATTTTGTGATGATGGGAAAAAAATAGCTGAGATTGGAAATGAATTTGGTGCTACAACAGGACGACCAAGGAGATGTGGTTGGTTGGATCTAGTTGCCTTAGAGTATTCAGCAAAACTAAATAATTTAACAAGCTTCTGCATTACTAAATTAGATGTTCTAGATTCCTTCGAAAAAATCAAAGTTTGTGTAGGGTATGAGCTGGATGGAGAAAAAGTTTCATTTAAATCAAGATTACTTCATAAGGTAAAACCAGTATATCTTGAACTGGATGGCTGGAACCAATCCCTAAACTCATTTAGTAGTTACGAGGAACTGCCGACAGAGACAAAACATTTTATTGAATTGATAGAGCAATATACAAATACCAAAGTTTCTCTAATTTCAAATGGGCCAAACAGGAATGATCTAATCCTAAGATAGCTCTTTTGCTCTTTGAATTCCCTTATCAACAGCCTCAGAAAAAATTTGTGCGAACCTTTGTTCACGCAGCAACTTAAGGCCAGCTTCTGTAGTGCCGCCTTTTGATGCTACCGAATCAATGAGATCATCTAGATTCTCTCCATTTTTTATAGCACTCATTAAACTGGTAAGAAAAAGTATAGTAATTTCTCTTTTTGAATCCTTATCTTCCACTAGTTCAGTAAGCCTTGATTCAAACTCACTAATTAATTCAAAGAAGAAAGCAGGGCCACTTCCAACCAAGACTGTATGTGTATCAATCTGATCTTCATTAACCACTTCAAAAGCTCTGCCGAGATAGTTAAAAATATCTAGGATTTCAGCATTATCGTTATTGGAAAAGATAGCTGTTACACCTAAGTTATCTTTTGTGCCAACATTGGTCATAACTCTAAAAATATTTTTGCTGGGCAATGCATCTAACAATGTTTGGAGTTTTACGCCAGCGGCAACACTAATTATCTTTTGATCCTGATGGATTAATGGAGCAATGCTTTGACAAACTGCAGACATATCTTGAGGTTTAACGCAAAGGAAGATGATATTAGCTTCATTACAACAAGCCTCTAATTCAACAGCTTTATGGCCTTTATCTCTCAGCCATTGATGGTTTGCTTCTAGAATATCAAAACCAAGAATTTGAAAATTATCACTTTTTTCTAAACCGGCGATTAAACATTTTGCAAGATGGCCACAGCCTATGAATCCGAGCTTATTCAATTTATTCTTCGTCAGCTGTTTTTTTGATTTTAACTCTTACCTTGATCTCTTTATCTTCACCTTCGGAATTTTCGGTGACATCAATTTCGACATCACCCAATGAGCCAACAATGCCCTCTAAGGCTTGAGGTAAATTATCCAAACCTTGATCAATTGATTGAATGACTATTTCCTCTAGCTCAGTGACATCAATATCCAAATTAGATAGATCTAAATTTCCATCGGTCTTGAACATGAGAACTTTTTTATCCATATCTTTAAGCGACTCACCTTCCATCTTTTGTTTCTTCATGATGCGAATATTTTTACCATCTTTTGATTTCCAGCTGACAGCATCATCCATTTCTAGGTTATCCATAAGCATGATTTCTGAATGCATGCCTGGTTTCATCATCTGCATATGCATCTCTTTATGAGGGTAATTTTGTTTTGTTAGCTGGCCATTGAGCAGGATTGCCCCACCAACAAGTCCACCTATTATTAGTGCTGATATTACGTTGTCTTTCATTCTCTCTCTCCCAAAATATAGACTTAGATTATAAAAGAAAAGTTGCAATATTTTTATTTTAACAGGGTATCTAAGGTAGCATTTACAAATTTATAGGCGTTCGTTGAGCCATATTTCTTTGATAATCTAACCGCTTCATCTATAAGTATATTTTTTTCTGTTTGTTCTAATTCATGTTCAGATAGAGCCAATATGAGAATATTCTCTTCCATGAGATCTATTTTTTTTATATCAAACATTTCAAGATCAGAGTGTTTATAGATGCGTTCTTTGATAGATTTTTGGTTCTTCACAGCATGATGAAAAATATTTTTAAAAAGTATGTAATCTACCTTTGTCTTCGTAAATTCTTTTACAAATGAGTCTTCAATTTTTTTTGGATCATTGTACCCAAATGAAAACTCATACATTGCCTGCACCAAAAGGTTTCTTGCGTTAACCTTTTCTTTAAATCTAGCTAAGTTTTTCAATTTAAGAACTCATTAATTGTATTAGCGACTGAGCAAACTCTTTTCCTTTATTGATTTTATCAGGATTAATTCTTTCTTCTGCTTGGACAAGATTTTCTACTGTTAAGACGCCATTGATAACTGGAATTTCAGGAAAATCATAAGCTAAGTTAGCTAATCCACGATAGGTTTCTCTGCATACTAACTTAAAGTGAGGCGTGCCTCCTTTTACGACAAGGCCAATAGCTATGAAGCCCTCAAAATTTCCCTCACGAAATAGTTTTTTTGCTCTAGCTGCTAATTCTAGTGAACCCGGGCATTCGTATGTGATGCATTCTATATTTAGATTTTCCAATACTGAGCATATTTCCTTTTTCATGGGATCAAGTATCTCAGCATTCCATACAGTGGAGAGGATAAGCACTTTTTTCCCACTAAGGTCTTTATTGGATGGCTTAAATGCTGGTTTATTATTCATCAATAAAGTCCTCAATTTCAATATTAAAACCAGATAGACCTGGGTATTTTCTTTTAGTGCCTATGAATCTTATTTTACTTAAGCCATGTGCTTTTATTATTTGGGCACCAATACCAATTACCTTTCTATTTCTCTTAATTTCTACTGGCTCATTAAGCAATTGTTTCAACCAATAAGATTTTGCATCTCTGTGATTTATTAGCACAAACAATCCAGTACTTTCTTTTGAAATTCTTTCCAAAGATCTCTTGATGGACCAATTTTTACCTAAATCTTCTAGACCAAGAGCATCTTGAAGAATGCTTTGAGTTTGGACTCTTACTATAGGAGCAGGCTCTGAAGAAAGATCGCCCTTCGACAATGAAAAATGATGTTCATCGAAAATGATGTCTCGCCAAACTCCTAATTTAAACTCGCCAAAATCGGTATTGATATTTTTTTCTAATATTTGTTCAATGGTTGACTCTTTAGATAACCTAAAATCAATCAAGTCTGCTATTGTGCCAAGTTTAATATTAAATTTCTCGCCAAACTTAATTAGGTCATCGCGCCTTGCCATAGAGCCATCATCATTCATAATCTCGCAGATAACTCCCGCTGGTGAAAAACCACTTAATTTTGCTAAGTCAGAGGCTGCTTCGGTATGTCCGGCTCTAGCTAGAACGCCGCCATTCATGGCCTTAAGAGGAAAGACATGACCTGGTTGCACAATGTCATCAGCACCTGCATCTTTGCTTACAGCAGTTGTTATCGTATGCGCACGATCTTTGGCTGATATTCCAGTTGTAATGCCTGACTTTGCTTCAATTGATACTGTGAATGCTGTCTTATTATTCGCCATATTGTTAGCAGTCATAGGTTTAAGGTTAAGTTTGTCGCATCGATCAGAATCTAAAGCTAAACAAATCAAACCACGACCATGAGTGGCCATGAAATTAATAATTTCAGGCGTAACAGCATCTGCAGCACAAACTAGATCACCCTCATTTTCTCGATCTTCATCGTCAAGAATAATCACCATCTTGCCTGCTTTTATATCTTGAATAATGTCTTCAATATTATTTTTTAGCATATTTATAAATTCTTTTGATATCGGACCCAATAGTATAGTCAGATTTAAGTTCAAAGCCATGACTATCAAGGAAATGCTCATTATCAAACCAATTGATATAGTCATCATTTAGATTTTTAGGAGCTTCATAAACAATCAATTCATCACACAATCCCTCACTGAGGAAGGCATTAACCAATTTGGGTCCGGCCTCAATTAAGATAGAGCTTATATCCTGTTCATTAATTTGATTTATGATGCTGTGAAGATCGATATCATGTATTATTTGGAAATTTTGATCAGCAAAGAAATTTAGATCTTTATCCCATTTAGTCTGACTTGATAAAAGAAATCTTTTGGGCTGATTTACCAAAAAAGGTACCCGCGCAGTCATTTTTGGATTGTCTACTCTAACAGTATTCCCTCCAGTAAGGATGGCATCAAATTTTGCTCTTAACAGCTGCACATCTTCTCGTGATCCCTTACCTGTTAGCCATTCAAACCTGCCTTCTTTATGGGATTTACCATTTTTTGAGGAGGCAATCTTTATAGCAATATATGGTCTTTGTTGTTCGTGTTTAAAGTAAAAATAGCTACTCGCCTTAATCTCTTCTTCAAGAAGACCTACTTTCACATTAATACCATGTTCAACAAGCTTCTTAATGCCTTTGCCCGAAACAACTGGATTTGGGTCAACGCAGCCAATAACAACTTTTTTTATACCCGATTTAATAACTGCTTCTGTACAAGGCCCAGTCTTGCCAGTGTGATTGCACGGCTCAAGAGTACAGTACAAAGTTAAATTTTCTAAGTGCTCACTATTGCCTGCTGCATAGAATTGATCAAGACAATTTATTTCTGCATGTTTTGAGCCATATTTTTCATGCGCACCCTCTGCTAATATTTTTTCCCCATCATAAATTAGAGCTCCAACGGTTGGGTTTGGTTTGGCTGTATAGATAAAATCTAGAGATAGATCAAGAGCTCTTCTCATTAGCTCAATATCTTTCATTATTTTTTTGATAGTTCAGAGATTTCGTCTGCAAAATCTTTTATGTCTTGGAAATTCTGGTATACGGAAGCAAATCTAACATAAGCTACTTGGTCGAGCTCTTTAAGCTTGTTCATCACTTGTTTGCCAAGCATTTGTGAAGGCACTTCCCTTTCGCCAATCTTTCTAATGGCATCTTTAATATCTTGCACTGCATTTTCTATTTGATCTGAAGATACTGGCCGTTTTTCTAAGGCTTTATGGAAACCAGCCCTAAGTTTTTCTTCATCAAAGGGTTCTCTTCTGTCATTTGATTTAATTATTCTTGGCATGACAAGTTCAGCCTCCTCGTAGGTAGAGAAACGTTCTTCGCATTTTATGCACTCTCTTCTTCTTTTGATCTGTGAGCCGCTAGCTACAAGCCTTGAGTCAATCACTTTGGTTTCTTCATTGGAGCAAAAAGGGCAAAACATTATTTATAAACTGGAAAGTTAGCACACAATTCTGTTACCTTCAGCTTAATTTTTTCTAAGCTTTCATTGTTGTCTCTGTTCTCAATGGCATCACATATCAGGTTTGTCACTTCAGTTGCTTCATCTTCTTTGAAACCTCTGGTTGTCATTGCTGGTGTGCCAATTCTTATGCCTGAAGTAACAAAAGGAGATTGAGGGTCATCAGGAATAGAGTTTTTGTTAACAGTAATATTGACACTACCCAAAAGGTCTTCAGCTTCTTTGCCCGTTATATCTTGATTGGTTAGGTCAACCAAAAGCAGATGATTCTCAGTTTGCGGGCTAACCAGCAAGAAACCCCTTTCCTTAAAACGATGACACATGGTTTTGGCATTGGTAATAATTTGCCTTTGATACTCTTTAAATTCTTCGGTCATTGCTTCTTTAAAGCAAACAGCTTTTGCGGCTATAACATGCATGAGTGGTCCGCCCTGAGACCCTGGAAAGACACCAAAATTTAATTTCTTTTGAAAATCTTCATCTTCATTTGAGAGAATAATTCCTGATCTTGGTCCTCTTAAGGATTTATGGGTGGTGCTTGTTACTACATGTGCATGTGGCACTGGATTTGGGTATACGCCACCAGCAACTAGGCCTGAAACATGCGCCATATCCACAAGCAAGAAGGCATTTACACTATCCGCTATTTTTCGGAATCGCTCCCAATCAACTATGCCCATGTAGGCTGAAAACCCGGCGATAATCATTTTTGGTTTATGTTCTTGGGCTAATTGTTCTACTTGTTCGTAATCAATGCTGCGTGTATGAGGGTTAAGACCGTACTGAACGGCATTGTAATTTCTACCTGAAAAATTTACTTTGGCACCATGTGTAAGGTGTCCCCCTTGATCTAAAGCCATGCCTAAAACAGTATCGCCTGGTTCAAGCAAAGCCAGAAATACTGCGGCATTTGCTGATGCACCAGAATGTGGTTGCACATTGGCATATTTCGCTCCAAAAAGCTTTTTAGCCCTTTCTATTGCGAGAGATTCAGCTCCATCAACAAATTCACAACCACCGTAATATCTCTTTGATGGATAGCCCTCTGCATACTTATTTGTTAACACACTACCTTGAGCCTGCAGCACTCGTTTTGATGCATAATTTTCTGAGGCAATAAGCTCTATGTGCTCTTCTTGACGTTTAAGCTCTGCATCCATGAATTGGCTCAATTCAGAGTCATATTCATTTATGGTTTGATTTAAAGTATCTCTAAAAAAATTCATTAGGGTTTCTTATGCAAAAACTTTCTTTTTCTTGAAGGATTGCAAGCTTTGCAAATATCGCACTCTAGGCCAAAACAAGCTCTTGCAGCACAATAACTTCTAGCATACATAATAATTTGAATATGCAGTTTATTCCAATCTTCTTTAGGGAAAAAACGTTTTAAATCCTTCTCCGTTTGTTGAACGTTTTTACCATTAGTCAAACCCCATCTTTGTGCACAACGATGGATGTGGGTATCAACTGGAAATGCAGGAATACCAAAAGCTTGCGAAACTACAACACTTGCAGTTTTGTGACCCACACCTGGTAATTTCTCGAGATCATTAAGATTTTGAGGAACTTTACCAGCATATTCATTAACTAAAATTTGCGAAAGTTTTTTTATCGCCTTTGATTTTTGCGGCCCTAAGCCACAAGGTTTGATTATTGTATAAATTTCCTGCTCGCTTAACAGTCCCATTTCTTCTGGTTTTTTTGCTATTTTGTAGAGTTTAGGGGTTATTTGATTTACTCTCTCATCAGTACATTGAGCCGACAACAAAACAGCAATTAAAAGAGTAAATGAATCATCATGATCTAAAGGCACATCTGGATTAGGAAAATATGCATCCAAAAATCCTGTAATTACCTTTAATTTTTCGCTTTTTTTCAACGTCTCAAAAGTTGCTAACCTGTATATTTCATATATTATATTTCTAATAATGACTTATGGGAGAGAGTTATGAGATACATACTATTTCTTTTTGTACTTCTTTTTAGTTCTTTTTCTTTCACTCAAGATAGCAGTGAGTCAGTAGACTCAGAAAACATTGAGGAAGTTGTAACTTCAGCTTTCAGGAAAGAAACAGCACTACAAGATACAGGTCTAGCTGTAACCGTGGTTACGGCTACTGATATTGAAGCTAAAAACTTAAAAGAGTTTTATGATTTTCAGTTCAGTGTACCTGGTGTTTTATTCCAAAAAACCAACTTCTCTGGAACAGGTGTTCAGATAAGAGGGATGACTAATTACGCTGTTGGTGGTTCATTTTCAGGAATCGTTACTTACAGAGAAGATGACAATCCATTGGGTGGCCTACAAATGGCTATGAATGAGATGTTTGATATTGAATCCTTTGAGGTTCTGCGTGGTCCACAAGGCACACTTTATGGTGGTAATAACCCTGGTGGAACATTCATTATCAACAGTAGAGATCCTGGCGAAGAAACCGAAGGTTACTTCAGAGGTGAATTTGGTGATCTTAATCTTGAAAGGTATGACGCTGCTTTCACAGTGAATGCTGGTGGAAAGTTCAGAACAAGAGTGTCGCTAAGATCTACATACCGAGATGGCTATGTCATGAATGAATTAAATGGTTCTGACATTGATAATAGAAAATATCTAGGCGTTAGAGTTAAATCCATCTATGACTTTGATGATGGTAGCTCAGTTACTTTTGTGGTCAAAAGCAACAATGAAAACGATGCTAGATTTAGAACACAAAGAGGAGCATGTAATCAAAACCCAATCCTAGGTTGTGATCAGTGGGGCGCTTTACCAACTAAAGG
>JAYPTH010000012.1:21481-34080 GCA_038133485.1 Gammaproteobacteria bacterium | reverse complement strand
TGAGTCATACAGAATGGGTGATATCAATGCTGATTTATTTGGTTATGGCGAACAGTCATACAGCACCGATGAATCAATGGATATGTCTCAATCTGACTATCATGGTAGAACTTATGAATTAAGATTTACATCTTCATTCGGTGGTGCAACCGAGGTAACTGCAGGTATTTATCATTCATTGTTCTCAGGGCAAACAAACTATCAAGTCACCAACCCAGGCTTTCAGTACTATTCTGAAGTTGGTAAAGGACCAATCGGTAGAAAGTTCCCTGACTTTGCTGGTTTAGGTGGTATAGGTTTCTGGGGTAATTACTTTGGTGCTTACGCTAACTCATTAACCGATAATATCACTGATGCAACAATTGCAGCAGCTATAGGTTATGTAGGTGCAGACCCAACAACACCAGCTCAAGTTGCAGCATTAATTCCACAATTACTCGCAGCTGGACAGTGTACTAACCCAAGTGGTGACTGTTTAGTGCTAGCTCAACAAATATTGGTTGGTAACGCTGCAGCAATGCCGCAGGTTGCATATGCAGGTGTTGTCAATGGTACAGAAGCATCTCATCAGTTTGCAGCTGGCGCTATAAGAGCAGCTTTAGCTTATGGCCATACAGCAGTAGGACTACCTTTCCCAGTAACTCCTGCATTGCCAGATTGGCAGCAAAAATTCCAATCTTGGAACAAATCCATGTCAAATACATGGGGCGTTTTTGCTGAGTTTAATCATGAACTCGATGAGAAGACCAACTTAACATTTGGTGGAAGATTTAACCTTTCAACCAAAGACGACTGGGTATTTGATGGTGCTATGGATGTATCAGGAACTTTGGCCGGCTACAACGGTACAGTCTTCGGTTATCCACAACCACCAAAATTAAGCATTGATCTAGAAGAATTTACCGGAAGGGTAATCTTAGATCACAAGCTTGATAACGGTGTTTTACTTTACGCAAAATACGACAGAGGTCTAAAATCTGGTGGATTCAACCCAACAGGTTCAGCTTTAACTTCTAATGCTGGCGGTGGTGAAATTGGGAGAGTTGATCCTGAAATTCACAATGTATTTGAAGTTGGTACTAAGGGCAGATACTTGGATGGCCAATTGACAGTAAACGCATCTGGTTTTGTAAATAACATTGCTGGCATGCAGCTACAGAAAATTATTGGCTTATCATCGCAAACATTTAACGCTGACGTTATGGTGCAAGGTATTGAAGTTGAAGGACTATTCGTTCCAAATGAGTATTCAAGAATTAACTTTGTTGCAGCATATAACACATCTGAAATTGATGGTTACAGTGATTATGATCCAAGAAACCCATACGGCATTACAGCCACAATGGGCGATGTAACAGTATTGCCAGGCGGTACAGTTATGGGAATGACTGACAAAGGTCCATTGTTTAGATCTTTCGGAGCTATGTGTCAGGCTTACTTTAACGTCTTATTAAGTATTCCATGTGTCGATGGTGGTCCAATTATGCAAGATCTATCAGGAAGAAGCCTCGCTGGTGTTCCTGAATTATCTTACAGTGTCGGCTACGAGATGGATCTTATGAACGATGAACGAGGACTTTTATCTGCAAGGGTTGATTATATTTACAGAGGTGAATTCTATCTTTCTGTATTTAATAATGACCATGAGTTAGTTGATGGCTTTAACTTCAGTAACTTTGATTTAAGCTACACTGCTCCAAGCGGTAAATGGTCTCTTGACTTCTATATTCATAATTTAGAAGACAAAGAAATTGTAGTTGGTGGATTTGTCGGTTCTGCTTCAAATGGTGGTGGTTACAACCTCTATATGCAGGAACCAATGAATGGAGGAATTTCTCTAATCTACAATTTCTAAACCATAAGAAATTATTTAAACTAAAACCTCTGCTTCGGCAGAGGTTTTTTTTAGCATGCAATTTAATAATTTAAATAAATATCTCGAAAAATTAATTCAAGCTTTGAAAGAAGAGAATGATGCCAACCGCATTATGCTAGATAATTTTTTTAAATATTTAGAGACAGATAATAAAATTTACCTTAGAGCAGCCAATAAGCAGCTCAGAGAAATTCTCAAGGGAGCAGGTTTTGGCATTTTATTGATACTACCCTTTTCTCCAATTACGATTCCCTATTTATTTAAACGAGCCGAGAAGCTTGGGATAGATATTATTCCCGCCTGGTATAAGAAACTTGATTTAAATGATGAAGAAAAGAAGTTAAAATAACGTTTTCCGGAGGTAAATAATGAAGAACGTAGTAATAGTAGACAGTGTAAGAACTGGGCTTGCAAAATCTTACAGAGGGACATTTAACATGACAAGGGGCGATGACATGCTTGCACACTGTATTGATGCAATGCTAGAAAGGAATCCCAACCTACCACCTGAGACAGTAGAAGATATCATAATGGGTTGCGGCAATCCCGAGGGACCGACCGGACATAATATCGGCAGAAATGCTGCAGTACTTTCAAAACTTCCAATCACAACTGGCGGAACTACTGTAAATAGATATTGTTCATCAGGATTACAGACTATTTCTATGGCGGCTGGTCAAATTATGGCGGGTGGCTATGACACTATAATTGCTGGTGGCGTAGAACAAGTATCACAAGTTCAACCAGTCATGAACCTAAATGGTTTTGTGAACGATAAAATAAACGAAACAGAACCAGGTATTTATTTCCCTATGGGGCAGACTGCTGAAGTAGTGGCTAAAAGGTATAAGGTATCCAGAGAGGCACAAGATGAATACTCCTTAGAAAGCCAACTAAGAACGGCTGCTGCACAAGAAGCAGGCAGATACGAGGATGAAATTATACCCATGCAGACCAAAATGTTATTAGTAAATAAAGAGACAGGAGATCAAACAGTCGTTGATGCAGAATGCACTAGAGATGAGTGCAATAGACCAGAGACAACCCTTGAGGGTTTGACTTCATTAAAGCCAGTTTTTGATCCTGAGAATGGCAGTGTTACAGCTGGCAACTCATCACAACTTTCCGATGGTGCTTCTGTTACTTTAGTAATGTCAGAAGAAAAGGCACTCGAATTAGGATTGAAGCCAAAAGCTTATTTTAGAGGCTTTACTACGGTTGGCTGTCAACCAGATGAAATGGGTATTGGCCCAGTGTTTGCTATACCTAAGCTGCTAGATAGATATAACCTAAGCATTGAAGACATAGATTTATGGGAGCTTAATGAAGCTTTTGCTGTTCAGGTGGTCTATTGCCGAGATGAGTTAGGCATATCTATGGATAAATTAAATGTTGATGGCGGATCCATATCAATTGGTCACCCATTTGGGATGACTGGGTCAAGGCTAGTAGGACATTTAATCAGAGAGCTAGAAAATAGAGATAAAAAATACGGTGTTGTAACCATGTGTGTCGGAGGCGGTATGGGTGCAGCAGGTCTATTTGAAAGATATCCCGCTTAGTGTCTATAAACGAACAATATTTAATTGATAAATATTTACTACCACTAAAAAATCAATCATCTTCAGTTTCAATAGGAATTGGAGATGATTCTTCATTAATTAAATCTGACAAATATTTTCTAACTTCCGTAGATACCTCTATTGCAGGCACGCATTTTCCACATGATATGAAATCTTTTTATATTGCATATCGAAGTTTGGCTATTGCCTGCAGTGATATATATGCCATGGGCGGCAAACCACACTCTTTTTTGCTTGCAATCACACACCCACAACCAACAGACGCTTGGTTTAGTGATTTTAGTTCTGGTCTTCAGCAATTTATTCAAGACTATGAAGTTAGTATAGCTGGTGGTGACTTAACTAATGGACCTTTATCTATTTCAGTTACGTTCTTCGGTGAACCTCTTGAAAAGGTTTTCAAAAGGGATGCTGCAGATGTTGGTGATAACATTTATATTTCTGGCAAGCTTGGAGAGGGCTATAAAGGCTTGGCAGAGTACGAAGCCTATGCAGAAGATAATCAATATTTAAGCCCTAAGTTACCAAAGGAAATAATTCATGATTTAAACCCATTAGCAAAGGCTTGCATAGATATTTCAGATGGACTAATTCTTGACCTTGAACGAATATGTAAAGCATCCAATGTAGGAGCTAGAGTTAATTTCAATCAATCTTTTGTATCTTCAGACATAAATGACTTGATACATGGCGATGATTACCAGTTATGTTTCACAGCAAGCAAAGACAATCATGAACAAGTTATGAGCTTATCAGAAGATATCTTTCACATTGGTGAGATAAATCAATCCAACGCTGTAGAAGTTTTTAATGGTAATGAGCTTGTTCAGTTTAGTGAAAAAGGTTGGGAGTCCTTCACTAATTAATAAAAGCTTGAATTGATTGAGCGATATTTTGCTCATCCAATCCATTTAACGACAATACTTCGTTTCTCGATCCATGGACGGGAAATTCATCATTTAAACCAAGAGAAAGCAATTTAGCATCTGATTGAATTGAATTTAAATATTCACCAACTGCGCTTCCAGCTCCTCCAAGAATAGCATGATCCTCAAGAGTAACTATATAAGAATAGTTTTTGGCAATTTCACTTAAAGTTTCTTTATCCAGTGGTTTCACAAATCTCATATCAAATAGTCCATAACCATTCTCTTTGGCTGTGTTGTTAACTCTATCGAGCAGAACACCAAAATTTAAGATGCAACAATTTTTTCCAGAGTAGATTTGCTTTGCTTTGCCCAATTCAATAATTTCATTATTTTCAATGACCTTTTGACCGATGCCTGAGCCTCTTGGGTATCTTACTGCTGCCGGCCCATTAAATTGGTAAGCTGTATTAAGCGCTAACCATAACTCGTTTTCATCAGAAGGTGTCAGAATAATTAAATTTGGAATGCATCTCATAAAAGCAAGATCAAAATTACCAGAATGTGTTGGCCCATCTTCACCAACAACACCGGCACGATCCAAAGCAAAAGTTACATCTAGGTTTTCGAGACATACATCATGAATTAGTTGATCATAAGCTCTTTGCAAGAAGCTTGAATAAATGGCTACTACTGGCTTCATGCCAGAAAGTGAAAGACCTGCACCAAAAGTTACTGAGTGTTGTTCTGCTATGGCAACATCATAGAATCTATCAGGATATAGCTTCTCAAAATCTACCATTCCAGAGCCTTCCTTCATAGCAGGGGTGATGCCTATTAATTGTTGGTCTTGTGAGGCTTTGTCGCAAAGCCATTTACCAAAAATATCCTGGAACTTTGGATTCCCTTTTGTTGGTGTAGCTTCAATCTTCGAAATCGCATGATATTTTATTCTCTCAGATTCTGCTGGCTCAAAACCAGCCCCTTTTTTTGTTATTACATGCAAAATATAGGGTTCACTCTTTTCCAACATTCGTTTGATAGTCTTAACCAAAAGTTTTATATCATGGCCATCGATTGGCCCAATGTAATGTAAGCCAATATCTTCAAATAAATTACCAGGCATAACAGCATGCTTAATACCATCTTTAACATTTCTGGAAAGGTGAAGAGCATAGGGCAGTTTATCTAAAGCTCTCTTACCACTAGATTTTAACTTTTTATAGGCTTTTGAAGCCCATATATTAGCTAAATAATTCGAGAGGCCTCCTGTATTTTTAGATATAGACATATCATTGTCATTAAGAATAATATTCAAATTATTCCCTAAATGCCCTGAATGCATCATGGCTTCAAAAGCAATACCAGCAGTCATGGCACCATCGCCTATGACGGCAAAATGTCTGTTTGATTTATTTTGAATTAAAGCGCCTTCGTTCATGCCAAGAGCAGCACTTATTGAAGTGCTTGAGTGACCAACACTCATGGCATCATAAGGAGACTCTGATATGGCAGGAAAGGCCGCAAGGCCATTTAGCTGCCTTATCTTATCCATCTTTAGCTTTCTACCAGTAAGAATTTTATGTGGGTAAGCTTGATGCCCAGTATCCCAAACAATTCTATCTTCTGGGAGGTTAAGCACATAATGTAGGGCTATGGTAAGTTCAATAGCACCTAACCCAGCACCAAAGTGGCCACCTGATTTGCTAACTGAATAAAGTAAAAACTCTCTAACTTCATCAGCTAGTAGTTGTAATTGGTTAATATCTAGATTTTTTGTATCACTTGGAAGGTGATTATCCATTAGCAGATCACAGGCAGGCAGGCTAGATGGAAAATCATTAAATTTTTTCATTATTTAACCCTGGTGAATAATTCTTGGACATAAGACATTAATAAATGACCAGCTAAATTCAATTCTTCCAATAAATGCATAGTATCTGTTTTTCTAATTTCTAATTCTCTTATAGCTTCTTCCATTCCTAATGTTAGAGGTAATGTTTTTTTCTTGCTGCTTAGATCTTTTTGTGCTGTTTTTCCAAGAAGCTCAGTGGGTTGAGTTAAATCGATTATATCATCTGTAATTTGAAAACTAAGTCCAATTAACCTTGCTAATTTATTCCAATTTGGGTCAGTATTTCCTGCAGTTAGCAATGGTATGTTCATTGAGGATTCGATTAATAAACTTGTTTTTAATATATTCATATCAATAATTTGTGCTTTATTGACACTGATATTCTCAAATTCAAGATCAAGAAATTGTCCCTTTATCATGCCATTAAGCCCTATGGTGTTTGTCAATTCTTTGATAATTTGTATTTTAATTGCATCTGAGAAAGAGTCATCTTCAGCAATAAGTTGGTAAGCAAGGGTTTGCAGAGCATCACCAACCAAGACAGCCGTAGATTCATTAAATTTCTTATGTAGGGTTGGAACTCCTCTTCTTAGATCGTCATCATCCATACAAGGCAAATCATCGTGGACCAAAGAATAGGTATGCAAAGCCTCTATTGCAGCTGCAATTTTATCAAACTTTGAATAATCTAAGCCAAGAGCATCAGCGGTCAGATACATTAAAATTGGTCTTACACATTTGCCCCTTGCATTTAGGGCATATTTTACTGGGCTATCGACCAGAGGTGAGTTTGCAGAAATTGCTTGAAATGATGCATCTACTCTTTGAATGAGTTCATCTTCAAAATTGTCTTTTTTAAGCTTTTTCTTCTTTAAAAGGTTTAATTGTCCCATCTTCAGTCAAAATTTTTATTTTATTTTCTGCTGATTCAAGTTCTTCTTGGCAAGCCTTGATCAGTGAAATACCTTTCTCAAATTTTTTAAGAGATTCCTCAAGGCTGGGTTCACCTTCTTCAAGAACTTTAACAATGTCTTCTAATTCTTTTATTGATTCTTCAAATTTAGCCATTAGTGAATTTTAACTTAAAAAGTTTTAATTGTTACCAGCTTAACGTGAGACAGCTAATTTCTGAGATGTATTCTCAACAACTGTTAGAAAAGCTGGGGTTACAAGCAGAGTTAGAATGGTGCTGAAGCCTAAACCCCAACATATACTTATTCCAAATGCCTGATACCATTTTACAGTTGAGGTTCCTTCATAAATTGCTTGATTAATCAGATCAATACTATATCCGCTAGCCAAGAAGATAAGCCCAAAGATAGTTGTTATTGTTGTCAGCAATACAGGTCTTAATCTACTTATACAGGTTTCAGTAATTAAATCTTGGATGCTTGATTGAGGTTTTTCTTGTTTCAATCTGTTATAGGTGTCTATTAAAACAATATTATTGTTTACGACTATTCCTGCTAATCCAACAACAGCGGTTCCAGTCATAACGGTCGAAGGCTCAACTTGAGCAATCGTTAAACCCAAAAAGACCCCAGCCGTTGAAAAGATAACTGATATTAGAATAATAAAAGGCTGAGCTATGCTGTTAAACTGTGTTACCAGAATAATAAACATTAAAAATAGCGCCCCTATAAAGGCTATGATTAAGAAGCTTGTTGCTTCATCGCCCTGTTGAGTAAGACCACCAAATCTTACTTCCATTCTGGGATCTTCAAAACCAGTTTCTGACATCCAAGTTTGGATTTTTGCAATTTCTTCATTCAGATTATAACCAGGCTTATTAATTCCACTGATTTCATGGTAGTACTTACCATCTATTTTATTTAAAGATGCTGCATTTTGCCTTGCTTCGACATTCACAAAGCTGGAGACTGGCACAGGCCCATTTCGTGTATTTACAGTAATGAGATCCAAGCTAGAAAGTGTTCTTTGATCTGCGGGAAACCTAGCTCTGATATCAATCTCTTCTTTGGCATCATCTGGACGATATTCACCAAGCTTTATGCCACCAGTGACCATCTGTACAGCTGAGCCTATATCAAACAGATTGATGCCTGCTTGGTATGCTCTTTCCTTATCAACATCTAATTTCCATTCAATTTTATATTTTGGCATTGTGTCAGCAAGCCCAGTGATTCCGTCAATGTTGTTTTCCATGTAGTTTCTTAACTCCACAGTTTTTTCATCTATAAGCTGTCTATTCTCACTCAATAAACGAATTTCAACCGGGGCTGTCCATTGTCCTGGCCCTTCTTGCACTTCTCTAATGTTAACCTTATAACCAGCAGAATCTTTCACTGCTTCTCGAGCATTATTAAGAACGTCAAAACCTGAAATATCTAGAGTTTTTGGATCCTCAACCAAAATATAGCCTCGGGCAACACCATCTCCACCTCCCCAACCAGAGTTTCTAACTGTCATAAGCAAATCATCAACACCCTTAAGACCTATGAGTTTTTCTTCGACCTCAATAGCCATATCTCTCGCTTCATAGGGAGAGATGTTTCCTCGTGCCTGAATATTTACATTAATGATCCAGGGGTCAATGGTTGGGAAGTAGACAAACCCTTTCCCATAGTTACCAACAATACCTAAAGGTATAACGAATAAAACAACAAACAGAGTGTAAAAGATAGTTTCCATTGGGTTTTTTACAGCAAAACCAATGGCTTTTTTATAGTTTCTTTTTAGGAAGGTATCATCGCTATCGTTATTTTGGTCTTCATTTTTTTTCTGTCTGCCAAATAATGACCCAATGGCTGGAGCAAATATTAGGGCATATGCTAAAGAAGCCAATAGAACGACAAAAACAGTGATTGGTAAATAACGCATAAATTTTCCTGACACACCTGGCCAAACCATCAAAGGTGTAAATGCAGCTAGCGTTGTAAGTACAGACGCAACAACTGGGGTAAACATTCGTTGTGCAGCATTTTGATAGGCTTCTTTTCGATTTTGTCCCTGATCGATTAATTTATCAGCATATTCCACTATGACAATTCCACCATCAATTAACATCCCCAAACCTAGCAGCATGCCAAACATAACTAGGAAATTAAATTCATAGCCAAGTAAATAGTACAGAACTCCAAAAGTAACTAAGAAAGAAAAGGGGATGGCAATTCCTACAATCATTCCATTTCGCAGACCCAAGGTTGCGACAACTAGCACCATAACTAACACAACCGCTGTAATGATATTGCCCTGCAGCTCATCAACCATATCTCCAGCAAATTGCGTCGTATCAAGACCTGGTGTAATCTGCAAGCTAGTAGGGTACTCTTCCTTAATTAATTCAATTTCTTCTGCAACTGTTTCTGCAATATCTAATTCATTAAACCCAGTTCGCTTCTTAATTGATAATGTAATGGCATCAAATCCATTTACCCTTGAAAAGCTTGATGCATCCTTAAATGTTCTTTTAATTTCGGCAACATCACCAAGAGTAACAACTTTTGATCCGGATGATTTGATTGGCAGATTATAGACATCCTCTCTTGATTCAAAAACACTAGGGATCTCCACCGCAAACTTTCCTGATCCCGTATCCTGAAAACCTGCAGGAATTAATACATTATTCGATCTAACAGCACTACCTATTTCTGCTAGTGTTACCCCTAGAGTCTCTAATTTTGGTTTTGATACTTCAACTTCTAATAGTTCTTCAGGTACGCCATCGATTGATATTTCTAGAATGCCGGGGATTTTTTCTAACCTCTCTTGTATCTCTTTTGCTATGAAGAACCCAGATCTTAAATTTGCAAATCCATAAACACTGTAGACTAATATTGGTTGGTCATTATCGGCAAATTCTTGAACCCTTGGATCTTCCGCTTCTGGTGGCAGCTGATTTCTAATTTCTGATACTGCTCTTTCAACATCAAGTATTGCCTGATCTATATCGTAATCGACATCGTATTTAATTCTAACGTAAGTAAAGCTTTGCGAATTGACTGAAAAGATTTCTTCTTGGCCCTCCAGCCTAAGCATTCTATTTTCGATAGGCTTTGCTACCAAACGTGCCATATCTTCCGGGGAAGCTCCCTCTAAAAATACACTTACATTTACCCATGGGAATGAAATATTAGGATTTGAGGCTATTGGCATAGCTGCTCGCCCAAGAACACCAGCGATTATGCAGAAAAGCATTATCAATAGTGTGGTTCTAAACTTATTAACTGCTGTTGAAACTATTCCCATTTTATCTGTCTATAAAGTTTACTTCTTCACCTTCTTTTACAAATCCTTGGCCTGAAATAATTATTCGAGCGTTATCTGCCAATCCTGTAACCCAGGCTCCTTCTTTAGTATCTCTTAGGATCTGAACTACATCAATGCGAACCTTATCTTCTTCAACTTGAGCTAAAGCAACATCACCGTTATCAGCTAATAAAAATGCTGAAGTTGGAATAAAGTGGGCTTTAACGGGATCGGTAAAGATAGTCATCTCACCAGTTAAACCATCTTTGATTTCAAAACTTGAATTGGTTAACTCAGTTTCGACTCTGAATGTTTTTGTCTGCACATCTGCTCCACTGCTTACAAAAGTTACTGTTGATTCGTATTGTTGGCCTGATAAAAACTCTACCATCACTTTTTGTCCAACTTTCACTTTGGAAACTAACATCTCTGGAATGTTTCCAACTACTTTCAGTGGAGATAAAGAAATTAAGCGTCCACAGTTTTGCCCATTCTGCAGTAGCTGTCCTTCTTTTGCTAAGTTCTCAATGAAACCATCAAATGGCGCTGCAATATTTGTTCTTTCAAGCTCTATTCTGGCAGATTCATATGTTGTTTCTGATGCTACTAGCACTGAATCTGAAACCAACCCTTTCTTTTTAAGCTCTTGTTGAGATTTATAGTCTATGTCTGCTTTTTTAAAATTTGCAGCTCTTTGGCCAGAGTCCAGTCGGCATATTACTTGCCCTTTTTTTACAAAATCTCCATCATTAAAATTAATCTCTATGATCTTTTCTGATGTTTGAGACCTTACATCTATCTTAGAAAAAGCCTCAGATTCACTTTTTGATAATATGGGAAGACTATAGTTTTGTGCGCTTGAGTTTGTAGTTAAAACTGTAAGCTTTTGTGCAGGGGGTCTAAATGTCTCTTCATTATTAGATGCAAAAAGTCCTAGCAGCATCCATATCAGAACTCCAGCGATAATGAAGCCAGCTATTCTCAAATTCTTTTTATTCATATCTTTTTTACTCTGTAAAACTAAATTAAGTTGCTATATTTTATATTTATTTCTTAAATCTTTAAGATTGCCCTTTGATTTATTTTTTGACTCACTAACCTCTTCTTTGTACGGGTCATATAAGTCAAATTTATATGTGTGTTCTTTTGACACAACTTCAACATTATAATTCCACTTATTTTTAATAAAATCTAAGAATTTAATATCCCAGGATACAAATGCTCTACCATCTTCTTTCCAGTAAAGTATAAATTCAGGCAGCAATCTTTTAACAAATTCAGAATCAATACCAGTCATTTGAATTATATCGAGGCAATCTTCAGATGGTTGCCAGTCTGACTCAATGACTCTTGGTATCGATTTTGTATCTACTTCAGCTGAATGCTGTGCCCATTTTAAACGGCAATATTCAATAAATTTTGAATTATAAGATACGAGCATAGATGATTTTTCAGACCAATAAACAATAAATTCATCGATAAGGCTGTCTATGAATCTTTTTTCCATCCCAGATCGGCATAATATTTCAAGAGCATCATCAGATGGTTGCCAGGTTTTATCGATTTTTGAATTTTTGTTAGCTCTAGGAGTTCTTATTTTTACTTTATCGACTGAGCCTGAAATTATTACCGTTTCTTTTTTTTCATCAAAATCTAAAAAGCCCATATCTTCTAAAGCATAAAGAGATTCTAGAATTTCATCAGGTGATAGGTAATTTAACTCATCAACTAAGTTAGATATCATTACTTTCTCTGATTTCTCTTTGATAAACTCAAGGATTACAGCTTTTTTTATGCCTATATTGCTTGCATAATCCTTATCGAATTTATGGTATTTATTCAACTTCTCTTCTTTTTTTGACAGCGTTTGATAGGGTTAGGAGCAGTTGCTTAGTCTCCTCAAAATTAATGCAAGCATCAGTTATGCTTTTTCCATATTCCATGTTCTCTGAAATTGATTGATTCCCCTCTTTAATGTGGCTTTCAATCATAGCACCTATTATGTTTTTATTGCCTTTGCTTATTTGGTTGGCAACAGAATCACAAACTTTTTTTTGATTTTCATGATTTTTCTGAGAGTTGCCATGGCTGAAATCAATCATTATGTTTGGGCAAACATTGCTATCTTTCAATTCGTTTACACACTTGCTAACACTTTCCGGATCGAAATTTGGTTGCTTGCCGCCCCTTAAAATTACGTGCGTATCATC
>JAYPTH010000012.1:0-21381 GCA_038133485.1 Gammaproteobacteria bacterium | reverse complement strand
GATCCTGTTGGTAATCCCAATTCTGATATATCAAACAGGAGCTTCCTTGCTATCCTCAACCCTTCATTAATTTTAAAAGAATTATCAAGTCTTGGGTCGTTTATTAAACCTTTCCAACCAATAGTTGTTCTTGGTTTTTCAAAATAAACTCTCATCACAGTCAATATTTCTTCTTCTATTTCAGGCGTAAACTCTTTGAGCATTTTTGCATACTCTAAGGCTGAGTTAGGATCATGGATTGAGCATGGACCTACGACAACAATGAGTCTGTCATCGAGTCCGTGCAATATTTTGCTAATATTTCTTCTGGCTCCAAAAACTAATTTTGAAACTTCCTTGGATAGGGGAATTTCATCTGTTATTTCTTCTGGAGTAGATAATTCCTCACGAGATAAAATTCTGCTGTTATCTGTAATGTACATAATGAATAAGACTTTAAATTCTACACTACCTGTATCTTGATTGGGTCTATTTTTAAAGGAAAAATTAAAAAATAAGAACTCTGCCAAAAAAACACAATATTTAGTATTTTTTTATTATTTTATATACAATATGTTGTGTATGAGTGTCGCCCAAGAAATCCATCTGCCGAAGGTTAAAGGCAACCCAGTTAATCAACTTCCTGAAAATTTATATGTACCACCAAAAGCGCTTTTATTGCTTTTAGATGTTTTTTCGGGGCCTATGGATTTTCTTTTGTATTTAATTCAGAGAAAGAATCTAGATATTCTGGAAGTCGATCTAGTGGAAATTACAGATCAATACATTGCATATATAGATATGATGGAGGACTTTGAATATGAGTTGGCAGGCGATTATTTAGCAATGGCTGCTTATCTTGCTGAGATTAAGTCTAGAATTCTTTTACCAAGACAAGAAGAAGTTGAAGATGAATATGGTGATCCTAAAGCAGAGCTCTTAAGGCGCTTGCAAGAATACCAGAGATTTAAGGAAGTGAGCATAAAGTTAGATGAAATACCTAGAGTTGATAGAGACATCTTTCCGGCATCAGGAAAATTGCCAGAGTTTGAATTGCCAAAACCTGCAAATAAATACGAAAAATCAGATTTGTCCTTTGCCTTAAAGTCAATGCTAGAAGAGATGGCAAAGCTTACAAGTCACAAGATTAAACTTGAAAACATCACCGTGGAATCAAAGATGAAGTTAATGCTTGAAAGTTTAAAACAAAGAGATTTCATATCCCTGCCTGAGTTAATTATTTCTGGTGAGTCAAAGCTTGCAGTATCAGTTATTTTGGTAGCAGCTCTAGAGCTTAATCGAAAGGGTTACATTGAGATTGTTCAGGGTGAGCCATATGGCGAGGTTTATTTTAAAAGCACCGAGGAGGTTCTGCATTAATGGATATTAAAAGAAGAATTGAAGCAATTATGCTGGCATCAAATCGCCCTTTAAAAATTTCAGATTTACTAGAATTGCTTGAATTAGAACCAACCAGTGAAGCACATGTAATAGCAGCGATATATGAAATACAAGATGAATACAAAGAAAGATCTATGAATCTGGTTGAGGTTTCGTCAGGCTTTAGAATTCAGATTGACCAAACACATTCAGCAGATATAGCAAAGCTCTGGGAAGTTAAGCCATTGAAACTTTCAAAAACTACTCTAGAGACTTTGTCTATTATTGCTTACATGCAGCCTGTCACAAGGGGTGATATTGAGGAAATAAGGGGAGTGGCAGTAGCAACAAATGTAATTAAATTATTAATTGATCAAGGCTGGATCAAAATAAAAGGTTACAGAGATGTTGCTGGAAGACCAGCCTTATTTATTACTACCCAAAAGTTCTTGGACGATTTCTCAATGAAGTCAATTTCAGAACTTCCTACACTTCCAGAGCTGCCAGAAATTCCAAATATCTCACCAGAGCTTTCGTTAAAGGATGAAACAGCAGAGCAACCAGCTCAGGAAATCTGAAGAGAAGCTACAGAAATATTTGGCAAATTTAGGCTTTGCCAACAGGCGTAATGTTTCCGAATTTATTCAAACTGCTAAGGTTAAGGTCAACAATAAGAAATCGCATGCACAAACCATTGTTACTGATGGAGATTTGATAAATATAAATGGGGAAGAGCATTTTGTTGAATTATCACCTGAAGTTGAGTTGCTTATATATCATAAACCGGTAGGTCAAATATGCTCTACATCATCCAGAAAATATAATGAGAGTGTTTTTAGCTCAATCCCTCCACGAAAAAAGGGCAAATGGATCATGGTTGGCCGGCTTGATATAAATACTTCAGGCCTTCTCTTATTTACAAATTCCGGCGATTTTGCAAATACTCTTGCACATCCAAAAAATAAAATTGACCGAGAATACCTATGTAGAGTTTATGGAGATGTGAATGATAACAAGCTGCAAAAACTCCTCAAAGGAGTGAAACTTGATGGTCAAGAAGCAGGTTTCTCAGATATTGCTCCAGTAAAAAAACATGGAAAATCAAAAAACCATTGGTTTTATGTGTGTCTATTTTCAGGAAAAAATAGAGAAGTAAGACGGCTATGGTCAACACAGAAATTGACTGTGAATAGGCTAATCAGGGTAAGATATGGATCATTCATTTTGCCCGAAAATTTAAAAACTGGAGGCTGGAAGATGGTTTCAAAAAAAGATTTGCGTACTTTTCACAATTTGTACCCAAACAGATCTTAATTTTCTTGTAGAGTCCACCTGATTATGGTGTTAACCCTTACATCTCGCCAGGCATTTTTATCTAGAGACCACACCATAATAGTGTCGCTGTTTCCAGAAATACTCGAAATCATCGAACCAGACGGGATTAATTCTGGATTAAGGGTTGATGGCATAACCCTTACTTCTCCAGTATCAATTTTCTTGAACTCAATAATGACTACAGAATTTTTTAAATTCTCGACAAGATCATTCACTAAAGTCATAAGCACATCCTGAAGTTAAGTTTTCATCTGATAGAAGCCAGAGGTAATCTAGAGCTCTATCCTTTGGTGTTTTAAGTGTGTTTGGATCCTCGGCAGGGAAAGCCTGAGCTCTCATTGCAGTTTTTGTTGGACCTGGATTATATGAATTCACTCTTAACTGTCCTTCGTATTCATCTGCAAGAACTTGCATAAGTCCCTCTGTTGCAAATTTTGAGATGCTGTAGCTTGTCCAGAATGCTCTACCTTTTCGACCAACACCAGAAGAAGTAAAAATTATCGAGGAGTTTTCACCTTTTAAAAGGAGTGGAAGACAAATCTGTGATAGTAAGAAATTACTCTCAAAATTAACTCGCATAACTGTTTTCAATTGCTGTTCCGATGTGCTTATAAGTGGAGATAGGTAGCCAAGGATACCCGCTATATTTACTAAAGCATCTAGACTTTCATATTCTTGATATAAAGCCTCTCCCAGTTTCTCATAATCTTGATGCTTAGCTTTCAAAAAATCGAATTCTATGACAAGCGGGTCTAATCCAAAATTTTTATTAACTTCATCTTGTAATGCATAGAGTTTCTTTGCATCTTTAGATAGAAGAATTAAATTTGCACCAAATTTAGCAGCACTTAGCGCAACATCTTTACCAATCCCAGAGCCAGCACCAGTAATTAAAACTGTTTTTTCATTGAGAAAATTTTCTTTTGGATTGAATTTTTTTACTTTTACAGAATCCATTGTTTTATTTCCGATACTTCAGATGCAACATAGTCTGCATTCCAGTTATTGGGATCATCTTCTGAGTATCCCCAAGTACATGCTATGGTTTTTACACCTGCATTTATGCCTGTTTCTATATCTCTTCTATGATCTCCTATATAAAAAGAGTTTGAAATAGATGAATTTAGTTTACTAATAGCTAAAAGGATACCCTCTGGATGGGGTTTAGTTTCTGAAACATGATCTGGGCAGACTATAGCATTAGTTCTCTTATCCCATCCTAGCTCTTTTATAATTGGTCCAGTATATTTCCAAGATTTGTTGGTCACTATCCCCCAAGGGACATCATAATCACTGAAAGTTGTTATCATTTCTTCTACACCATCGTATAACTTGAGATTATCCGTAAGCCTATGCTCATATTTCTTAAGAAATGAGGCTTTTAATTCTTCAATACTAGAATCGCTATAGTCAGGGAAACAATTTTTTAGGATTAATGTAGCTCCACGAGATGAAAATTTTCTGACTGGTTCGAAATCTACAGAGCTTTCTCCGAGTTCTGTTTTTAACTCATTGACAATCTCATGAAATGTTACCCCAGTATTAAGAAGGGTGCCGTCTAAATCAAATATCGCAGTGTTACAGTTTTTGGGCATGAATAATATAATTTACTGAAGTATCGTTGGTTAATTTGGCAATATCAACCAAGGGTAAATATAGCATTCCTTTGATTTCCTTTAGCTCTAAGTTAGCCTCATCTATGTATTGCTTCAGTTCTGATGGTTTAATAAGCTTCTCATAGTCATGCGTGCCCCTAGGCAGAATATTTAAAATATATTCAGCACCAAAAATAGCAAGCATCATTGATTTTAAATTACGGTTTATGGTGGAAAAAAATACGTGTCCTTTCGGTTTAAGAAGTTTTGCACAATCAGCAACAATTTCACCAGGGTCGGGAACATGCTCTAGCATTTCAAGGCAAGTAATTACATCAAATCTTTCTTTTTGGTCAACAAGCTCGGAGGAAGAAATTTTCTGGTAGTTAATATCCATATTCATTTTCTGGGCTCTAATCTTAGCTACATTTAATGGACCATCAGATAGGTCGATTGCAGTGACTTTCGCCCCAATTTTTGTAAGAGATTCTGCAAGGATGCCCCCACCGCAACCGATATCTAATACAGCTAGTTTGTCTAAATTTATTTTCTCTGCAATGTATTTAGATCTTAAGGGGTTAATGAGGTGTAAGGGTTTAAATTTGCCATTAGGATCCCACCATTCATCAGCAAGCTTAGAAAATTTATCTAATTCGTTTTGATCAAAGTTATTCATGCTAAAGTATCTTTAAATTTTTTTTTAATTTTTATTTATGATTCTCGGTGCCATTAAACCTAATGCTCAAGGAGACAAGAGATCAACCTTACATCCTGAAACTATTAAACCACTATTAGATATAGGTATAAATATAATTTTTGAAAGAAGTTTAGGTGCTGGTATCGATTTCGGTGATCAAGATTTTGAAGCATTAGGAGCTAAAGCTGTATCAAGAGAGGAGTGTTTATCTAGCAGCGATGTTATTTTCTCAAGCTCTAATATAAATGCAGATGAAATAATGCAACTTAAAAAAGGTTCAGTCTTTATTGGAATGTTGAGTCCATTTGAGCATCCTCAGCAGTTTAAAGATTTTGCAAAACAAAATGTCACAGCTATTTCAATGGAATTTATACCCAGAATCACACGTGCACAAAAGATGGATGTTCTTAGTAGTCAGTCAAATCTAGCAGGATACGTTGCTGTAATCGAATCAGCAAAACACCTTCATTCTGCTCTACCAATGATGATGACTGCCGCTGGAACTTTAAAGCCTGCAAAAGTTTTTGTAATAGGTGTTGGTGTGGCTGGTCTCCAAGCAATTGCAACCGCTAAGAGATTGGGTGCCAGAGTGGAAGCCTTTGACACAAGGCCTGTTGTTGAAGAACAGGTTAAATCACTAGGAGCCAAATTCGTCAAAATTGACTTAGGCGAAACAGATGAAACTAATCAGGGGTATGCAACTGAACTGACAGCAGATCAATTAAAGAAACAGCAAGAATTACAACAGAAGGTGTGCGCTAATTCAGATATCGTCATTACAACAGCTCAACTTTTTGGCAAGCCGGCTCCAAGACTTATTGGGAAAGACACTATCTCAAAAATGAAGAAGGGAAGCATTATCTTTGACATGGCTGTTGAATCAGGAGGAAATGTTGAAGGATCTAAAAAAGATTCAATTGAAATAATAGATGGTGTGAAAATAATTGGTTTGACTCATCTTCCCTCTTTTGTTGCTAATCACGCCTCCTTTGCATTAAGTAATAATTTAAATAATCTGCTTACAGATTTTTATGACAATGATGAAAAAAAATTCAAAATTGATCTAGATGATGAGATATTAGCATCATCAGTTTTTACATTTGAACAACAAATCCTCAAGGAGGATTTTAAATAAGATGGAAATATATTTATTGCTTTTCTTTATCTTGGTACTGTCAGTATTCTTAGGTCTCGAATTAATTTCTAAAATTCCAAGCACATTGCATACTCCTTTAATGTCAGGAGCCAATGCAATAAGTGGCATAACTTTAGTAGGAGCACTTTCCCTGGATACTGGTTCCAATCTGCAATCTATTCTGGCTTTTTCTGCAATTGCATTTGCTTCAATTAATGTATTTGGTGGGTACCTTGTCACAAATAGAATGTTGAAAATGTTTAAGAAAAAATGATGGAGCTTGATTTAAATATCATTCAGCAGACTGGTTATATATTCTCAGCTATCTTGTTTATTTATGGTCTCAAGATGTTGGGAAAGGAAGCTACGGCTGTAAGAGGTAATATGGTTTCTGCGTTTGGAATGCTTATTGCCTTATTGGTGACTTTTGTCAATGTGCTTAATCCCATCTTAATCTTTTCAGCTATTTTAATTGGAGCAGCTATAGGTACTATTTTCGCAGTTAATGTAAAAATGACTTCTGTGCCTGAGATGGTTGCATTGTTTAATGGTTTTGGCGGCTTGTCTTCATTTTTCTTAGCCTGGTCAGAGTTTAATACTTATCAATCAGTCAGCATAATTTTAATCATTACTTATCTAACCGTATTTATTGGAGGTGTAACTTTTTCTGGTAGCTTAATTGCCTATTTTAAACTATCAGAACTTTTCAAAGGTTCATATAAAACACTAAATACTATAGCTAGGTGGTTGTTAATAGTCTTTATTGGCTATCTGTTTATCAGCCTAGCTCAGATTTTATTAGGCTCTCTGGGCATAATTATCTTTGACTACCCATTAATTCAAGCAATTTTTCTTGGGCTTCTTGTTGTTGCACTATTATCTGGTTTGGCATTTGTCATTCCAATTGGAGGCGGGGATATGCCGGTTGTGATTTCATTATTAAATTCATTGTCAGGTATTGCCGCAGCGCTAGCAGGAATACTTTTATCAAATACGGCCTTAATTGTTGCTGGATGTCTTGTCGGAGCTTCAGGACTTATCTTGACTCTAATAATGGCCAAGTCCATGAATAGAACACTATTCAATATCTTTTTTGTAGGCTTTTCTGATTCAGGAGCAAATAATCAAGAAGTTGAAGGAGAGGTAAAACCAATATCTCCAGAAGATACTTATCTCGTTCTTGAAGCAGCTTCTACAATATTAGTTGTGCCAGGATATGGTATGGCTGTTGCCCAAGCCCAACATGTAGTAAAAGAACTCGGTGATTTGCTTGAAAATAATGGCGCCGAGGTTTCTTATGGTATACATCCTGTGGCCGGGAGAATGCCAGGTCACATGAATGTTCTTCTTGCTGAAGCAAATGTTTCATATGACAACCTTCTTGAACCTAAGGATCTAAACCCAAAAATGGAGACTATTGATGTAGTCTTAGTTATAGGAGCCAATGATGTGGTAAACCCATCCGCAACAGAGCAACCTGGATCACCAATTTATGGCATGCCAATAATTGAAGTTTATAAAGCAAAAACAGTTGTTGTTTTAAAGCGCTCAATGTCCTCAGGATTTGCAGGCGTGCAGAACCCACTTTTCTTTAAAGAGAACACTAGGATGCTCTTTGGCGATGCCAAGGAATCTATATCCAAATTAGTGGCAGAATTTAAGGAATAACAGGGATTTCAGCCAATGGCTGTGGTAATATATTTCGGTGCAAGAATTCGCTAAAGAAGTCCTTTCTGTAGACATAAAAGATGAGTTAAAAAAGTCTTATTTAGATTACGCTATGAGCGTAATTATTGGTCGTGCATTACCTGATGCCAGAGATGGCATGAAGCCTGTGCATAGAAGGATCCTCTTCGCTATGCATAAACTTTCAAATACATATAACAAACCATATAAAAAATCAGCAAGAGTGGTTGGTGATGTAATAGGTAAGTATCACCCACATGGCGATTCAGCAGTTTACGATGCAATAGTCAGAATGACACAAGACTTTTCATTAAGATATCCGCTCATCGAGGGACAAGGAAACTTTGGAAGCATAGATGGAGATTCTGCAGCCGCAATGAGATATACCGAGATCAGAATGGAGAAAATTACTGATCAAATATTAGCAGATATAGAAAAAGAAACGGTTACTTACTCGCCAAATTACGATGGCACTGAAGATATTCCAGATGTATTGCCAACGAGAATTCCTAATCTGCTTATAAATGGTTCCTCAGGAATTGCAGTTGGTATGGCAACGAATATCCCTCCTCATAACCTTACAGAGATCTTAGATGCGTGCTTCTTTATGCTTGATAATGAAAATTACACCATAGAGGATCTTTTAAAAATAGTTAAAGGTCCTGACTTCCCGCTGGGAGGTATTATTACAGGGATTGATGGCATTGAGCAAGCTTACAGAACAGGACAGGGAAAAGTATATGTGCGTGGTAAAACTGCATTTGAAACTGTCAAGAATGGTAAAGAGGCAATAGTAATTACCGAAATTCCATTCATGGTAAATAAAGCAAGAATGCTGGAGAGAATCGCTGAGCTCGTTAAAGAAAAGAAACTTGAAGGTATTGGGGAAATACGAGACGAATCAGATAAAGATGGCATGAGAGTAGTTATAGAGCTAAAAAAAGGCGAAGTGCCTGAGGTAGTGCTCAACAATCTCATAAAAAATTCTCAACTGGAGCAAGTATTTGGAATTAATAATGTGGTGCTTGTAGACAACAAACCAAAGCTATGTAATCTGCAGGAGCTGTTGGAAATTTTCCTTAAGCATAGGAAAGAAGTCATCACAAATAGATCTCTCTACGAGCTTAGGCAAGCAAAAGATAGAGGCCATATTGTTGAAGGATTAATAGTTGCTATAGCAAATATTGACGAAGTCATCAACATCATTAAAACATCGGAAAATACCAAAGTAGCAGCAGACCGACTGTGTGAACAAAAATGGTCAGCATCAACAATTAAACCTTTACTTGATAAAGTAAATGATCCAGACATTTGTAAACCTGAGGGGCTAGAGGAAGGTTTTGGTCTGCAAGGCGAAAATTACAAGCTATCAATCGTACAAGCTAAGGCAATTTTAGAATTAAGATTAAGCAGATTAACAGCCCTCGAGACTGACAAACTAAATGACGAGTACGAAGAACTTGTTAAGCAGATCAAGGAGCTACAAGAAATATTATCTAATGAATCAAGATTAGTTTCTGTTGTCAAAGAGGAGTTGGTTGAAGTTAAAGATGCATTTGGTGATGAAAGAAGGACTGAAATTATTGAAAGACGTCTGACAATTGATGATGCAGATTTAATCCCAGAAGAAGAAAGAGTTTTCACTATATCAAATAATGGTTTTGTCAAAACACAACAGCTCGCTGAGTACAGATCTCAACGAAGAGGCGGTGTTGGAAAAACAGCTTCAGCTTTAAGAGATGAAGATTTTATAAAACAGGTACTGGTTCTAAATACTCATGTCCAAGTGTTGTGTTTCACAACCAAGGGCAAGGTACATTGGCTAGAAATTTATAAATTACCTGTTATGTCGCGTACTGCCAAAGGTAGACCGATTTCAAATGTCTTGCCCTTAGAGGAAGATGAACAGGTAACTTCATTCTTGCCTGTAGAGGAATACAAAGATGGACATTTTGTCTTGATGGCAACAAGAAATGGGGTTGTTAAAAAGACAGCCTTGAAAGCATTTGAAAAGAGATATGCTCCTGGACTGAGAGCCATTAATTTAGACGAAGGCGATAAATTGATTGGAACAATTATTACTGATGGTAGCAATGAAGTTTGTTTGGCTTCTAAATCTGGGAAAGCAATCAGATTCAAAGAAACCGACGTTAGGGCAATGGGTAGATCAACTCGTGGCGTTAAAGGAATGAATATTTCTAAAGAAGATAAAGTCATCTCTATGATTAAAGTTAATCCAGAATCACATCTACTAACTGTCAGTGAAAATGGATATGGCAAACGAACCAATATCTCGGAATTTAGTGGGCAAAAAAGAGGGGGTAAGGGTGTCATTGCTCTCAATACTTCTGCAAGAAACGGTAAGATGGTTTCTGCAGTACAAGTTTTAGATGGCGATGAGGTCATGTTAATTGGTAATAGAGGCACGCTTATACGTACACAAGTCAATCAAATAAGCGTTATTGGAAGAAATACTCAAGGCGTGAGAATAGTTTCTATCCGGGAAGGTGAAAAACTTGTTGATGCAGTAGGCTTTAAAGAAAGTCTGGATGAAGAAGAGAGTTCATAATTTCTCTGCTGGCCCAGCCACTTTGCCAGTAGAAGTTCTAGAAAGTATTAAAGAGGATTTTGATGGTTTCGAGGATATCGGTTCAACTATAATTGAGATTAGTCACAGAGACCCAATTTTTCTTAACATTGCTCAAGAAGCCGAAGCTTCTGTAAGAAGACTTTTAGATTTGGGCAATGATCAAAATGTAATATTTATGCAAGGTGGAGCTACACTGCAATTTTCTCTTATTCCCTTAAATTTTGCTCCAAATAACTCAAAAGCAAGTTATGCGGAGATAGGCTCTTGGTCATCTAAAGCAATTAAGGAAGCATCAAGGTTATGTGAATTAGAAATATGTACAAGTTCGAAAGAAAATAATTTTACAAATATTACTGATCAGAGCAAATGGAATTTTAGTAGTGATAGCAAGTATATTCATTACTGTAAGAATGAAACTATTCAAGGGATTAGAATTTCCCATGACCCAGACTTTGATATTCCAACCTTTGTGGATATGAGCTCATGTCTTTTTTCAGAGAATTTAGATTTTAAGAAATATGATTTCATTTATGCATGTGCACAGAAAAACTTTGGCCCTTCTGGAATAACCTTGGTTATTGTCAAAGATGAGCTACTCAGCAGGTGTAATTCTAGCCTGCCAAATATACTTAGATATGATGCTCACAACGAAGAGAATTCATTACTAAATACGCCAAATACATTTGCTTGGTATGTGGCTGGAAAAATGTTTGGTTGGTATGAGAGGAATGGCGGAGTAGAAGAAATGGAAAAAAGATCAACAGAAAAATCTTCATTACTTTATTCACTAATAGATGAAAGCGATTTTTATCAAAACCCAGTGACACCAGTTCAGCGTTCTATTAATAACGTAGTTTTTACATTATCAGATGAAAGTCTTGAGAAAGTTTTTCTAGATGAAGCAGAAAAAAATGATCTGTGCTACCTTAAAGGCCATAGATCAGTCGGCGGAATGAGAGCCAGCATATACAATGCAATGGATTTACAATCAGTCGAAGCATTGAGAGATTTCATGAAATTTTTTGAAAAGAGTTATGGATGATGAGAAAGCTTTAATCTTTATAAGAGAAGAAATTGATTCAATTGATGCCGAGATCATTGCTCTGCTTGAATCTAGATTAAATTTATCAAGAGGCATCGGGAAGATAAAAAAGAATTTAGATAAAAATCTTTTTGATGAGACTAGAGAAGAAGAAATTCTGAAAAAAATAGATGAACTTGCACTTCTTTACCCTAAAGAAGACATGAAAGAGATATTCAAATTAATTATGAAAACCTCTCTTAATCAGCAAAAAGAAGATGAATAGATTTCTAATTATTGGTGGTGGCTTCATGGGCTACTCTCTTGCATTAGATATAAAATTTAAACTGCCTAATGCTGAAATCTCAATTCTTGAAATAGACCAAAAAAATAAAAGAATTATCGAAGACAAATCTAATGATTTTGATATCTATGAGACTCTATCAAGTATAGAAAAAAGCTTTGATGTTGTGATTATCTGCACACCAATCAAAGCAGTGCCAGAGCTAATAAAAGAAGTGGCTAATAAATTCTCAGATGATACTTTAATAACTGATATTTCTAGTTCAAAGAATCATTTAGAGTCTATTGCTACGCCAAAAAACTTTGTTTCGTCACACCCTATATGCGGCAGTGAAAAATCTGGCCCAGAGTATGCAGATTTGGGTCTATATGTAGGTAGAACGGTAGCCATAATTGGTTCAGAAGGTGCCATTCAAATAAAACTTGCAAAATTTTGGGAGATCTTAGATATGAATGTAGTTTTCATAGATTCAGATAGTCATGATAGGGTTTTTGGGGATGTTAGCCATTTGCCCCATATCATTGCCAAAGCATATAAAGAATCTCTTGCAGGTAAAGATATTGATTCAAATCTGTTTGCTGATAGTGGCAAAGAACTATTGCGTCTTGGCAATGCTAATGAGTCTCTGTGGAAAGAAATTTTTGCAGATAATAATGAGAATATAGTTCAAAGTTTAGATAATTTTGAAGAAGCACTAAGAGCAATTAAAGAACAATTAAAATAAATTCTAATGTCACCAACATCAGTTAAAGGAATAAAAAGTTTCTCAGGTGAAATCAGATTACCTCTAGATAAATCTATTGCACAAAGAGCTTTTATTCTTGATCTGCCAATCAATGAAGGAATTTTAGGTGAGGATATATTGAGCACTAAGAGAGCAGCCATGAAAAGCAGATTAAATAATGATTATAGCGATCTTTATCTTGGGAATTCAGGGACTGGTATCAGGCTCTTGACTGGATTTCTATCTGGGTCTGGCAAACATTTCTCATTAAGTGGCGACCAATCATTAAACTCAAGACCAATGTCAAGAATAGCTGACCCTTTAAACGAGATGGGCGCGCAAATTAGCCTAAATGATGGTAAAGCACCAATTAATATTGCGCCTGCAAGTCTAGTAAATTCATTCGCTTATCAATTACCAGTAGCAAGTGCACAGCTAAAAAGTGCTTTATTGCTTGCAGCTTTAAACAGTAAGACAAAAATCAAGATAGAAGAGCCAGTACATACCAGAAATCACACAGAGCTAATGCTCGCTTATCTTGGAGCAGATTTGTCTATACATAAGACTGACCGAAGCAATGTCATAGAGCTTAATGCCGTTAATGGCTATAAGAAAAAAACAATTTATGTGCCAGGTGATTTTTCCTCTGCCTCGTTTTTTATTGCATTAGGTTTGCTTGGTTTAGATTCAAAACTTATTATTCCAAACGCCGGGATTAATCCCACTAGGATCGCTTTTCTTAAGGTATTGATTGATATGGGCGCCAATATAGAAATAAGTAACCGCCGTAAAGAGAACAATGAAGAAATAGCAAATTTAATAATTCAGAGCAGTCAGTTAAAGATGGGCAATATTCCGAATGATTTAGTACCAAATTTAATAGATGAAATTCCTATCTTATCAATTCTTGCAGCATTTTCAGAAGGTGTGTTAAGGCTTGAAAATATTGGTGAGCTCAGGGTAAAAGAGTCAAATAGGATTCATGCGATTGAACAGTTATTGTCTGTTATTGGAGTTGAAGTTAAGCAAGAGGGTGATGATTTACAAATTTCAGGCGCAGGCTCGGACTTTGTATTTAATGGAGGAGAGTTTAAATCTTTTGGCGATCATAGGATTGCAATGTGCGCTGCTATTTCAGCAGTTAGAAGCAGCGACGAAGTTTTTATTGATGACATTCAGAATGTCAGAACATCATTCCCCAACTTTTTTACCAATTTAGAGCATCTAGGGTTTAAAATTTCAAACAATGGTACCAATAGTCTCGATTGATGGTCCATCAGGATCTGGAAAAGGAACAATAGCTAAGTTGTTGGCACTTGATCTCGGCTGGAATTATCTTGATAGCGGTTTAATCTATAGGTGCTATGCATACTTATTTAACAAAAAAACAACAAATATACCTGCTGAGATTATAAATATTGATCATAAGTTCTCTAAAGAAGGTGAATCAATTTTTCTACATGGTGAAGACATTACAGATCATATTAGAAGCCCAGAAATTTCTATGCTGTCCTCTGAGCTATCACAAAAGCAAGACGTCAGAGATGAATTGTTCGTCATACAAAAGTCGTTTTTAAAAGAACCTGGTTTAGTGGCGGAAGGAAGAGATATGTCATCTAGATTATTCCCTGAATCAAGAGTGCAAATATTTTTGACTGCAAGTCTTGAAGAAAGAGCAAACAGACGCTTAAATCAGTTGAGAAATCATGGACAAAAGGTTAATATCTCTGAACTCAAAGAGGAGTTAAGCCTGAGAGACAAGCGAGATAGCGAAAGAGCCGCATCTCCATTAACTAAAACAGAGCACTCCATTACAGTCGACAACACCAATGAGAGCGTTGAAGACACTTTGAAATTTATAAAGAAAATAGTAAATGAAAGATACTGAAAACACTCTACAGCAGTTACTCGACAAAAGTTTCGAGAGTTTTGATCTTGTTCAGGGATCCTTAGTCAAAGCAAATGTTTTACAAATTGGCAAGAAGTGGGTCACTCTTGATATTGGTTTTAAATCAGATGGTTTGGTTCCTATTGAGGAATTTGAAAACCATGCCAATGAAGTACAAGTAGCTGAGGGTGATGAAGTCGAAGTGATTTTAGATGCTTTAGATGATGGTTTTGGTGAGATAAGACTTTCTAGAGAAAAAGCAAGAAAACAAGAAACATGGGATATGCTTGAGCAGTCTCATACAGAGGGGACCTATGTTGAAGGCAAGGTTGTAAATAAGGTTAAAGGTGGTTTTACAGTCTTTGTAGATGTTGTAAAGGCATTTCTACCAGGTTCTTTAGTAGATCCAAAGGGCGGTAAGGATTATCCAGACCTTTCAGGTCAAACTCTTGAATTTAAAGTCATGAAGTTTGATAAAAAAAGAACCAACATTGTTTTATCAAGAAAAGCAGTTCTGCAAGAACAAAACTCAGAAGAAAGAGAAAGATTGCTAGAGGTTATCAAAGAAAATGAAACAATCGAAGGCACAATTAAAAATCTTACCGATTATGGTGCATTTGTTGATTTGGGTGGCATGGATGGTCTATTGCATATCACAGATCTTTCATGGAAGAGAGTTATGCATCCAAAAGAAGTCCTAAATGTAGGCGATAAGATGCAATTTATGGTGCTTTCATTTGACCAGGAAAAAATGAGAGTCTCGCTTGGTCTAAAACAATTAGCAGAAGACCCATGGAAAGACATTGAAAGCAAATATCATGTCGGCCAGATTGTAGAGGGCGAGGTAGCTCTGACAACCGACTATGGGTGCTTCGTGAAATTAGATGAAGATATTGAAGGTCTAGTCCACATCACAGATCTTGATTGGAAGAACAAGAATATAAACCCATCATCAATCTTAAATAAAGGCGATAAGATTACAGTTAAAGTGATGGAAATTGACTTAGAGGAAAGAAAAGTTTCTCTAAGCAAGAAGCACACTACTGAAAATCCATGGAAAGAGTTTGAAGACAAGCATAATGCAGGTGATATTCTTGAGAATATGAATATTAAATCTGTAACTGATTTTGGAATTTTTGTGGAACTTGATGGCGGCATTGATGGCTTAATTCACCATTCAGAAATTGTTGTTGGTCCAGAAACAATACAAGAGAAATACAAAGAGGGCGATCAGATTACAGTCTCAATTTCAGGCATGGATTCTGAAAGAGAACGAATTTCTCTATCCCTTGTCTCCTAGAAAAAAAATCAAACATTACATACAATTGCCATTATGTCTGCAAAGAGGTTAATTGTTGCGCTTGATTTTAGTCATATTGATGAAGTTCAAGCACTTATCCCCAAGCTGGATCCAAAAAAATGTCTTGTAAAAGTGGGTCTTCAGTTGTACTTGTCTCAGGGCACAAAAATATTAGATCTGCTCTCTAATGCAGGATTCGAAATCTTTTTAGACCTTAAATTGCATGACATCCCTAACACTGTTGGCAAAGCTATAAGTGAAATAGAAAAATTTAATATCGCTATGACCACGATTCATTTGCAGGGCGGGGAAGCTATGATTGAGGCTGCTCTATCTGCAGCTAATCAAACAAAAATTCTAGGGGTTAGCTTGCTCACAAGTTTAAATGACCATGATATAGAAGATTTATATGCATCAGATTTTGATAGTCAATTTAAAAGACTTATTGAGTTAGCAAAACAAACAAAAATTGATGGAATTGTTTGTAGTCCAAACGAATTAACTAAATTGACTGGCTATCCAGGCTTAAAAGTAGTACCGGGAATCAGAAACAGAGATTTAAATGATGACCAAAAAAGATGTATGACTGCCAGCCAAGCATATACTAATGGAGCTGATTATATTGTTGTTGGCAGACCAATAACTAAAGCAGATTCTATCGTGGAGGCTCTAAAAGAATATGAATCTTAAGTATCTAAAAAGCAAAAATTACTCAAATGAGAGCATAAAAATTAAAGCAGACCTGGCGGGTTGTAGTTTTGATTTAAGTGAACAAAGAATTCCCAAAGAGTTCTATGATGATTTTATTAAACTGGCCAAAGAAGAGGATATTTTGGGAGAATTTAAAAAAGTCTATGATGGTGTGCCAGTTAATATAACTGAAAACAGATCTGTTTCACATTTTAGGTACAGAGATATTAATATCTCTAATGAATTCAAAGAGCATCAAACAAACTTATTGAGAGTTGCAAAAGAAATTAGAGATCAAAGCTTTGAAAAAATTATTTTTTTCGGCATAGGCGGTTCCCAGCTAGGACCAGCATTTGTTGGAGAAGCACTAATTGATAATTTTTATACTAAAGCTTGCCTAATTACCGGTAGTGATCCTGATGAATTTGCTGAAAAACTTCAAGACGTAAATCTAGAGAAGTGTTGCTTTGTGATTGCATCGAAATCATTTAGCACATTGGAAACTTTGAATTCTTTTGAAAAAGTAACAAACAAAGCCTTTCTTGATAAAACCTACGCCATTACAGCGGCACCATCATTGGCTGAAGACTACGGAATTCATAAAGAAAAAATACTGCATTTTGATGAAAATGTTGGCGGCAGGTTTTCTATCTGGTCGCCAATTTCATTATTATTGGCTGTTTTTCTTGGTGAAGCAGCCTACAAGGATTTTTTATTAGGAGGTTATTTAGCAGATAAGGATATGCTTGAATCTGGTTATGAGAGTATTATTTTTGGCTTATCTTGCCAAGATATTTTCCATAACAATATTTTAGAAAATCAGACTAGTTTGTTATTAAATTACGACTGGAAGCTCAGAAACTTTTCAAAATATGCTCAGCAGTTAGAGATGGAATCAAACGGAAAATCAGTTGATATTAAAGGTAATAGCATTGAGCATGACACCAACTCAATCATCTGGGGAGGCTATGGCCCAGAGTCCCAACATTCGTTCTATCAGTTGGTTTATCAAGGAACTAAAGACTTTAACCTTTACTTATTTGCTGAAAATAATCCAACAAAACTAAACTATGCACAGTTTTTAGGTCAGAAGCAGTCATTAATTGAAGGAGCAAGCAAAGATTCTGAAAGTTTTAGACAAACAAGAATAAGGCGCTTATCCACTATTCTCATCGATGAGATAGCTCCCAAATCCATTGGTGCTTTAATGGCAGTTTGGGAAAATAAAACAATTATCAATAGTCTCGTCTGGGGCATTAACGCATTTGATCAATGGGGGGTTGAGCTGGGCAAGCTTAATACTAAAAAATTCTCCAGTGAAAAATAGCATCAAAGACAAAGTGCGATCCTTTCCTGAAAAGCCTGGTGTATACAGATTTTTTGATGCTAATTCAATTTTATATATCGGCAAGGCTAAGAATCTTAAAAAACGGGTTGCTTCCTACTTCACTAGCTCAGTTAAAGAATATAAAACCACTAAACTTATCAATAAGGTAGTTGATGTTGATTTCTTAATAACTAAAAATGAAACAGAAGCACTTTTGCTAGAACAAAATCTAATCAAATCCAATCAACCCAAATTTAATATACTGCTGCGGGATGATAAAACATTTCCCTACATTGAAATAAATGAGAAACACAATTTTCCGCAGATTCTTTTTAAAAGAACGACGAAAGCTTCAAAAGAGTTATTTGGTCCATTTACTAGCGCTAAAGGTACCAGAACCGCAATCTCTGAATTGCAGAACATTTTCAAATTACGCACATGCAATGATGTGTTTTTTGCGAATAGGTCAAGGCCTTGCTTGCAATACCAAATAGGTAAGTGTTCTGCACCTTGTGTTGGTAAAATTTCGCATAATGAGTACTTAGAAGATATACAAAATGCTAAGAGGGTGCTGAAGGGTAATTTTTCTGAGATTATCAAGGACCTTAACTCTTCAATGAAAAAATTTTCTGACCAGCAAGCCTACGAAAGAGCTGGCGAAATTAAAGCCAAAATTGCAATGCTGAAACGCATAGAAGAGACGCAGATTATTTTTTCTGGTGGCGATCAGACGAAAGTTCTGGGTATGGCTTCAGCAGACAATGAAATTAGTTTTGTTGTTATTGATATCGAAAAAAACGCTTTTGCTAATATCAAAAGATACACATTTAAAAATCAGTTAGAAAAAAGCCATGATGATTTATATGAAGAGTTCTTGAGCAGGTTAATTCTAGCCAATCCAAAGTTGAAAGAAATAATATCTTTAAAAAAAGACTTAGGATCACCCTTTTTCCCTCATATAAAATTCACATCACCTATTTCAGGTAATAAAAAAAAGTGGTGCGACATGGCTGATCGCAATGCTAAAGAATTCCTTGGCATACAACTGCAAAAAGCAAATAAATATTTACTGAGTAAAAACTTTATTCAAGATAGGCTAGGTGTAACCGATGCTGATATTAATATTGTGGGTTTCGATGTTAGTGGTGGGGTTGGAGATCTTCAGACAGTTTCTTGTGTTTACTTTAATGCCAAAGGTCCTGATAAATCCAAATATAGGTTTTTTACAATTCCATACAAACATGCAGAATCTGATATTTCAGCATTAGCTTATGGCATCAAGAAATATCTAAAAAATAATTTTGATATTTCAATAATCTTAATTGATGGTGGCAAAACTCATCTCAATTCCATACAAAAGGAACTTTCACCAAATAAGGCTAAGTTCGTTGCTATAGGCAAAGGTGAAAAAAGAAAATATGGCATTGAAAACCTTTTCTTCGGTGAGCAAAAAGTTGAATTTAGGAAAGATGATTCCATGTCAAAACTATTTTTGGATGTTAGAGATGAGGCCCATCGATTTGCTCTTAAAAATTTTAGGTCCATCAAAAGAAAAAATCTTACAAAACATTTTCTGCAAGATATTAAGGGTGTTGGACCAAAGTCCATTGATAAAATCTATAAAACATTCAACTCGATAGATAATCTATCTCATATACCGCCTGAAGAAATGTCTACAAAATCTGGTTTGAGTATTTCAGTTTGCAAAGATATTCAAACCAAGCTCAAAGACATATATAATTGAGCCAATGTATTCAAAATTTCATTTAGCAATAAAAGTCACAGATTTGCCAAAAGCCAAACATTTTTATTGTGATATTTTGGGTTGCCAAGAAGGACGAGCTGAAGATGATTGGCAAGACATTAATTTTTTTGGAAATGAACTAACACTGCATGAGTGTTGTGATTTTGTACCAAGAGATGATATCCAAGGCAAAATTGTTGATATGTGCGATATCCCAGTGCCACATTTTGGCGTTCATTTAAATGAGTCCCAGTTTTCCGAACTTAAAGAAAGAGTAAAAGATAGTGATGCCAAAATCTTGCTTGAGCCTTTTGTTAGATTTGAAGGCCGCCCACCTGAACAAGAGACAATGTTTTTATGTGACCCATTTAATTACGTCATCGAAATAAAATCCATGAAAAACCCAGAAACACTTTGGGACCTTAGCTCTTGATTAAATCTAATATTGCTTTAATATCACCCTTCTATGACATTCGATAATCTTATTTCCCTGCATTCATAATGCGCTTCACATTTATTTTCCAACAATTTTGAGACCACAAAGAAGAAAAAGGCCACCTCAGGCACCAGTTAATCAGTTTATGAAAGCTGAACGTTTAACAGTAATTTCTGAATCAGGAGAAAAGCTGGGTGATTTTTCAAAATCTGATGCAATTAATCTCGCTGAAGATAAAGGGCTAGATATTCTACAGATAACTTTTGATAAAGAGCCCTGTGTAGCTAAAATCATCGATTATGGTAAGTATAAATTTGATCAAAAAAAGAAAGCATCACTTGCCAAAAAAAATCAAAAGAGACTTGAGCAGAAAGAAATAAAAATGAGACCAAATATTGGTCAAGGCGATATTAATGTCAAGTTAAATAAAATTAAAGGCTTTTTAGATAAGAAAGCAAATGTAAAAGTCACAGTAATGTTTAGGGGTAGAGAGCTTGGAAATACCAGTTTTGGCAAAACTTTACTTGACAGCATCATCAAAGAAACCGAAGATATTGCTTCTGTTTTGGTCGAGCCAAAATTTGAAAACAGAGCATATAGTACAATGCTGGCTCCAAAGAAAACAAAATGAGCAAGTTGAAGAATCACTCTAGTGCAAAAAAGAGGTTTAAAGCTACTGGTTCAGGCCTTAAAATGAGGTCTGCAGGTAGAAATCATATCCTGTCAAAGCACAAGACTAAGAAAAAGAGACATGCTCGAGGCACTTCTAATTTAGAAGGCGCAAACTTAAAAGTGGTTAATAAATTATTGGAAGCATAAAATGCCAAGAACAACAAAAGGAAATCTAGCAGCAAAAAAACATAAAGCAGTTCTAGCCAGAACTAAAGGGCATTATGGCGCCAGATCAAGGCTATTTAAAACAGCCAAACAATCCTTAATTAAATCTTTACAATACGCTTACAGAGACAGAAAAAATAGAAAAAGAGACTTTAGAAGACTGTGGATTATAAGAATTAATGCTGAGGTGAGAAACCTTGGTTACTCTTATTCTAAATTCATACATGGGCTTAATGAAAAAGGCATAGAGCTTGACAGAAAGATGTTGTCAGAGTTAGCTATACAGGATAAAGCAACTTTTGAAAAAGTTGTGAAAGCTGCTATAGATTAATGACGGCACCAAAAGATATTTTTCTACCACCACTGAATCGTGAAATCGGTTCGTTCCACCCTATTAATCAAGTTAAATCTGAACTTACTGAACTCTTAACTTCGTTTGGATTTTCAGTGGCTGAGGGCCCTGAAGTTGAGACTGAAGAGTACAATTTTGACAAACTAAACATTCCAGCGACGCATCCAGCGCGCGAGATGCATGACACATTTTATGTCAACAACAAAACCCAAGTGCTACGCACGCATACTTCACCAGTCCAGGTAAGAACTATGCTAACAAGCAAACCGCCTATAGCGGTAGTTTCCCCAGGTAAGGTCTACCGTAAAGACGATGATGCCACCCATTTGCCTATGTTTCATCAAATTGAAGGTTTATATGT
>JAYPTH010000011.1:19134-47274 GCA_038133485.1 Gammaproteobacteria bacterium | reverse complement strand
GGAATTCTAATACATAACCTTAGTTTGATGAAAATATAAATAAAAAAAAACGTCTTTTAATGATATGTTGAAGAAAAACATTACAATACTCAGATGGATGGATTACAAGTCTTAATTATTAGTCTTTTAGTTGTAGGGATTTATATCTTTTTAGAAGCTCGACCTAAAGGTTTTAGCCTTTCTGCGATATTTAAAAACAAAAAAGATTAAGCTGTGGCAAAAGTACATTTTCACTTTTCCACTATGAATGCTGGAAAATCAACCTCCCTACTACAGTCAAATCATAACTACCAAGTCAGAGATCTTAAAACCTTTCTATTTACACCAGAAATAGACGCAGCTCATCATGATGGCTTGATACATTCAAGAATTGGTCTTTCAAAAGAAGCTATTGTCTTTGCAACAGACTTTAATTTTTATAAATTTATTGAGACTAACACTGAGATAAAAGTATCCTGTATTTTGATTGATGAAGCACAGTTTCTAACGCAAATTCAAGTTAAACAACTATGCAGAATTTGCGATGAATTTAATATTCCTGTTATGTGTTATGGCATAAGAACAGACTTCCAAGGGAATTTATTCGAAGGCAGTGCCGCTTTGTTAGCCTATGCAGATACTTTAATAGAACTAAAAACCCTCTGCCAAAAATCTAAATGCTCTAGAAAAGCAACTATGGTTGCTCGTTTAGACCAGGATGGAAATATAGTGACTGAAGGCGCACAGATACAAATTGGTGGAGACCAATACAAAGTTTATTGCCGTAAGCATTTTAGAAAACTGACTAGACTAATTTAAACAAATAAGCCAGCTACTAGCCCTGTAAAGCAAGAGGCTAAAGTTGCTCCCACTAAAGCTTTTCCTGATACCTCAATTAGGTCTATTCTTTTCTCAGGGGCCATAGAACCAATTCCTGAAATTAAAATCCCAACACTTGAAAAATTAGCAAAACCACAAAGGGCATACAGAATAATTACTTTAGTTCTTTCAGAGAAGAAATTAGGATCCATGCCTCCAAATTGTGTATATGCAACAAATTCATTAGTTGCAAGCTTTATGCCCAGCAATTCAGCTGCTCCTGTAGCTTCAGACCAAGGAACACCCATCATCCAACAGATTGGAGCAAAGATATACCCTAAAATAGATTGTAAGGATAGTCCTTCCATTAGAAGCCCTAAAAAGCCATCGACTATAGAAACTAAGGCCAGAACAGCGATAAGTATAGCAGCAACATTAACAGCTATACTCAGGCCATCTTTTGTACCACGAGTTATAGCGTCCATTGAACCTTTGTAAATGCGCTCTTCCTCTTCATTTGCAATGCTTGGAGTAATTTGTTCAGATGGGTACATTATCTCGGCATACATAATTGCTGCTGGCACAGAAAGAATTGAAGCTGTAAGGAAGTGCTGTACTACATTTATACCTGCAAACTGATTTTCTAATTGTCCTGCTAAGGCAATCATTATTGATCCGGATATTGTTGCCATGCCAGCTGTCATAAGAATAAGTAGTTCTTTTTTACTCATATTGGCAAGATAAGGTCTAACGAACAAAGGCGCCTCTACTTGTCCAACAAAGACGTTTGCAGCAGCACCAAATGAGACTGGACCACCTAAGTTAAAAAGTTTTTCACAGACATAAGACAAACCTTTGATCATCAATGGCAATATTCTCCAATGCCATAAAAGCGCACTAATGCAGGACATTACTATTATTAATGGCAAGACATTAAGAGCAAAGGCATAAGGGTGAGCCTCAAAAAGAGTGCCAAATAAAAAACTAGTACCATCAGCAGTAGCTGAAGAAAGTTTTGCCACCCCATCACTGATTACTCTAAAGAAATCGGTAACATAGTCACTAAGCAATAAAAAACCAAATAACACCATTACCAGAATGGCGTAGAAAATATTTTTGATCTTGATTTCCTTATAGTTATTTGACATAGGTATAACCAATGCAAGTAATAAAATGCCGCCAAGTAATGCTTGTAAGTAATAAGTCATAATTATTTTAGTTTAATGTCCACTAACCTCTGTGTTAAGAATTGATCAGCGGTTAAATTAGTTTTAGGGTCTAGTATAACTTCAGGTCTTGGATGAAGGAAGAAAGGAATGCTGTAGCGCGATCTATCTGAATTGCCTTTTGATACTACTCTGTGTATTGTGCTTTTTAAATGACCATTTGAAACAATTTCTAGCATGTCGCCAACATTGCAAATTATTTCATTCTCATTGCAGTTACAATCAACCCAGTCACCATTTCTATTTTGAGCTTCAAGACCGGATTCATTACCACCCACCAATAGGGTTATCAAGTTAACGTCGCTATGAGCTCTGGCCCTTTGTTCATTATTGTTTTCGGTTTTAGGGTAATGTATTAATCTAAGGGTGGAATTACCATTATTAGCTATATCCAATAAATCTGCATTGTATTTAATATTAAATGAAGTAAAACAAGCTAAAACCTTTTTGGCAATTTCCTCAAATTCCAAAAATAAGTCATCAATTTTATGCGGATTGTTCATTTCTTTTGGATAGACATTAGGCAGCAGGTCAGGGTTTGAGTTTGATCCTTGGTGCCAAAATTCTTTTTGATCGGCTACATTCTCATTCATAGCTGTTTCAATACCATAAGGAGTGTAGCCAACTGCCCCATTACAGTTTGGCACTTTATATTTCAACTTATCTTCAACACTCAGGCTAAATAATTCTTTAGAGTAATCGAAAACATCCTGGATTGTAGAAGCAGGTAAAGGATGATTTTTGATAACAAAAAAGCCAACATCATTAAGATAAGTTTGCAAGAAACTAATAGTTTTAGAATCACCTTTTTCAAGAAGGTTGTATTCAATAGCTGGTATCGAAGGCATAAGATATTATACAAAAAATACAAAAAAAAACGCCACCCGAAGGTGGCGTTAGATTATCAAAAAATTGAGATTAGAATTTCCAGCTAAACCCAAATTGCATTAACCATGATGAATCGCCATCACCTGTTCTTGCAAAGTAGTTATCATCAGCATCTATGCCTTTAATAACAACTTTTCCATCTTCCACACCATCAAGAACAATCTGCTTTGATTGGTTGTAGTTATGGGAATAAACAAGTCCATTCTCATCATCAAGGAAGTTCAATACGTTTAGAACATCAAAGTAAAGTACTAATTTGTTATCTCCAAGCATTGATACTACCTCAGGTAGTGCAACATCTTGTGTAACTCTTAAGTCTAATCTTGAAGTCCAAGGATCATTGAACGCATTTCTTGGAGCTACTTTACCTTTATATGCAGCTAATGGGCCATTATTGATGAAGTTCATTACTTCTTCAGCAACAGCATCACTTGTGAACATAACCTTAGGATCATCTTTTCCTGTAGGGATGTATGCAAGTGCATTATCTGAATAATAAGCAGGTCCTGAAATGGCATTGAAGCCTGGTGCATCATACACAACACTATAAGGTCTACCTGATTTTCTGACGTAGATTAACGAGAATCTAGTATCATTTTCGCCCCATAGCTGAGTTGTATAATCCATGCTTCCAAGGAACTTATGTTCAACCATAAAGTCTGATCTAGCTTTTTCGTAGTTCTCGCCATCGTAACGTGAGAAGTAGTTATAGCTTGATTCAGCTTGTGATGAGGTTGCATCAAATTCACTTAGAGCTTCCATATTGGTGTAAGCTGCTAAGAACTTAACATCGCCCACTGATTTGTTGACAGAAACTGTCCATGCTTCAGTTGAGCCACTATCACCATTGGTTAATAAGTAGTCGCCATCACCGTCATAAACGCCTCTGCCGTCTGCTAATGTTCCAATCTGTTCTAGTGTTAAGTCTTTGTACAAGACACCGTATTTAACTTCATCAACATTGTATTCAAAGGTCCAGAAGTAACCATTTTCAGTTGCTATATCTAAACCAATGTTTGATCTCCATGATGAAGGTGCTTTAAAGTTTGGATCTGTTGCTTGCGCATCACCAAAATAAGCTCCTCTAACTTCGTAGTTTGAAGTAGGTCCAACCCAGAAGAATCTTGGATCAGCAACACTAGCTGCTGGCATTACACCAATGGTGCTGCTGAAGCTTCTGAATCTGTTATAGTCGGTAAGACCACCTGATCTTGTATATGGGTTTGACCACCACACATTAGGTATTCTTCCAACAAAAAGACCTTTACCACCTCTTAATGTTGCTTCAGTTACGTTTCCAAAGTCTGAGAACATATCTGTAGCATCATAATTAAATGAGAATCTTGGTTGCAATACTTCAAAATCAAATGTTGTAGCATTGGTAAAACCATGTCTTTCAACAAACTTAGGGTTTGTTAAAGGTGTGTCAGGTGTGGATTGAAGATCTAATCTTGCCCCTAAAGTTACTTCTAACTTGTCGTTAACTGTAACTCTGTCCTGGATATACCAAGCTGTTTTTTCAACATCAAAAATAGCTGCTGCTGAATCAACATTGCTGTTACCTGCTAGAGGCGTATTAAATCTAAGGTATTTCCATGTACCTGCTTCAAAATCATCAATACTTCCAAATTGAATTTCACCGTTATATCTAGAAATAAACAAGTTATAGATAGATTGTTCGGTCATATCAACACCAAATGAAATGAAGTGATCACCCAGGTCTAAGTCACCTTTAAAAGTAAATGTATCAGAAGTAACATTAATGAAGTTTGCACCTCTGTATCTGTCACCACCTAAGAATACGTCATCACCACCAACATCAATTCTTACTTCTGGGAAAAGGCTATCACCAACTGATGCATCGTCTTCAACCATTTCATAAGAAGTGTATTTAACTTTAGTTCTGAAGTTATCGGTCCAGTCACTGAAGAGTGTTACAGACATTCTTTCAATTTCTGGTGGTTTGATGTAGTAGTTATTGCTAAATACTGCATTTCCAGGGTTGCCTTTAACAGGTAGTGAGTCTTCTGAATAAGAGTAGTTAAATGAAGCTCTTTGTCTGTCGGTTAAATTTGCATCTAACTTAAGAACATATGACATTTGAGTTTCAGGGAAGTTTGCAGCTATTGAACCTGGATCGTATCCATATCTATTAATAGCTATGCTTCTTATTCTCTCTTCATCAGCAGCTGAAACGTCTTCAGCAGCTCTAGGAGCACCACTGTCAGCATTACCATATAATGCAGGTTTTGTTGCCTCAAAATCTTCGTAACCAAAGAAGAAAAAGAGTTTGTCTTTAATAATTGGTCCAGAAAGTGTCATAGCCAATGTTGATTCAGAGAATTCAGGGAATTCATCGCCACCTGGCAAATCACCGACGTTACCCTCATTTCTTCCTGTGTAGAAGATTGAGCCATCAAATTCGTTTGAACCTGATTTTGTTACAACGGCAATTGAGCCACCTGTTGTGTTACCTCTGGAGGCATCATACGGTGTTACATCAACTGAAATCTGTTCGACAAAGTCTAAACTGATAGGATTTCTCATTGTGCCGAAACCATTAGCATTTAGACCAAATGGGTCATTAAAACTAATACCATCGATGGAGAAGTCATTGTATCTGTTATTGGCACCCATTACAGAAATATTGATATTTCTGGAACCTGAACCACTAACGTTAACCCTAGGATCCATTTTGGCGAAATCACCAACAGATCTATTGATTGTTGGAATTCCATCCATGGCAGCTCTATCTAGCAAAGTACCAGTACCTGCATTTAAAGAGCCATCACCAGCTTTAGCTGAGACTACAACGTCTTCCAAAGAATCTAGAGAGACTAGGCTTACATTAACATCTGAAACTTTACTTAAAACTAAGTAAACATCAGAAACACTTTCGGATTTATACCCGTCTGCTGAAACATTAACAACATAAGGGCCACCCACTGGAAGGAATGAGAATGAAAAGTTTCCATTTTCACCAACTTCCGTGCTTTTTCTTAGACCTGTTGGGCTATACACCACTTCTACAGTAGCTCCAGGAACATTAACGTTACCTTTTAAGCCAGAAGTAGTCTCCACATCAGCGCTAAGAGGAAGTAGAAATAAAGCAGCTGCTAGTAAAGCGCTGCCAATTTTAGCAATATTCGAATACATATTTACCTCAATTATGATTCCTATATTCTAGTAAAAAAAAATTGTTAGTTGTAACAAAAGTGGAAAATAATCGTGACAATTTTTACTTCAAGGGGATGGAAGTAAAATCCAGGTATTTATGAAGTGCATCAGGAATAATTAAGCCTTTCTTTGGATCATAGTAATTTTCCATAATAGCAACCAAGGTTCGCCCTACCGCTAAAGCTGATCCGTTGAGTGTGTGTGGTATAAATTTGCCATCATTGTCTTTAGATCGTGTATGCATACGACGAGCCTGATAGTCTCTGAAATTAGAGCATGAAGAAATTTCTCTAAATGTGTTTTGGCTGGGTAACCAAACTTCAATATCTATGGTTTTTGCAGCCGAAAAACCTAAATCACCGGTGCACAATTTAACCGTTCTGTAAGAAAGTTTTAATTCATCAAGGATTTTAGTGGCATTGGCGACAAGCTCATCTAATACATCTTCTGAATCATTAGGATGAACAATCTGTACGATTTCAACTTTTTCAAACTGATGTTGTCTAATCATGCCCTTAGTATCTTTTCCATAACTTCCCGCTTCACTTCTAAAGCATGGGGTATGAGCACAGAGCTTTATGGGTAAGTCCTTTGCATCAATTTGTGTGTCTCTAACGAAATTCGTTAAGGGCACTTCAGCAGTTGGGATTAAATAGTTTGATTCATTAACCTTAAATTGATCATCTTCAAATTTAGGCAATTGACCAGTACCTAAAAGTGATTCTTTATTAACTATGTAAGGGACATAGCATTCTTCATAACCATTTTTATCTGCATGATCAAGCATAAATTGGATTAATGCTCTTTGGAGTTTTGCTAACTTTCCTTTAAGCACAACAAAACGTGCACCTGAGAGCTTATTGGCTGTTTCAAAATCCAATAATCCAAGTTTATTGCCTATTTCAACATGATCTTCTCCATCATTTTGCTGATAAATTTTTACGTCCATAACTTCATTAGCATTTTCATCATTTCCAATGGGAACGTCTTTATCAGGAATATTGGGAATGGTCAGCAACATAGCAGTTAACTGAGCATCTAATTGATTAAATTGGTCTTGTAAGTTATTGATTTCAGCTGATATTTTGTCAGATTTTAATTTTTCCTCTTCAATATTTTCGTTTTTCTTGGCTAGTTCACCAATTGATTTAGAAATAATATTCTTCTTATTCTTTAAATCATCTAAAGATAATTGAATAAGATTTTTTTCTTTGGATATATCTAAAAGTGTCGAGAGATTAATTTGCTCTCCTCTTGATGCAATTGCTTTTTGAGCTTCATCGATATTGTTGTTCAACTGCGCTAAATCAATCATTCACTATTACCTCATAGCCCTCTGGGAAATTATAGCTAATATTATCGCTACCTTTTTGGTAATTTAAAAAATTAATCACATATATGTCATCTTTATAGTCCAGATATTTAATCTGAAATAGTTGATTATCGATTAATTCAACTGTCAGATCCTTGACGTTTGTATTTAGATCATTGGCTATATAACATTGATTGCTGCACTCTATTGATTGAAATTCAATATCGCCGCTTAGCACATCATCTAATAAAAAACTGTAATTCTGTGCATAGACAAATACTTGCTGAAAGTCGTCATCTTGGATAAAAATATTGTCGTTAGCTTTATAAATAGTTTGTCGATACGGTTCTTCGACTACATATTTAAAATCTCCAAATTTATACTGAATTGACCCCGAGGATGTAGGAGATTGATTGTGTTCAATGCTAATTTGAGCAGTAAAGTCTTGATTGGCGTTAACTAAGCTTTCGGCAGCTAACGATTCTAGAAATGTGAGAAATAATAGAGAATAGTAGCGCATCAAAGAACTTCTCGTGAGCCATTGGAATTCATTGGTGAAACAATGCCATTTTCTTCCATAGTTTCAATCAATCTAGCAGCTCTGTTGTAGCCAATTCTAAATTTTCTTTGAATGGATGAAATTGATGCTCTGCGTGACTCAACAACAAATTCAACTGCCTGATTATATAAATCATCATCTTCATCAGAATCAGAGGTTAATTCTTGTATTTCAATTGATTTGATAACTTCTTCAATATAGCTGGGTCGACCACTTTCTCTTAATTGCTTAGCGATTTTTTGCACTTCGTCATCAGTCACAAACGAGCAGTGAATTCGTTTTGGAATAGATGTGCCTGGCTCTATGAATAGCAAATCACCTTTTCCTAATAATTGTTCAGCTCCGCCTTGGTCTAGGATTGTTCTTGAGTCAACTTTTGAAGAAACTAAGAATGACATTCTAGATGGGATATTGGCTTTAATTAGACCGGTAATTACATCTACTGATGGTCTTTGTGTGGCGATTACTAAATGAATACCAGAAGCTCTGGCTTTTTGCGCCAATCGGGCTATGAGTTGTTCAACTTTTTTTCCTGTTACCATCATTAAATCGGCTAATTCATCTATAACGACAACTATGTAAGGAAGTTTTTCTAAGTCAGGCCCAGAAATTTCAAAAAGTTTATCTTTTATTTCTTGAGGAATTGATTGGGGTTTTAGTACTTTTTGGTTATAAGACTCTAGACTTCTTACTCCTAAAAGGGACATCAGCTTATATCTTCTATCCATTTCTTTAACACACCAATTAAGGCCGTTAGCAGCTTTTTGCATGTCTGTTATAACTGGAGTAATCAGGTGAGGAATATCATCATAAACAGAAAGCTCAAGCATTTTAGGGTCAACTAAGAGCAGTCTTAAGTCTTCAGGTTTATTTTTTCTAAGCAAATTTAACAAAATAGTATTTACTCCAACAGATTTACCAGAGCCAGTGGTTCCAGCAATTAGGAGATGTGGCAATTCTTGGAGATTAATGGTGGAGATATCTCCTGCTATATCTTTTCCAAGACAAAACTCTAAAGGCTGTAATTTGTCTGTATCCCTTTCACTTAGTGTTGAATATAGAGATACAACCTTTCGCTTAGGATTTGGAATTTCAATTCCTATGGTTGATTTACCTTCTATAACTTCTACAACTCTTACGCTTTTAACTGCTAGTGAACGTGCTAAGTCATTAGCAATATTGGTTACTTGTGATGCTTTTGTGCCAGGGGCTAGATTTAGTTCAAATCTAGTTATCACTGGACCAGGTAAACTGTCTTGGACAGTACCTTCAATACCAAATTCTTCTAATTTAAGTTCAAGATTTGAAGATAAATCATCAAGGTATTCTTTAGAAATATCAGTTGAATCATCAACCTTCTTATCCAATAGATCTAGAAAATCCATGTAAACTTGCGTTTGCACTGTAGTTTTAGGTTGATCGTTAGATGGTTTTACTTTCTTCGTTTCAGTTGTTTTTGGTTTATCAACTTTTTTTAATGTGTTTTGCAACGGCTCTTCAGTGGAAGTTATTGAAGATTCTCTTTTAGCAGGTTTCCTAAATAACCCAAATATTGAGAAAAATATCAATAGCAGTATTTCGGCTATCCCAATAATGCTATACCAAGGCTCATTTATGAAAACCGATGTAAGAGATCGAATATTTTCTCCGGCTAGACCTCCATAACTTAGACCCGATGAAGCTAGTTCTAGAAAGTCAAAAAGAGTTAAATTTGTTAGCACTGCTGACATTGGGAAAATGGCTATAAAAGCCAAGATAAATCTATTTACAGTGGTAAACATGCTTGTTGAATCAGAAATGTTTGTAAGTATGCATGCGCAGCCCAACAGAAAGATTAATAGACAAAGGTAAAGTGAACCATAGCCAAAGCTTTGTAAAAAAGAAGTAGAAATAATTTGGCCAAGCTGTCCAGGAAATATAGTCTCGGGAGCGTTGTAGTTAAATAGGCTAAAAGTTAAAAAAATTGCGAAAAAAATTAAAATAAAACCGAAAAACTCTCTAAAAATTTTGTCCAATAACATGCTAAGATATTGTAACTAAAAATTGAGGCAAGCTCCTAAAAATAACAAAAAAATGGCTAAAGAACTTATTATCCTTGGATCTGGTCCTGCAGGCTATACTGCGTCAATTTATGCTGCAAGGGCTAACCTTAATCCGATATTAATTACTGGACTTGAAGTTGGTGGTCAATTGACAACAACAACTGAAGTAGAAAATTGGCCTGGTGATATTAATGATTTACAAGGTCCAGAATTAATGGACCGTATGAAAATGCATGCAGAAAAATATAACGTAAAGATCATTAATGATTATGTTAAAGAGGTGAATTTTAAGGATAAACCTTTTAAGCTGTTGGGGGAAAAGAATACCTATCAAGCCTCCGCTGTGATCATTGCTACGGGTGCATCAGCTAAGTATTTAGGCCTAGAATCGGAGCAAAAATTTCTTGGTAGAGGTGTCAGCGCATGTGCAACTTGTGATGGTTTTTTTTATAGAGACCAAGAAGTTGTAGTTGTTGGTGGTGGCAATACGGCTGTTGAAGAAGCACTTTATTTAAGCAATATATGCTCAAAAGTCCATTTAGTTCATCGTCGTGATGAATTTAGAGCTGAAAAAATTCTGCAAGACAGACTATTTAGAAAAGTTAAAGAGGGAAAAGTCAATTTATTGCTTAACTCTACGCTCAAAGAAGTTGTCGGAGATCAGGTAGTAGAGAAAGTAATTTTAGAAAATAATGATGGCAATCAATTTGACTTGAAAGTAGATGGGGTTTTTATTGCCATTGGGCATAAACCAAATACAGATATTTTTCAGGGCCAACTAACAATGGATAATGGCTATATAGTTACTAAGACAGGCTTTGATAATGGAGCAACATCAACTTCTGTGCCTGGCATTTTTGCTGCTGGTGATGTGGCTGATTACAGCTATCGACAAGCTATAACTAGTGCTGGTTTTGGCTGTATGGCTGCTTTAGATGCAGAGGTTTACCTTGATAGCCTTGATTAGCTAGCATTTACAGCTCCACCATCGCATGTGATGGTTTCGCCAACTGTATAAGCCCCTGCTCTACTACATAGATATAAACATAATCCAGCTATATCTTCTGGAGTGCCTATTCGTTTTCTTGGAATAGAATCAGCTATGAATGAATAATCAAAATTAACTGCTTTACCAAGCATATGACTGTCGAATGGGCCAGGCGCAATTGCATTAACAAGAATATTATCTTTCACTAATGTTTTTGCCAGGTGTCTGGTCAAATGAATAATAGCAGATTTAGAGGATGTGTAAGAAAAAGTATCCATCAAAGGTAAACGTAAGCCATCAATAGAAGCAATATTAATAACCCTTGAGGGGTTAACATCTGTTCCTTTAAGAGCTAGCAGATCTTTCATTTGTTGGGTAAGAAAAAAAGGCGATTTAAGGTTAATATCCATTACCTTATCCCAGCCACTTTCTGGAAAAGTATCAAAAGGGTTGCCCCAAGCTGCACCTGCATTGTTAATTAAAAAATCTATACCATCAGGTTCTTGTTCCTTTATAAATTGGACAAAATTAGTGATGCCATCCATTGTGGAGAGGTCAACACAATAGGGAATACATTCAGCATTAAATTGAACAGCTAATTCTTTTGCCTTTGATAAAAGTGCATCTTCCTTTCTAGCTGTTATATAGACTTTTGCTCCATTGGCTAAAAAACCAGCTGCTAACATTTCGCCTATACCTCTTGAGCCGCCAGTTACAATCGCAATCTTACCTTTTACTGCAAAAAGGTCTGATACATTTAAACTCATAGTGAGCTTACGTAAAATGTTGCGCCAATTACACCGCAAATTATTATAACTAGGGCAACTAAGACATCAGAGGAAGAGTCTTGAGATTCTTCTTCTGAATCATAAAATTGATCATCTTTCATGTTATTTATCCTCTAAAAATTTTAATGGGTTTGCGTACTGCAACATTATATATTCAAGTTCTTGATTAGTCATAGAAACTCTCAAATTGTCAAAGTAATTTAGACCTCTAGTATACTTGTTCGCTTCATCTGTATCGCCTTTAAGGAAATGATATGCATACCTATTTGTATCCCATATTTTGTAATTATTTTTAATATGAACATCAATAACTTGAGCTAAATCCTCAGATGATAGATCTTCATTAATTTGGGGGCAGAAAGATAAATGAACTCGCCCCTTATTTAACATAATGCCCTTAAAGATGTGTGAAACATCCTCATCAGACACTTTTTCATTTGATCCACTTATCATTTTGATAGCTTTTTCTGGAGCGAGTGGATCTATTTCATATGAGATTGATACAGGGACTAAATTTATATTTTTTGTTAGTTCCTCAAATGGATAAAGTTTTCTTTGATTCATATGAATCATCTTAAGAACAGCTGAGTCAGTTTTATCGAAACCATCCTTAGCCCTACCCTGCCGTTGGGCGATCCATACATGGTTTGATGATTGAAGTTGATGGCTTATAAAAGCAGATGCATTTGCTAAATTTTTGTATATCTCTTTTTTTGAACCCGATCTAGAAATAACAAAACATTTATTTAGTCTGAGGAGGTCACCCATCCAGCTGGTAGTAACTAAATTGTCTCCTATAGCGTTGTATGTGGTGCTAAATCCTTTTGTGTCTATAGCAAAATTACATAAAGCACTATCAAGAGTAATATCTCTATGATTTCCTATAAATAGATACCCTTTATCTGGGTCTAATTCGTCCAAGCCAGAAAAAGTAAAATTATCAATTGTCTTATCAACTACCGATGAAAGAACTTGTTTAACTTGGTCTTGAAAGCTATCTACTGAATTAATTTTTTTGACCTTTTGTTTAAATACTTGAAATGCAAGAAAAGTAGATCCTGGAAGAGATAGAAATTTTGATTTATTTCCTGAAAGATTTGTTTTAACAAAATTAATAAAATCTTGATTATGTAGAAGGTTCGACAAGACTTCATTAACTTCTGAATCTGTATATGGCTCTATTCGCATGTGCTATTTATTGTTAAAATTACACCATGGATGATAAAACAACATTAAGAAATATAATAATTTTTTTTGGAGTGATTGGAATTATTGTTTTTATTTTGCTTGTTGGTGCCTCGTTTTATTAAATTCCTAAATTATCCAGGCGGCCATTCTAAAGCTCTACCACTCAATAAATGTACATGTATATGGAAAACACTCTGTCCAGCTTTGGCACCATTATTTATAACTAAGCGATAGCTATCTTCTAATTCATATTGGTCTACAATTTTTTTACTGGCTAGTAGCAAGTTTCCCAATAAAGATGCATCTTCGGGGGCGGCCTCAGAAACTTTATTTATAAGCTTTTTAGGAATAATAAGTATATGTGTAGGCGCTTGAGGGTTAATATCATTAATAGCAAAACAATATTCGTCTTCGTAGATAACTTCTCCAGGGATTAATCCATTATATATTTGAGTGAATATTGAATCTGCCATTAAATTAAAAATCTTAAAACTCTAAAGAAAAGATAAAGAGTCGCTATGGTAAGAATCAGTGCAAAGACTTTTGTAAAAATATCTTTTAACAAGCCCCCCTTTTCTTTAAAAAAATAAGCAACTAGGAAAAAACCTACTATTAATAATAACCCTATTGTTAGCAATTGAACCATCAGAAGAAATTAGCTATTGAGTCCCATAATACAACTAATAAGACAAGGCCTAAACCCCAAATTGCACATGCAAGTAAATCGAAAATTAAAAAACGTTGATAGTTTAATTTAAAGGTGCCAACCATGAAGGGTGCAAATGGTCTGATGCTTGGCGTCATTCTGCCCAGTAAAATTGCGCCAAACTCATATTTATAAAACCAATTTTTGGTTTTGGTTATAGTTAATTTACGTTTTTGAAAAAATTTTAAATTTAGAAATTTAACACCGTAAAATCGTCCAATTAAATAGCTAGATTGGTCACCAATAAATGATCCAACGTAGGCAAATGTTGTAATGATAAATAACGAGGATATTCCCTCTAAAAAAAGAAAAACTGCCAATAAGTAAAGTAATAGGCTAGGAAACAGCACTCCCGTAAAAACAAAAGACTCTAAGAAGCCTAATGCAGTTAAAATCAAGGGTGCTAAAGTTGGGTTTTCTTGTGAAAATGATTTTAATTGATCAAGCCAAGTGTCAGAATTTTTTTTTTAATTTCTGATACATTAACTATCTTGAAGTTTTGATTATATGGAGCATTAAAACCATCCTGAACAACCATGATTCCATCGGGATATAGTTCTCCAATAGAGAAATTAACAATATCTAGACCATCGGTATCGGCTACATCTGTTACTGAAAATTTAAACTGAAAATCATATGGATATTGACGATCATAGACATTGAATGTGCTATCACCTTGAGAAGAAACGATTATAAAACCCTCACTAACATTGCTTTTATAGATGGCTACGCCCTCGGGGTCACCAATTATGTTTCCAGCTCGGTTATCGATAACTTTTATAAAACTTTGATCGGCTGTATTGAATGCTTTTAATATGCCATCATTCCCCTCTCTGGAAACAAAAAAGGTTTCATTATCGTCGTCAAAGACACATCCTTCAGCTTCATTACCATTTTCGGGTGGGTTTGATTCATCTGCAATTATGTTGATTGTATTAATTAGCATTTGGTTTGTAAGATCCCAGAATTGATTTCTGATGCCCTCTTCTTCAGTTAGAAGGGCTACTAAATTATTTTTATACACACCAAGACAAATACCATAAACATTCATTCCTGCATCAATTGATGTGTGTTTTGAAAATGAATTGAATGGATCATCAGTTGTACTAAAGTACTTGTATGCCTCCAATTCTGGTATTGCCCATAGATCAATAACACTCGATGTTCTGTTTGATGTGGCAATATATAGAGTTTTATTCAGAACTCTAACATCAACATTATTTGTTGCCCCTAGAGCTGAAAATCCTAATTCCGAACCATTCAGATCATAAACATGAATACCCCTCCGTTTATCAGTGCCAAAAATTAAGGAATTAATTGGATTTTCTTCATTAATCCAAATTGCTGGATCATCAGCAGCATCACCGGTTGAATTGACTGGTGCAGTCTCAGACGTAAAATTGACTGCAGGAATATCCTCATTACCTCTACAGGCACTGAGGATAATGCTCAAAATTATTAATATTAATATTCTCAATGAATTAATAGTTGTATCTAAATCCTAATGATATGGAAGAACCATATTCATCATATTGAGATAGTCTATCAGGTGTATTCCAATAATAAAACTCAGGCTGATTAGTGATGTTTTTTGCCTCAAGTTTTACTGACAATCTATCATCAATATCATATCTTGCCGTGAAATCTATCGAAGTGTAGTCATCAGTAAATCTAATATACCCATAACCAAAATCATCATTAAAAAGTTCTGCTCCTTCATCACCAAGATAGTCTAAATAGCTTGAGCGGTAGTTAACAGCAAATCTTGCATCAACTTTCCCTTGATCATAACCCAAGGAAAAGTTGGCATTTTCTTCAGAGAGTTTTCTAAAAGGTATAGTATAAGTGATGCCATTTTCACCCCCTGGTGAAAAGCTACTATCACCATCACTTAAGGTTATGTTTGCTGAAATAAAAAAACCATCTAGTGGAATAAAGCGATTAAGTTCGGAGAATATATTTATCTCAACACCCTTAATTGATGATTCTCCAGCGTTTGCATAAGTCTCTAATTTTGAAAAAGAAATACCGCCAATTATTTGATTAGCTAAAACTCTCGGATAGATAGTATTGCTTATACTCTTATAGAAAGTTCCAGCTGTGAGATAATAATCATTACCATATATTTCTATAGCAAAATCAATATTGTCTGCTTCGTAGGCTTCTAAATCTGGGTTACCCATAGATCCAGAAAAATCTCCACTTCCTTCATTTTCATCAATCTCTGGTACAGGAGCTGTTTGCTCAAATCCAGGCCTAGATAATGACCTGTAATAAGCCGCTCTTAGTTGTATATTGTCTTTATAAAAATATTTGTAATTAAAACTTGGTGCAAAAAAGTCATATGAATTTTTAAAATTTAATGGTTCTGAAATATCGCCATTATTGAATCCAGTTGTTTCAAATATCGTGCTTTCATTACGAAAACCAGTTACCAGCACTGAATTTGGATATCTAATGGTTCCCATTACATAAAGGGCATTAATGTTTTCTTGAGATCTCCAATAATCTGCAGGATTGAGTTCTAAATTATCTCTTACTTGGTTTTGCAATGAATAGACTGCATCTGGATCAGCAAAAAAACTTAACTTTTGGGGGAAATACCAAAACTTATTAGGTGAATATGGACTGTAATTAAGCAACCCTGCAAGCACATCGCCAGACGCGTCATAGTTACCAGCGCGATTAGATTTAATACGTCTACTTGATTTAGCTCCAAATTCAATAACCAATGCATTGCCATTAAAATCTAAGTTTTCATTAATAAAATCGATTTTATAGGCATATTCTCTGTCTTGGATCACTCCATAATCAATTTCAAACTCATCCCAATCATAATTTGATGGTTCTAATAAAGATGCTCCTGCATCTGTTAAAGTTAAATTAATAAATTTTGGGTTTGACCAGTTGTACGTACCACATATTTCATCACCTTGCCTAATTCTACATTCAGCTCTGAATTTGGCATCAACATTATTTGTGTCATCTTGCTCAGCAAAAGATTCGCTGGTTTGAAATTTAATTAAATAATCACCTATATTGTTTTCGTATCCTAAAATCTTTGTCTCAATTTTTCTAATTTCAATTCTTTTCCTTGTTTCTTTATCAGATGTAATGCGCTGATAAGCTGCTGATGAATCTGAAACAGATGATTCAACTAGATCTCTGGCTCTAAATTCATCTTTGTGTCTAACTTCATTATCAGTGTATTCATTTGTAAGATAATTAATAAAGATTGAAGAATTATTATTAAGAATTACATCAAAATCTAATGTAATGCCCTCTCGTTTTCTATTTAAATCATAAAATCTCATTTCCCAATCTCTGGCTAAATATTTGTTTCCATTGGGTAAACTACCCCATGGCTCATATCCAGTTTCGTTGTTATTTGAGATTATGTGTTTATCTTGATAAGTGTAACCAAAAATAAGACCAAAATTTTCACTAAGCTTATCACCATAAGTTAATGACAATTTTGGACTATCAAAGTCATCAACAAAATCATTGTAGGTATTATCAAATTTTAATTTAAATAAAGTTTTTTCTAATTCAGTAGCTCTTTTGGTTTTAAACTCAATTCTTCCACCTATGCCTTCAGAATCCTGTGAAGGAATTAAGCTTTTGTAAACTTCAATTGAATCTAATAATTCTGTTGGCAAACCATCAAGCAATACTTTCCTACCACCTTCAGGAGCCGGTACTAATGCTCCATTCATTGAGACGGCATTTAGATCACCAGACATACCTCTTAGTGTTATGTATCTACCCTCACCCTGGTCATTTTCTACGCTAACACCAGATAATCGTCTAACTGCTTCAGCAGCAGTTTCATCAGGGAATTCACCCAATGAGTCAGAATCAACAACAGATACAATTTGATCTGAATTTTTTTGTTTCTCTATGCCAGATTTAATGCTTGCTTTTGTGCCGAGCGTGACAACTTCTTCAACATTGTCGGTTTCTTGACTGTAGATAGATAGAGTAAATAAAAGTAATAAAAAAAATCTCATTTAGAGCACCTCACAAAAAGGAATATAAAAATAAGTGGTTACAATTTGGTTACAAAGGTGTAATAAAAAAGAAAATTAGTATGAGAACAGATTTAGAAAAAGCTCAAGAAACGCAATTGAAAGCAGTGCGCCAACTGGTAGAGTTATGATCCATGAGGAAACGATAGTTCCTACTGATTTAAAGTTTACTGATTGAATACCCTCCACAAGCCCAATTCCTATAACTGCACCAACCAATGTATGTGTAGTTGAAACTGGCATATCTAATTGGCTTGCTATAACAACTGTTAATGCTGCTGCTAATTGGGCTGAAAACCCTTTTGTTGGAGTAAGTTTTACAATCTTTTCTCCTATAGTTTTCATAACTCTGTAACCTAGAGTTGCAAGGCCAATGACAATTCCAATAGCGCCTAGGAATAGTATCCAGAGAGGTGTTTCTAATTCATAGGGTTGCCCTAAGAGTTGGTTAGTAGCTTGATAAATTGCAGCAAGGGGCCCCACTGCATTAGCTACATCATTTGAGCCATGTGCAAAAGCAACAGCACAAGACGTAAATATCATCAGATACGCAAATTGAGCTTCTGTATCAGAAGCAAGGTTTTTTAATCTTGATTTTGAAAATTGATAAAAAAAGATTGTAAAAATGGCAGCAACAAGCATAGAAATAAGCAGGCTGTCATCAAATGTTAAATTAATATTTTGTTGTTTAAGAATATTTTTAAGGCCTTTGGTGGTAGTAATAAGTGCAATTGCAAAGCCAGCTAGAAAAATATATCCAGCTATGATCCATCTTTGGTATTTTGAATTTTTATCAAAGAGGAATGTTTTACAAATATAGTAAAATAATGCTGCAACTATTGCAGATGATAATGGCGAAGTTATCCATGAAATAGCAATATTATTTACGACATCCCAATTTACCTGGTCGAAGCCTAAATAATATATGCCAAAACCAACTATTGCTCCGACTATTGTATGCGTAGTTGAAACTGGCCAACCTCGTAAACTTGCTATTAATAACCAAACACCTGCAGCAAATAGGGAAGATATCATTCCATAGATTAGAATATCCATATTTCCAATAAATAAGTCTGGATCAATTACACCTTTTCGTATTGTTTGGGTTACTCCGCCTCCTGCTAAGAATGCCCCCAAGAATTCAAATATAGCTGCTATTAACACAGCTTGAGGAATAGTTAGGACCTTGCTACCAACAGATGTACCCATTGCATTTGCAACATCGTTAGCACCGACACCATAGGCTGTAAAAAAACCCAGCATTGCTGCTGATATTAGAATTAAAGGTATACCAAATAAGGTAAGTTCAACAAGTGCCATACTTAAGGGCTTTTAATCGGTTATACTATACCCTCTTTTCTAGAAGTTTTCATAGATATGATTGAGTATAAGTTTGAACATTACAATTCATTAGCACCCAACCTTTATAGGAAGGAAAAATATAACCTCCAGGTTGAATTATTGAAACTACAAGAGGATATAATTAAAAATAAGAGGAAGATAGCTATTTGCTTTGAAGGAAGAGATACAGCGGGAAAATCTTCCACCATCAATTTTTTTTCAGAACATTTAATCCCAGAAAACTTTAAATATGTGCATCTAGGTATTCCTACACCATATGAGAAAAGAAACTGGTTTAAGCGATGGGAAAAACACCTCCCAAAAAAAGGACAATTAGTATTATTTGATAGATCTTGGTATACACGTGCTTTAACAGAACCAACATTAGGATATTGTTCAAAACCTCAGTATGAAGACTTTATGAACAATGTAAATCAATGGGAAATGAATTTAATTGACCATGGCACAGAGCTTATAAAATTCTATTTTTCAATCGATAAAGAACAACAAACTAGACGAATAAATGCCAGAAAAAATAGTAAATTAAAATATTGGAAATTATCAACTTCAGATAATCTAATGGTTGGCAAATGGGATGTCTTCACACTTTATAAAGACCAAATGTTTAGCGTAACTTCAACTAACATTGCCCCTTGGGTAGTTATCAATGCAAACAATAAAATGATTGCAAGGTTAAGCGCATTAAGGTATCTGCTCAACTCACTCGATTATAAGGATAAAGAATCTTTAGAGCCTCCACACTGGGGTGAAGATTTAGCGAACTATTCTTGTTATATTGAAGGAATTCTCTTTGATAATTTAACATACGAACAATTTAAAATACTTTCACCATTTTCAGATTAATGAATTTAGCTATTGTTGATATAGGTTCAAATGCAGTTAAATATAAAATTTTTTCATCGAAGGATAATAAATTAACAGAATATGTCAGGGAACCACTTAGATTGGGAACTGATGTCTTTACGAATGGCTTCTTATCAAAACCAAGTAAAGATAAATTAATTAATCTATTGTGTTCCTTTAGAAATCAATTCCATGACAAAGGTATTGTAAGTTACCGATTTATAGCAACATCAGCTTTAAGAGATGCCTCAAACAATGATGAAATTCAACAAGAACTTCTTTCTCATGGAATTAATTTAGAGATCATAAGTGGGAATACAGAAGCTGAATTATTGGCTAATTATCCGACAAACAATAAATCCTATGCAGTAGTTGATATTGGTGGCGGCAGTTTAGAAATTTATGTTAATGATGGCATTCATTCGTCTTACTCATCATTCCAGCTTGGAGCAGTAAGATTATTGCATGAAGACCCAACTAAAAGTAATTTTGAAAAAGATAGATTGTCTAAATGGCTCAAAAACTTCAGTGAAATTGAAATTTTATATGGATTGGGTGGTAATTTAAGGTGCATTCTAGAGGTTGGGAATTGTTCTAAAAAAATAAAAATTTCAGAGTATGTTGAGTTGTTAAATAAATATAATCAACTAGATTCGGAGGTATTGATAAATAATTTTCTTATCCCTTCAGATAGAGTTGATATCGTTCCATTAGCTGGCGAGTTATATCATCTAATTGCAAAAGCGCTCAAAGTAAAATACATCAAAAGCTCATTTTGGTCTATTTCAAATGGATTAATGGAAAAAATCATTCAAAATTAATAGGTACTTTAAAGTAATTTTCAGTGATCAAGGAAGATAAATTTCTTGGCAGGTGTTGCTTGGAAATATACATAGAAAGTTCCCCTGCATTCAGAGCTAAATAACCAAATATTTTTTTTTCTTTACTTAAATCCTCTATGTAAAGATGCAGCAGCCCATCGCTACAATCAAGATGCAGATCAGTAAAGTTCAAAATGTTGCTTACTTGTAAATTTGCTAATCCAGAGCCACTTTCGCAATATAAATTATCTAATAACTTGATATTTTTTAGGTTGGCTTGAAATGATGCTTTTCCGTAGACAGATAGTTCTTGTTTGTAATTAGCATTTATATCTTCAATTAAAAGTTTCTTTTGTATTGGAAAATAGGTCAAATAGCCATTAATAACATCATCTTTGACTTCAAATTTAGTTGATATAAGGTTTGTCCCAAGCTTTGTTTGATAATTTATTTGAGAAAAAGTAAATCCATTAACGCTTAAGTTTATGAATTGTCCATTAAATAGATTCCCTTGAGTTGAGGAAAATGAAATTTGTTTAGAGTTTATGATAAAGGGCAAATACGCGCTAATTGGAATAATTAACAATATGATGAATAAAAAAATAATTGTAATCGGAATTACGGAAAAAATTAGCTTATTCAACGGAAAGGATTAATTTAAATGAATTTCCATCATAGAAGCCATCTAGAGATTTTACTGGGATATTTCTATTTGTTATGTAGCTTTCAATATCTGATATATTCGAAATTGAAAGGTTGGATATTTCAAATGTATTTTGTGAAAGAGACACATCATAATTGGCTTTTTGTAAATCAGCTAAAATTTCATTTGTCGAAGGCTTATTGTTTGCTAGATTTCTGAAGTAGTTAGCTTGTGAAAGCTTTTGTTTAAATGATTCAAATTCAATTACCTTAGCATTAAGAATTGCCTGATTACGGTTAAGTGAATTATTTATTAACAAAGTAAATAATATAACTAGGAAAACTAACAGTGCGAAAATATAGTTTGGTCTTACACTGTTTAATTTAATTTTCATTATATTCATAGGTAATTGAAGCGGCTGAGCTATTTATATTATTATTTATTTGTTTTAATGGAATATTGTTGGTTTTAAGGTACTCTTCAAACACAGATATTTCCACGCTAGATAGATTAAGCGTTATGGTAAATCTCTTTGGATTTGATTCGTGCTTAAATGAAATAATCTTGGTGTAGTCTGGTAGTAAATTAATTGACTGCGTCAGCATTTGTAGTTGATCAAAATTTTCATTAGCTGCATTTTCAATATAAGAATTAATAATTTTATCTGCATCTTGATATGCATCATTTATAAAATATGAAGCAAAAAGTTCTTGTTGATAAAGATCAATAGAAGATATTTTATTGTTGATATTGATTAAGTTAATCAAGCCACTAAAAACAGATAAGATTATTGCTGCTAGAAGTGCATAATTGCTAAACTTATATTTTTGTAAATTTAATAAACTTTTTGGAGTGAATAGATCAATCTCCACAAATAATTCTGTATTTAGATTACTTAATTTCTTTAAATCAAATTCCTTAAATTCTCCTTTAACAAGGGTTGTCATTTTTTCTTGGAATTTAAAAATTGTCCCGCCTGATTCTTTAAAAATATAGTTGTTAAATTTAAAATCTGATTTAGTAATGCCATGAAGCAATAAAGCATCTGACGTGATTTTTAATGTTTCTCCATATTTACTTAACTTGGATTTGATCAAATCATATTTTGTTTTCTCAACAAGGAGAAAATTTGATTCCAGAATTGGGCCCAGAACGATATATTCACTGTCGAAATTGTTATTTTCTATAATTGCATCATTGATAATTGCAGCTTTTATATTTTTTATATTTATAGATTGATTGGAATGAAATCTATGCGTAACCAGATCATTTGGTAAGACAAAATTTATATCTGAGATATCAGAGAGTTCAGATAATTGTGCTTTGTTTGAAGAATTATTGCTATAAAGAATGCCATCCTCTAAATCTGCATTAAGAAAGAAAAATACATTCATTTGGTTATTGTCCTGATTGAAATTTGATTATTCTTATTTTTTAGATCTGCAACTGTAAAAAAGTAATAATCCTTATTATTGATGTTTATTTTAAAGCTTATTTGAAGAAATTCAGGCTTAAAAATTAATATTTCTAGATCAATTTTATTTTCGAGATAGGGATTTAAATCTATTAGACTTTTAGCATTTAGGTAACCATACTGCGGTTTGTTGATAATAATTTGTTGCATTTCATCAAGGGTGATCTCAGAGAATAGTGCCTTAAAAAGTAAGAAATTATCAACTGATAAAGAGTTAATGTTAAATTTATTTTCTGTTGTTGGTATTGCACAAATTTGATCATAAATTTTATGTAAATCATCATAATTAAGTATCTTTAGATCAATTATCTGTGATTTGTCAGTGATAAATGTGTCAACAGTCAAGTTATACGACTCATCAGATACATAGAATAGATCTTCTGCTCCTAATGGTTCTGGCAGTTGATCAGAATCAATATAATCAACCAATCTGTGTATGAATTCTTCTGAGTTTAGTTTATCGATACCAACGGAATCTAATAAATTTTCGAAATAAATATAGTTGTCCTCATTTTTTACTAATAACGATCTAAATGGTTTAACAATACTATTAAGATTTAAGCATGAATTTAAATCATAAAATTTAACACTTAAGGTCGGAAATTTTTGACTAACTAAATAATTAATTTCACCCTCAGCAAATTGTAAATTTCTTAATTGATTTGAATTATTCTGTAATGAGTTAATTACAAATCTTTCGTAATTTATAATTTTTATTCTTTGCTCAATTGAGTCATTAAAATTTGAAATAGTTAGAGCATTAGAGATGGTAAGGCTATTAATAAATAGAGTTAATATGGATAGGATTGCAATGATAGAAATAGTTGAAATTAAAATAAATCCGTTTTTCATTGGAAGCTGCTCAGTATAATTGTTCTTTCAGTTCCATCGATTGTTAATTCCAGCACAACATAACGTGGCACAGCATCTATTGCATTATTGTTATTGGGCCATTGATTGTAATTGTCATCCAGATCTTCTCGAAAACTAATTTTAAGACCATCAATGTTTTGGTATAAGAGTTCATTAGACAGCTTTTTAGATGGTCGATTAGAAGGCGAAGTTGATCTATATAAATTATTATTTTCGTATCTATATTCAATACGTCTAAGTTTAGATTCATTGAAATCTTCACTTGAACCAATAAAAGCAACAAAAGACATAATTTCTTTATCATTACTACCAAAAAAGACTGCATTTGTTTGCCTACCATTAACATCTTTAATTGGTACACGAACAAGTTGCATCAAATCGAGACGCATAATGTTTATAGCATTCATATATTTTTGTTGAATAGTGGATTGGTTTGAAAGTGAATCTTTAATACGCACCGTATTTGCTAAATATTCAAAGCTAAAAAGTGAAATGATAGAAATTGAAAGCAGAGCTACTAAAATTTCGATAATAGTAAAACCCTTTTTCATCTGAGGATCGTGATGATTAGTTGATAATCTTGATTAACTAACTCTATAGAAATCTCCTGATAAATCCCTAGAGACCCAATATTTTGATAATCAATGCTGCTATTTGGAAAAAAAGTATCTAAGTTTTTTGAATCAAGAGATGGTTCAACAGCATATAAAGTAATGAGATTTAATTGCTTTTGTGAAACGTCTGATAGTTGAGATGTCCGTTCAGCAACTTGTATATTTTGTGTTATCAATTCAGAGAAGGCAAAGAATGTAATAGAAACTATCAACAAAGATATTACAACTTCTATAAGAGTGAATGCTGATTTAGGATTCATCAATTAATGTTACTCTTTCACCATTAGCAAGTGTTAAATAGTTGGTAGACATTTCTAAACCTGGGTAAATTATCAAGAAATAGTGTTGATCATTTGAAATATTGTTAACTAAGCTGTTATGGGTTATTGATTGAACTTCAAAGGGAAGTTTATCGTCTATAAGAGTTATATCATCACCATTAACTTCATAAATACCCGAATTATTAAATTTATATACATTTCCTGAATAGAGACTTAAATATTTGTAAAAATTAATCTTTTCTTTTATTGATACATAGTTAGCAGGAAGTTGAAAAAGCAAAATAAAAGAACTTGATGCAATGCCTATTATTACAATGACAACCAATATTTCAATAATAGAAAAAGCCCTATTCAGGTATGTTTGTGATATCTTTGCCTTCACCATCGCCTCCAGGCTGGCCATCTGCTCCCAATGAAACTATTTGATATGAGCCGTTGTCAGCAGGATATATATAAACATAATCATTTCCCCAAGGATCTTTAGGTAATTTATTTATATAGCCTCCTTGAGGGTATAAAAAAGGTTTTTTTAAATCTCCAGGATTAGTAGTCAAGCTCAAAAGCCCTTGTGATTGTGTTGGATAAGTGCCCTCATTTATCTTAAACATAACCAAAGCTTGCTCTAATCGTGAAATATCAGCTTTTGCTTTTTCCAGATAAGCCTGGTTTAAGGTAGGCAATACATTTATGGATACTAGAGACACCAATAAACCCATAATAACGATAACTATAAGTAGCTCTAGAAGAGTGAATGCTTTTTTTAAACTTGTCATATTGAGAAAATTAAATTATTCATTTGAAGCAAAGGTAACATAATTGATAAAACTATCAACATTACAAACCCACCCATAAACAAAATTACCAGAGGTTGCAGTAATGTTAAAATTATATTTTTCTTTGTTTCAACCTCTTGTTCTAAAAATTCTCTAATATTAAAAAACATTTTAGAAACTTGGCTTCCAATATCTCCTGAACTCAGCAATTGTTTAAATACTGATGGAAATATCTTTGATTCACTGAATGATCGGCTTAATGATTGCCCTCTTTGTACTTTATTCAAAATAAGACCAATTTCAGACCTTAAGTATTGATTTGTAAACGAATTTTGTGCAATTACTAAACTATCGACAGTATTTAAACCTGCTTTGATCATTAGATGCATAGATGAGCAGAATCTACTTGTTTGTGAAAATAAAATCAAATTTCCAAATATAGGAATTTGCAACAACTTTTTTGACAATATGGTTTTGAAGTTATTTGTTAACAGGTTCGAGCTATAAATAAAGTAACTTGTTCCGCTTAACAGTATTAAGGAACTAAAAAGAACTGGAAATACGTCTGATAAAGAGAGCAATAGTTTTGTTATCAAAGGAAGTTCAATATTTGTTGAAATGAATTGTTCTACAACTTGAGGCAAAACAACTGAAACCAAAGCATAGATAACAGCTAATGATACTATCAGTAAGAGGATTGGGTATACTAAGGCACTTTGTAACTTTGATTTTGCTAATTGTTGCTTCTCAATATAATCACTTAGCTCATTAAACACCTTATCTAAAGAGGCAGAATTTTCTCCAGCTTGTATAGATGAAATGTATATTTGATCAAAAATGTGAGGAAATTTAGCGAATGACGAACTAAGTGTATTCCCATTCTTAATATGCTCGATTATTAAATTTGTTAGTTGTGCTAACTTCTTATTGGTAGATTCATTTTTTAATATTTGCAGTGATTGTTCAACTGTGGTTCCGGCTGATAATAGAGCTGATAATTGTTTAGTTAGAACAAGTAGTTGATTTTCACTGATCGAAATTTTTTTGTTATAAAAAGTAGTTTTATGAAGCTTTATTGGGTTTAGTTTTTTTTGTCTCAACAGAGAAAGAGCTTCAATTTTATCTGCAGCAACTATAGTGCCAACAACTTTTTTATTCAGGTCATTATAAGCAACAAACTTATAGTTAATCATTATCAGATATTCTTAATATTTCAGAGAGGGATGTTGCACCAATACTTACAGCATCTAGTCCATTTGAAAAAATTTGTTTATTTTCTTGATAAACATAATCTGAAATTTCATTTTCCGATGCTGAGTTATAAATTAAATTACTTAATTTTTTATCCACAGATATAAATTCTCCTATGCTTAGCCTACCTAAATAACCAGTGTTATCACATTGAGCACAACCACTAGGCTTAAAGACATTATTTTTCAAGCCATAAGCTTCTAGTAAGTGAATGTTATCTTCCGGAATTTTACATTTGTTGCAAAGTCGTCTTACGAGTCTTTGGGATAAAATGTAAACAAGGCTTGAAGATAATAAATAGGGTTCAATGCCCATATCACGAAGTCTAGTTATAGCACTGATTGCTGAATTTGTATGAACTGTGGACAAAACAAGATGTCCAGTTAAGCTTGCTTGAATAGCAATTTCAGCAGTTTCTTTGTCTCTAATTTCTCCAACCATTACTATATCTGGATCTTGACGTAATATTGCCCTTAGACCTCTGGCAAAAGTTAACCCAGTCCTTGTGTTAACCTGTGTTTGGCCAATTCCATGGAGAGCATATTCAACTGGATCTTCAATCGTAAGAATATTTTGAGTTCTGTCAGAAATTTCTCTTAAACCAGCATACAAGGAGGTAGTCTTACCAGAACCTGTAGGTCCAGTAACTAAAACAATACCTTCACTTTTTTGTAGTGAAGACCTAAATGAAGATAAAATAGCTTTATCGAACCCTAAGTCGTCAAGGCTAATATTTGTACTACCCTTCTCAAGAATCCTTAGGACAATTCGTTCGCCAAAGGAAGATGGCAGTGTTGAGACTCTAAGATCTATTTCTCTTTGACCGAGTGAAATTGAGATCCTACCATCTTGTGGTAGGCGACGCTCAGAAATATCTAACTTAGACATAATCTTTATTCTAGAAGTGATCATTTGAGCAATAGTCGATTGATACTTTAATACTTCATTTAGAACACCATCTACACGAAATCTAATGCTTAGATAGTCTTCATAAGGTTCTAGATGGATATCAGAAGCTCTTGCTTTAATTGCTTTTGCAATTGTTGCATTTATTAAATTTATAATTGGTCCTTCATTTTTATCATCAAGGATATCTTCTGAGGGAGTAATTGAGCTTGCTAAATTTTGTAATTCATTATCAGACAGTTCATCAAGATCATATTCTTGGGTTTTATTGGAATAGAGCTCCGTTATTAGATTGTTGAAATCGTCAGGATTATAGGATTTAGACGTTATTGTCTTGCTTGTAAATTGTTCAATATAGTTTAAAACACTTATAGAAGGTTCTTGGCAATAATGAATGCATGTAATGTCATTTTCATTAGTTATTGTCAGGTTATTTGATTTACAAAAATTATAGGAAAGTGGAAGATCCATCTATTTATCTTGCGTAGAAATTTCAGATTCTAAAATTTGTTTAGCTCTAATGAAATTGAATCTTTCCTCTGATAAATCTTTAGTAGTTATTGAATCTCGTAGAATTGTGGGTCGGAGGAATACCATCA
>JAYPTH010000011.1:0-19034 GCA_038133485.1 Gammaproteobacteria bacterium | reverse complement strand
TGAATCTTGATCCTCTTTTAACAAGTTAAGCAAAAGAGCAAAATTATCATTTCCATCAACTATATTACCTACTCCTGCTATAAGTCCACGTGAATTTAATACTGAAGCTCCAGCAACTGCAGAAGTTCCAATTCCTGTTGAGTCATCTGAGCTAGCGATTAAACCAAGCAAATCAGGTGAGGTTGTAGAAGGAAACCTTGTAAATGCAATGGGAGCATTTTCATCTGAATTACCGGAGAAAACGGTATCCACACCTAATGACTTTGCTTTAGATTCTGATATTTCAACGATTATAGCTTCTACAAGCACTTGAGGACGTCTAATATCGAGCTGAGATACAATATCAGTGAGAGTTTTTATAATTTGTGGATTGCTTCGAATTATTATTGAATTTGTCTCTTCGTGTGATGTAATGACGGTTTTGAAATCTGTGTTTTGTTCTTGCCCAAATGAACCAGAAAGATCACTAAGAATACGTAAAATATCTTCTGCCTTAGAATAGTTTAAATATATAACCTTAGTATTGTTGCTATTGGAATTATCAGAGTCTAATTTAGCTAGTAATAATTTAGCTTTTGTAACAATTTCTCTTGGTCCAGAAAAAATTAGTTTATTGGCCCCTTGAAAGGTTGCTACCCCTATTTTATCAAATCTTGTGTTGGCATCTGATTTAAGACTATTTAAAATTCTTAATGCCTCGATGGAGGACATATTTAATAAATTGTATTCTGATATTGTTGTATCCAAATCTGAATCAAGCTTTATTACGATCTCTTTAATTCTTTCAACATTATCTTTATTATCTGAAATTAAAATTTCTACATCATTATTTAAAGCGGCTATATATGCGCGTACACCCACAAGTGGCTTTACTGCATTGACTATATCTTTAGCGCTTGAAAATCTTGTTTTAATTACGGCCGATGAAATAGAACCTGAGAATAATTCATTTTCAGAAAAGTTTTTTATGCCTTCCTGTGACGGAATAACAGTATAAATATCACCATTCTTTTGGACACTATATCCTTGCACTTCCATTGTAGAGAGAAATACTTCCCAAATAGATTCAGATGTTAATGCTGCATCCGAATATACAGAAATAACTCCTTTTACTCTTGGGTCTAAAATTATTGTTTTATCGGTTAGCAGAGCTATATCTTGTGCAAAAGTTTTAATGTCAGCATCTTTATAAAATATATTTTGCTCTTGAGCGCAAAACACCATTGAACAAAAAAGTAAAATAACTAATCTCATATAAGTTTTAATCTGTATTCACCTTAGATTTATCAAAAGACACCTCAGATCCAATAATATCTAAATAGGAGTATTCTATACCATTATAAAAATATGCTCTTGAACCATCAATACGATCGAATAATATATTTGCAATGATAGGTTCTCCTTGATTTACTAATTTGTATTTACCTGCATCGAGGACAATGATGGTGCTATTTGGATTATTACCTCTGATTCCTACAAGCTCAAAATCTATATTAAGTTTCTTAGCACTATTAATATCACCACCAGGAAAATTAATCTTTGGAAGATCTGTTCTTATTTGTGGTTCAGGCAAATCTTTGGAAACATTAATATTGTTGAAATTATAGAAATTTAAATTTGCATAAATTAAAACTATTATCAGAAGCAGAGCTGACATCAGGGTTAGTCTTAAAATGGTATATTTATTCATTAATCAATACTAACTTTTAATAGGAAAACTAACAAAGAAAGTTGACCCCTCTCCAATTTTTGATTCAACACTAATTGAACCACCCATCTGAGTTAAAAGTTGTTTAACAAGTGATAATCCTAAGCCTGTACCTTTAGTGTGCGCTCTAGCTTTAGGAGTTCTATAAAATCTATCAAAAATCCTTTTTATATTTGGTTTTTCGATACCATACCCATAATCAGTTAGCGAAATAATGCATTTATTTTCTTCAAGGCTTGAGGATATAGAGATAATACCGTTGTTCATAGAATATTTAACCGCATTGTTGAGGAGATTTAAATATACATCTCTAAGTGCTTGCCGATCATTTTTAATTATTAATTTATCGTTGATATTATTTTGGAAAGTAATAGCTTTTTCATCAGCAAGTGTAGAAATAGAATCAATAATTAAATTAATTTCTTTTTTTAAATGAATAGGTTCTTTCTTTAAGAAAAGTTGACCCAATTCTATTTTTTCTAATTCCAATAAATCATCAACCATCTCAGCTAATCTCTCAGAGTTAGAATTTATAGCCTCTAAAAATCTACTAGCTGCGTTTTTATCTGTAATGGCTCCATTTTGAAGTGTTTCTGCACCAGCTCGAATTACTGAAACTGGAGTTTTAATTTCATGCGAGATGTCAGATAGAAGATTCTTTCTTCTTTCTTCAACCAACTTAAGTGATGTGATGTCATTTATAATGAGAACCAGATCAGAAGTAGTTCCAATTTTAGACGCAGATAATTGAAAAAACTTTTTCTGTTTGCTTACATTCAGATCAAATTCTGTTGAACTTTGATTAAGTTTGATTGCCTTTTTTAGGAGTTTGTTAATTGGTAATAGCTTTTTAGATGAAATTTTCTCTTTTAGAAAGAATTCATGTTTTCCAAATATATCTAGCGCAATATCATTAGCAAATGTAATTTCTAAATTATCGTTAAATATTATTACTCCTTGTGAAATGCTGTCTAGGACTGAATTAAAATTTAACCTTTGATTAATGGTATTTTCTATTTCATTGCTTAAGCGTTCAGATATTTCTTCAACAGTTTTAGATATAGTTTCAACTTGGATGTTAGATGATCCTTGAGTTTTTAATTTTTTCCCTTTTAATGCTCTTTGAGTATTTTTATATAATTGGCTTAAATCCTTTCTGAAATTATTTTCAACATTCAAACTTAAGAAAGTAGAAGTAGCAATTACCAAAATGAAGATGATAAAAAATGGATAAACAAAAAAATTATAAAATGACGTATTAATATCTAAAGGAAAGGCTACTCTAATAATTCCCTCTTTTGGATTATTTGGCTCTCTTAAAATTGCAACATAAATTAAATCACTACCAGTAGTTTCACTTTTTCTTGAAGCAGATCCATAAGTTGATAGCAAAGCATTTTTAATCTCCAACCTGTTCGTAGGTGAGTGTAATTCTAGCGATTCTAAAAGTTGTGAATTTATTGCAGAATCAGCTATAACATTCCAATTTTCATCAATTAAAGTGATTCTCAATAAATTGCCGTTATCATCAGAAATAGCATAATCCTTAACCAAGGAATCTAAATTATGTTCACTGCTATTTATTGATGGAAAGGTTTTATTGATCGATTGAGCTTGAAGATACAAAGATTGAACTAATTGTATTCTGGAATTGTTATAAATAAATGTAGAAAAAATTGAAATTACCACAGTGATAATAAACAGAATGAATAATGAAGATAAAACAAATACTCTTGAGGAGCCTAAACCAAGCGAAGAAATGTTCATCAACCGGAAATGTTTAATCTATATCCAACGCCTCTAATAGTTTGTATAAAGTCAGAATCAGGGCCTAATTTTTCCCTCAATCTTTTAATATGTGTATCTACAGTTCTGGTTGTTATTTCAGAGCTATAGCCCCATACATCGCCAAGCAGCTGATCCCTTGTTTGAACTCTTCCTCTGCGTTGAGCAAGATGCTTTAGTAATTTAAATTCTAAGGCAGTAAGTATAACTTCTACTCCATTTAAAGAAACTTCGTGTGCTGAGAAATCTATGTTAAGTGGGCCAAGGGATAATCTTAACTCAGATCCATTCAGTGATGATGATTTCTTTAAAATAACTTTTACTCTTAAAATTAGTTCCCTAACACTAAAAGGTTTAGTTACATAATCATCAGCACCTAGTTCAAATCCCAGAATTCTATCGACTTCTTCACCTTTGGCTGTAAGCATAATTATTGATGTATCTTCATAGTCAATTGAGTTTTTAATTTTTTTACAGACATCGAGACCTGACATATCAGGCAACATTAAGTCTAAAATTAAAACATCTGGATTAAACTTCTTACAAAGTATTAGTGCATCTGTTCCATTAGATGCAACCTCTACCTTAAAACCCTCTTTTTTAAAGTTATAGGAGAGGGTTTCTCTAATATCAGGTTCGTCTTCTATGATTAAAAGTTTAGTCATCTTAGGTTATTCAGCGATTAATTTTTTTATTGATACACGATCAATTTTTTCAGAAGCAATTCTTGGGAGTGGACTAGTAGTAAATTTAAATATAGATGGAATTTTATAAGCTGCAAGATGGCTAGATAGAAAGTCTTTTAATTGGTCTTCGTTAATATTATCGTCTGCATAAATATAAGCTCCAACAATCTCACCAAATTTTTCATCTGGTATACCGCAAACACAGGACTCTTTTATACCCTGATATTTGTCTAATATATTTTCTACCTCAAGAGTAGAAATATTCTCTCCTCCTCTAATAATCAATGCTTTTTTCCTATCTACTATAAATAAAAAACCTTCAGAATCGACATAGCCTAAATCCCCGGTTCTTAACCAGCCTTGCTGAATAGTTTTAGTAGTTTCTTCTAAATTTTTTAAATAACCAATAGTGTTTGTAGGTGAAAAAAAAGTAATTTCACCAACAGTATTAGTATCCAACAAGTTCCAGCTCTCATCCATAATGCCAATTTTTGTAAGCAATGGCACATTTAACCCACAACTATTTGGTCTATCTAAATAGGCATCTCCTCTGTTTATAGCCCCTAATGCAGCTGTTTCTGTCATACCCCATCCAAAAGTCAAAGGAAGATTAAATTTATCAGAGAGCTTCTGTACTTGCTCTTCTGGTCTAGCTGAACCACCGGCACCAATATCTATAAGTGAAGATAAATCATATGAATCTACTTCTGGATGATTAAGGAGATCCCAAGATTGAGTTGGTACACCACTTACATTGGTTATTTTATATTTTTCTATCAGTTTTAAGGCATCAGTTGCATCCCATTTATGCATTAAATACATATTTCTTTTAGCAAGCATGGACAGCAAAAATTGACTTATTAGTCCTGTTACATGGAACAAGGGGACATTTATAATTACGCTTGCATTTTCCACTTGTAATAAGGGTTCTTTGGTAATATAGCTGTGCAGTTCACCAAGTGTATAAAACCCTAACAAAGAGTTAACTACCGATAAATGAGTAAGCATAACTCCTTTAGGTAAGCCAGTGCTACCCGAGGTATATAAGATAACAGCTACATCTTCATCATCTGCATTATTAGTTGGCCAATCATCGTATTGATTATTAAGAATTGAATTGATATTTTCTGTTGTTTCAGTTTCGCCAGATAAAATTAACTTAACTCCGCAATTCTTAGCTAGCTCATATCTTTTTGAATCAACAAAAACTAATTTTAATTCACTGTGCTCTATGCCATAAGTTAGTTCATCTTTAGTCCACCATGAGTTTAAAGGTACACATGTTACTCCGCTTCCAGCTATGCCTAGAAATACAATGATCCAATCAATCGAATTTTGCATACAGATACCAACTTTATCTCCAGGGTGAAGATCATTTTCAGCAAGGTAATTAGCTATTGATTTGGCTTTTGAGATTATTTCGCTGAACTGGTATTGTTTTCCATGCTCATTAACAAACGGGAAATCACCCATAAGAAGTTGAATTGTATTTATTAAATCACGTAATGTCTTTGGAGCATTTTTAAATACATTAAATGTAACACCATTTATCTCTCGCTCTTCTAGTTCAAGCAATGGATTTACATGACGCAACTCTTCAAAAGCTTCTGTTAGATCTTGTAATGTGGTTACTTTTTTTTGAGTCACTATTAAAACTTACAATGTAGATTAAAAACTTTAAACTAACCTTAATGGAAGAACAAATATTCTTTGAGAATAAATTTATTTTTTTTCAAGAAAAGAATAATGAAGATTTTTTTTATGGTTCATTGATATATATATTTGAACATAATCAAAATGGAGCCATTGGAGTTATTGTCAATAAAATAATTTCAATAGATGAGAATCAAATATTCAAATCTCTTGGTTTAACTGCATCCTCGAAAAAAAAATCTTTACTAAATGGTGGTCCAGTAGATATCAATAAATTATTCATTATTCACAATAAAACATCTCATAAAGAATCAATTCTGACGTCTGCGGGTATAGGTCTTACTTCAAATATTGAACTAATTAAAACAGTACATAATGATGATGCTCTCATTAACTACAAATTTGCTCTTGGTTATTGTGGATGGGATGCTGGTCAGCTCGATTATGAAATTTCACTAAACAGTTGGCTTGTGTTAGACGTAGATCCGAATATTATATTTACTACTGAAACTGAACAACTGGTTTCAGAAATTTCAAAAATTAAAGGGTTTAATATAAATCAGATTCAAAATACAGAAATAGTAACTAAGCATTAGTATGAAAATATTTATATCAATTTCATCTTATAAAGATCCATTGTTAGAAAATACAATTAATTCAGCATACAAAACAGCCACTCATAAAGAGAATTTAATTTTCGCTATAGTTGATCAAAATACAAATAAACTAAATCTGGATGTATTTACTTTTAATAACCAAATAAGGTATTTATTCCTGCAAGCTGAATACGCTAGAGGTTGTGCATGGGCTAGATCCTTAGCACAAAGTCTTTACATGGGCGAAGAATATTTTTTCCAAGTAGATTCACATACTATTTTTGAAGATGGATGGGATGAATATTTTCTATCATACATAAAGAAATTAGAACAAAGATATTACAAACCAGTCATAAGCTGTTATCCAAGAAATTTTGAAATTGAAGATCTAGACCAACAAATCTACATCAAATCACAAGAAATGGATAAAACCACTCACGTAATGGTGATTGATGAAGAAAGAATCTTTAAAGAGGGATATTTTTCCATGAAAAAAGGTATTTCTAGTGGTGATGATTCAATCAAGAAGGGTTTTTTAATAGCAGGAGGCTGTCTATTTGGACCTGGTTCAATGGTTGATGAAGTGCCATATGACCCTTTTCTCTATTTTGATGGCGAAGAAGACTCTTTAGCATGGCGGCTATATACAAATGGTTATAACATCTTCCATACACCCAATACCCCCCTCTTCCACTATTACGTAAACCCTAACAATAAAATACAACGACCATTGCATTGGGATCCTGATGAAGATGCTAGTAGACCAACAAATTGGATTGATTTAAAAAATAGAGGTCGCGAGAGATTAAATTTCATTGTAGAAGATAAAATTAATCCTCCCTATGGGCTTGGTATACAAAGATCACTCCAAGATTATGCTAAATTTTCAGGGTTAGATATTGCAGCAAAGCAAGTTCTCGATCCTGATAATGTATTTAGGTTTATAAAACTAAATAATATTAAATGGACTGAGAATTCTGAAAAGTTTAAATTTTTTTAACATGAGGTTTTTGCTCTTTATTTTCCTTATCTCTTTTTACAGCAGCTCTCAGGAAGTAATCACTGGAAAAACTGTTAAAGCCAAAGATTCAATGATAGTTACAAGGCATTTTTTGGCATCTGAAGTTGGAAATAATGTATTACTTAATGGTGGAAATGCAGTTGATGCTTCTGTAGCCATAGCTTTTGCACTAGCTGTTGTTCTTCCTCAAGCTGGGAATATAGGTGGTGGTGGTTTTATGGTCTATTACAACGCGTCATTAAACTCATTTCATGCACTTGATTACAGAGAGCAAGCACCTGCAGCTGCATATGAAGATATGTTTATTAGAGATGGTAAAGTGGATCGTAAATTAGCAATTCAATCCTATTTAAGTTCTGGAGTTCCAGGAAGTGTACATGGGCTATATGAAGCACATAAAAGGTTTGGTTCACTGCCATGGAAGGACTTAATTCAACCGGCTATAGATTTAGCAAATAAAGGTTTTACAGTCACTAAGACATTAGCAGATTCATTGCAAAGCAATTCCGAGAAACTCTCTGCTACTGCAGATGGAAGAAAAATATTCTTTAGGAATAATCAACCCCTAGCAGAAGGCGATTTATTGGTTCAAAAAGATTTAGCAAATACTCTTCGCTTAATCTCTTCCTTTGGTGCAGATGGATTTTATAAAGGTTTAACAGCTAAAAAAATTGAAACTGATATGAAAAATAATGATGGGTTAATAACTATGTCAGATCTTAGCAAGTACAGCTCAAAATTTAGAGAACCTATTAAATTTAATTATAAAGAGTTACAAATTATTACTATGCCACCACCTTCTTCTGGAGGTCTTTTAATTCAATTAATTTTCCAATTATTAGAATTAAATCAACTTGATACTAACAATCCAGACAATCCCAGAAACTTATTACTTATATCGGAAATACTGCAAATTGCATATTCAATTAGATCAGAGTTTTTGGGGGATCCAGATTTTTATGATGTCCCTTTTAAGAGTTTTAATGATAAAGAAATTATCACAAATCTAAATAATTTAATTAATCGAGAAAATACATCTACACCAGACTCTTACTTGCCATCTGAGTATATTTTTAAGGAAAATACCACGCATTTCTCAGTGGCTGATAAATTTGGAAACCTTGTTAGTAATACTACAACTCTAAATACTGCTTTTGGTTCAGGTGTTGTAATTAAGAATTCAGGTGTCTTGATGAATAATGAAATGGATGATTTTTCAGCTGCTCCTGGTGAACCAAATTATTTTGGATTGTTGGGGAATGAGGCAAACAAAATTGAACCCTTTAAAAGACCTTTAAGTTCAATGACCCCAACTATTGTTTTCAAAAATAATAAGCCATTATTAATTACTGGGGCACAGGGTGGTTCTAGGATAATTACAGCAGTGATGCATATCATTCTTAATTTCTATGAATATGCATTAACTGCAGAAGAAAGTGTATATAAATCCAGATATCATCACCAATGGTTGCCAAATAAACTCTACTTTGAGAAGGATGTTTATGATACATTTGATAATGAATTACTTTCAAGATTAGAAGCTCTGGGTTTTACTCTCGAAGAAAGAGAAACAAATGGCATAACAGCGTCTATAATGTTCAATGAAGATGGATTAACAGGAGTAAGCGACAATCGCTCTGCTGATTATCTTACAATAGGAGTTAATTATGAGTAATCAGTCATTATTAGAAGTTTTAGATGGTTTGCCTTGGGTACAGCTACTTACTATCTCAGCATTAACCGTATTAGGTATTATGATCGCTAGAACAGCCATTTTTGGGATCATAAAAAAAGCAACACATCTAACAGAATCAGAACATGATGATGCATTAGCAGACTCATTAAAAAAACCATTAACATTAATTCCCTTAGGGATCGGTTTTTATGCTCTAGTTAATGCTTTACCATTAAATGAAGATCTTTCTTCTTACGCTGAATTGTTCGTTTTAAGTTATTTTTACATTACTATTTTTTGGTCAATTGCTAATTCGCTAGATCCAATAAAAAACATCATCGCTGAGCAATATGAGTTTTTAACACCAACTCTTAGAAATTGGATATTTAGAACTTTAAAATTCATTGCTTACTTAATAGGTGTTGTAAGTGTATTAGAGCTCTGGGGTGTGGATGCAGCTTCTATAATAGCTGGTTTAGGTTTATTTTCTGTAGCGCTTGCCTTAGGGGCCCAAAACTTCTTTAAAAACTTAATTGGTGGATTGCTAATAATAGGTGAAAAACGTTTTAAACAGGGAGACTGGATCAATATAGAGGGCGTAGCTGAAGGTGAAGTAGAAAAGATCGATTTTCGCTCTACTCTAATAAGGAGATTTGATAAAGCCCCTATTTATGTACCTAATTCAGTATTAAGTGATTCGGAAATTATTAATTTCTCAGAGATGCCATTTAGAAGAATAAGATTTCATGTAGGTCTTTTATATCAAACAACACCAGAAACGATAATGGCAATCCGAAAAGATATTGAGAAATATATTCAAAATAATGACAATCTTGTAAATTCTGATGAAGTTAGATCAACTATTAGAGTAACTGATTTTAACGACTCAAGCATCGATGTTCTTGTTAACTGTTTTACAAAATCTACACAATGGCATGATTTTTGTATAGCACGGGAAGAACTTATTTTAGAAATAATGAGAATCGTTAAAAATAATGGTTCAGATTTTGCATACCCAACCAGAACAATTCATATTGAAAAAGATTGAACTATTTCACATTAATTTAGTCTTAAATAGTAATCGACATCCTCACTCGATTAGGGCGCAACTAGCGCCCTTTTTTATGAAATCACTATAATTCGATTATGTGCGGAAGATTTGTTATAACAGGTGATCCATTCGAATTGGGTTTCAAAGATAATTTTAATATAACACCTTCACATGAAGTTCCCATTAAAACAATTAATTGTGATGGCCAGTTAAAAAAATGGGCATTTTCGCCACCCTGGAAACCTGATATGAATCTCATTAATTGCCGTGCAGAGACCATGGACTCCAAACCATCATTTAAACAGGCTCAAAGATGTATTATTCCATTTTCTGGTTGGTATGAATGGCAAAAAGAAAATACTTCCAAAATCCCTTATTACATTTACAGTGAAGCAAAATATTTTGCTGGTTTATACAATGACAATGGTTGTTTAATAGTTACAACAGAAGCAGATAAGTCAATTAGCCATATCCACCATAGACAACCAGTAATGCTTACAGAATGGAATTTAGATAAGTGGTTTACAGGTAAGAAAGATTTGGAAACATATATGCATAAGACAGCATCATCTTATAAAGTTTCTACTGCAGTAAATAATCCCAATAACAATTATGCTGGATTAATAAAAGAAACTATTTAATTAAAATATTTTTCTATATAAGTTTTATTTATTTTTTTATCTGAAGCTGGCAAGACAATTGATTTGTTGTTTTTTTTATCGACTATATTAATGCAGAATAACTCATTAATATCTGGCAAATCTAGGTGTGATGTGATCTTATCGCATTCATCTATCCAGATATAATTTTTGTTAAGATCTTCATTACCGGCACCGGTCCAATTTAAATCAACTATCTTTCTAGGCAATGGTACTGAATAGTAAAAATCATAGATAATTTGTTCTACACGATTATTATCAAAAACCAATATAGCTGGGAACTTTGAATATCTAGCACCGAATTCAAGCCGCCTATCAATAAGATTAATAGCAAATCCGTCGTCTATTTGTGGAAAGGACCATAAATTAAGAATTTTTCTTTTATTTAAATTTATAATCTCATCAATATCTAATTTTTGTAAACTGTCTTCAAAGAATAAGTTTCTACCTAAACCCAAGCCCTTCATATCAGTACCTAATAATCCCATTACAGTAGGGCCTATATCAAACATATTTCCTGTTTTATTTATTAAGGTAGGTTGTATATTTTTATCAAATATTAAAAATAAATTCTTTCGATTTCCCTTATTCAATGTTTCTGTAGCAGTGTTAATTCGCGCATAATGATCTGATAGCACTACCAGAGTTGTGTTATCCATTATTGGGGAGTTAAGTAATTTATTTATAAACTGGCCAGCTAAAAAGTCGGCACAGTGGACAGCATTTAAAATAGCGTTAGAACCATCTTTATATAACTTATTCTGACAGGATGCCGATAAATAACCATTTGGGTGGTGCGTATCGAGTGTTAATGCAAACATGCCATAAGGTGACCCTTGATCATGATAACTCTTAATTTTAATATAGGTTAAGTCAAGCAATTCATCATCATAAACTCCCCAGGGAGATCGGTAAGTGGGATCTGTAATTTGTGGTTTTAATTCATACCAGCCCTCAATTTCATTAAAGCCATGTGATTTAAAAAATTTACCCTTACCGCCAAAATCTAAATCTGCTCCACCAATAAAATGTAATGAATAATCTAAATTACTTAATATATCTCCGATACAATTAGCTGATGGCAAAAATTCATCTACGCCTGACATTGAGCTACCACTAGCTACTGGAGTAAACAGCGGAATGCCACATTGAGTAGCAGATAACCCTGCGATAGTCCAATTGGTTGCTTTTGGTGAGGCAATGTTGGTGAAGCTTAAACCCTTACCCTCTAAAGTGCTTAGATTGGGTGTTAAATCAGGAAATAAGTTCTTATCTAAGTAGGTTCTTTCAAATTGTTCTAAGTATAAAAATATTACATTCTTAGTTTCGCTAGAAAAAGTTAGTTTTTGATCATAAAAGTAGTTTGTGTCAGTGCTTTCGCTAGAAATAGTTATAAATCGGTAGAAGTCCCTTATTATTGGATTAAAAGCAATACTTAAAACTAATAAACTAAAACCCAATAAGGGAATTGAGTTTTTGTCATTATCATTGCTCAAATAAACTAGAAAGGGTTTAAAAAGTGCAGCTATTAAGATAATGAAAATTATGAATAGCAATGAAGGGGCAATATATTCATCAATTCCTGTACCCTTAATACCAAAAACAATGTGAAAGACTATTGCTTCAAATATATCTGCTCCAAATATATTTTGAAGTGAAAAATAACTAACAAGCAAAATTAAATTTACATAAAATAAAATAACAATAAAGAAACCTAAGTATTTTCTTTGCTTAGGAATGCTATTTTTTAAGGTTATTAGTGCGATGAGCTTTAATAATAGACTTGCAAACATACTAAAAAATTCTTTATCTAATTAAGACTTATTTTACACTTTGGTAAATGAACGAAAATAGAAAAAAATTTATTATTAACTCCATTATCGCAATTCTATTTTTAGGAGCTATAGTTTTTGTCTTATTGCTTAGAGCTAACAGCTAAAGTGGAGCGACTGACGGGATTCGAACCCGTACCAAAAGCTTGGAAGGCTTTTGTGCTAGCCATTAACACCACAGTCGCGAAGACGTAATTATAGAAGTTATTTAACTCAAGGGAAATAGTAAAGCTCAGGTACTGAGCACTTTCCGAGTGCTTTAAATTCTTTTGCAATGATGCCAGATTCATTTGAATTACTCCACTGCAAGAGTAAATTTTCTCTGTGCTCATAATCATCAAAAACATTTATCCAAACAAAGTTGTTATCCTCAACATTTGAAACCCCATGCCATGGTGATTGATCTAAATCAGCGCTAATAGTTAAGAAATTAGTAAAATCTTTATTTAAATCAAATTCATCTTTTGTAGTTTTGCAGTAACTAATATCAATTAAAAATGCTTGATCAAAGCTAACTTCTATAGCTGGTGTTAACTCATTTATTATCAGGTCTTCAGTTGCACAGCCTTCAATATCTAACGTAGATGGCGATATGGTAGATGTGTACAATAATTCTTGAAAAGTTTCTGAAACACGTAAGTTGCCTACATCTAGTTGGGGTTTTTCACATTTATAAAGTGACATATTATAAGTATCTTTTTGAAAAAAATATGAATCCTCAATAGTTGTTGAATTTAGCTGTGTATTTTCATTAGTTGAACAGCTAATTAAAAAAATTAACAAAAAAAACTGCACCACCCTTAGTAACATGGTTTAATTATATGGAACTTATAATCAATTATGAAAAAAATACTATCTATATTTATATTCTTTGGTTTTTTAAATGCAGAAACCTTAATTCATACATCAATCTATATTGATGGAGTCAGTGACACCGCTAAGAAAAATGCTTCCATTATTGTTGGTGATGATGGAAAAATAAAGCAAATTGCCAATGGTTATATCAGCCCTAATGGGTATGATTATTATGACTTAAGAGACTACACAGTCCTTCCTGGGTTAATGGATATGCATGTTCACTTAGGTGGTGAATACCAATCCAAAGCAGAAAGACCAACTAAAGTTGAAAATGAAATGGAAGCAATTATGGCTGTAAAAGATGCCTACACAACTCTTATGGCTGGATTTACTACAGTCAGACAAGTAGGAGATGCCGGTATGACCGCAATCTCATTAAGAGATGCTATTAATATTGGTTACGCGAATGGACCCCGTATTTTTACATCTGGCAAAAGTCTTGCAACTACGGGTGGTCATGCAGATCACACCAATGGAAAAGCTCAGGGTGATTATATTTATCCTGAACCAGAAAGCGGCGTTGTTAATGGTCCCTATGAAGTTTATGCAGCTGTAAGGCAAAGATATAAAGATGGTGCTGATGGTATAAAAATTACTGTTACAGGCGGTGTATTGAGTTTAGCCAAATCTGGTGACAATCCCCAATTTACTCAAGATGAAGTGGATGCTGTTGTAACTGCTGCTAAAGATTATGGTTTTTGGGTTGCTGTACATGCCCATGGTGCTCAAGGAATGAAAAGAGCTATCAAAGCAGGTGTTGATTCCATAGAACACGGAACTTATATGGATGATGAAGCAATGGAATTGATGATAGCAAATGGCACTTACTATGTTCCAACCATTTCAGCTGGAGAATTTGTTGCTGAAAAGTCAGAAATTGATAATTATTTTCCTGAAGTAGTAAGACCTAAAGCAGCTGCAGTAGGACCTCAAATAGGTTCAACATTTGGTAAGGCGTACAAAAAGGGTGTAAAAATTGCCTTTGGTACTGATGCAGGCGTACAGCCTCATGGGACCAATTGGAAGGAATTTGTTTATATGAAGCAGTATGGCATGCCAGAAATGACAGCTTTAAAAGCTGCCACCATGGAAACTGCCAAATTATTAGGTATTTCAGATAAATTAGGTTCATTAGAAGTTGGTAAGATTGCTGATATCGTCGCTGTTAAAGGCAACCCACTTGATGATATAAGTGTTATGAAAGATGTAATCTTTGTCATGAAGGAAGGCAAAGTTTACAAAAATTGAACAAATTACGTGTTGTTTTAGGAAATCAATTATTTCCTACAACCTTTATTGCTCTCGATAAAAAAACAATTGTTTTTATGTGTGAAGATCATGGTCTTTGCACATATGTTAAGCATCATAAATCTAAAATCGCCCTTTTCTTTTGTGCTATGCGTGAATATAGGGATGAACTATTAACAGCGAATTTTAATGTTATATACAAAGACTGTACCGATGAATTCGAGACACCCTATTTATCAAAGTTACTTTCCACAATTAAAGAAAAAAATATCGAAGTTATAGAGTGCTTTGAAATAGAAGATAAGACTTTTGAGCATAATCTAATCAAAACATGTGGTCAAAACAATATAGAACTAAGATTTCTAGAAACACCAATGTTTCTTGATACCAGAGAGTCATTTAGTCAATTTGTTGCTCATAAATCAACAGTTCTGCATGGTAATTACTATAAAAAAAGAAGAAAAGATTTAAATCTTTTGCTTAAAGGCAATAATCCTGAAGGTGGTAAATGGACATATGACGAGGAGAATAGAAAGAAAATTCCAAAAGATTACACACTTCCAAAAGATTATGTAATTAAACCCAGTAAGCATTATAAAGATGTGTCTCTGTTTGTTGAGAAAACATTTTTCGATCATCCAGGATCAATCGATTTAACTTTTCCATACAATAATAAATCCGCTAAAAAATGGTTTGAATTCTTTCTTGAACATAAATTTCATGATTTTGGCCGATATGAAGATGCTATTTATGAAGGTAATCATTTTTTACTACATAGTGCTTTAAGCTCTTCACTTAATTTAGGGATCATTACGCCTAAAGAAATTATTAATTTAACCATGAATTTTGCAGCAGACAATGATATTCCAATTAATAGTTTAGAGGGCTTTATAAGACAGATCATTGGTTGGCGAGAATTTATACGTGGCATTTATCAAAATTTCTCAGCACAAATGGAATCTTCCAATTTTTGGAATCATGACAAAAAAATGAAGCCGTGCTGGTATGATGGATCTACTGGTATTCCTCCAATTGATGATGCAATTTCAGGGGCAAATAAATTTGGCTATACCCATCATATAAATAGATTGATGATTCTCTCCAATGTTATGAATTTGTGTCGCATTGATCCAAAAGAAATTTATCAATGGTTTATGGAAATGTTTGTTGATTCATCTGATTGGGTGATGGTGCCAAATATTTATGGAATGGGAACATATGCTGATGGCGGAATATTTTCTACCAAACCATATATCTGCGGTTCTAGTTATATGCTAAGAATGTCAAATTTTAAAAAAGGTGAGTGGTGTGATGTCGTTGATGGTTTGTATTGGAAATTTATTCACGATAATAAAACCTTTTTTTTACAAAACCATCGACTTTCATTAATGGTTAATGCTTTAAATAAAATAGACAAAGCCCGTAAGGATGACATTTTTAGAAAAGCGAACAAGTTCATTAATTTTGTGACTAAATGATCAAACAAACAGACACCGGGCTGTACTGTGAAGCTGGTAACTTTTATATAGATCCAATTAAACCCTGTTCTAATGCAATAATTACTCATGCTCATGCTGATCATGCACGTGCTGGGATGTCAAATTATATCTGTACACACCCTACTAAAGACATTATGAGATTGAGAATTGGACAAGATATTCAAATTAAAGCTCTAGATTATGATCAGGAATATTCTCTCGGCAAAGCAAAGATATCACTTCATTCTGCTGGTCATATTCTTGGATCAGCACAAGTTAAAGTTACCGTAGATAATAAAGTTACTGTTGTATCAGGTGACTATAAGATTGAATCTGATTTCACTTGTAACCCCTTTTCGCATGTGAAATGCGATACTTTTATTTCAGAGGCAACTTTTGCAAATCCGCGATATATTTGGCCTAACTTTAAAGAAGAAATAAATAAAATTTATGATTGGCATCTAATAAATAAAAGAAATAATCGTCTGTCTGTACTATTTGCTTATTCACTTGGCAAATCCCAAAGAGTTATAAATGCACTTAATTCATATTATAAAATTAAGATATACGCACACGATAATATTAGAAGTATCAATAAAATTTATTCTAAACATGGAGTCTCTAACTTGAATACTTTACGTATTAACCCGAATAAAAACATGACTAATGGGTTGATCATAATGCCTCCAGGAGCAAAAAAATCAAAACTCTTAAAAGATCTAGGAATGTATAAAACCGGATTTTGTAGTGGCTGGACTATAAACTCGATAAAAGAATACGATATTGGTTTCCAAATATCTGACCATGCTGATTGGAATGGTTTAATTTCTGCAATAAATAAATCTCAAGCAAAAGAGGTGATTTTGATCCATGGCACTGGAAATATCTTAAAAAAATATCTAAATTCAAAGAATATTTTGATTTCAGATTTCACTAAAAACAACGCAAAAGAGTCAATAATGCAATTATCGATGTTTAATGAATAAAAAAGTTTCTGATAAAGCTCTGCAACTTTCCTACTCTCTTGGAATGTTGCTTGTTATTGTTTTGTCTATAGGAGGTTTTGTGTATCTTTTATTATTGATTACTTAATATATTTAAAAAAAGCGTCCTCATCGACATTGCCGCCTGAGATGGTAACTAAAACTGTTTTCTTCTGAACTTCAATCTTCTTAGATAAAACTGCTGCTAAGCTAACACAGCCACTGGGTTCAGCTTTAATTTGAAATTCTTCATATAAATACTTCATTGCTGAACAAACCTCTTCATCTGATACAGCTAATCCAGCTTTACAATTTTTAAGGTTAATGGGAAAAGTAATTTCACCTGGAATTTCAACTTCTAGAGCATCACAGATCGTTGGTGAATGATTTTTTAATCTAGTTCTAGTTTTGGTTTGAAGTGAGATTTGTGTATCGTTACAACTTTGCGGTTCAACGGGATAAATTTCACAATTAGGGAAGTAGTGTTTAAATGCAATGCTTGTTCCTGCCACTAGTCCGCCACCAGATGTACATGAGAGCACAATATCTGGTGATAAAGCTTGTTCTATAAAGTATTCGCAAGCTTCTATACCAAAAGAACCTTGACCAGCAATAATATAGGGATTATCAAAAGGTTTCACGAGCGGATAATCTCTTTCTTTAGAAATTGATTCAGCTAGTTGCTCTCTGCTTTCAATATGTCTCTTGTAGAGAACTACTTCTGCTCCATTGGCTTTTGTTTTTTCTATTTTATTTTTTGGTGCATCTTCAGGCATGACGATCACAGCATGCATATCAAAAATTTGAGCTGCCTTGGATACACCCTGTGCATGATTGCCTGATGAGAATGCTACCACACCTTTTATGCCCTCTTCATTTAGTTTACTAAGAGCTGATAATGCCCCTCTAATCTTAAATGAGCCTGTTAATTGCTCCACCTCATTTTTAAGAAAGATTTGAGCATCATATTCTGAGTTAAGCTTTTCAGAGGAAAGAATAGAAGTTTTGACTAAATACTTAGATATTCTTTGATAACTGGCCCTTAAATCATCAAAATTAACCACAAACGTAGTTTAAACTAAAAATAGCGTATATATAATATTGATATGAATTCTAAACAAGCATTACAAACATTTGGTAGATCTGGAAATCCAATGTTTTCAAATAAAACTTTTTCAGAAACTGTAATTGAAGGTCAGATTGATCAAATGACTCTTCAGGGCACTGTTAATAAGGTAGGTATAAGCCTTCTGTTAGTTTTGCTTACAGCTTCTTACACATGGAGCCAATATTTCTCTTATGGAGCAACAGCAATTACAGGATTTGTGTGGGGTGGAATGATCATTGGGTTTATCTTTGCCATGATAACCATATTTAAGAAAACGTGGGCTGGCTATACAGCTCCAGCTTATGCTATTGCCAAAGGTTTTGCCCTAGGGGGCATATCTGCTATGTATGAAGCTCAATTTGGCGGCATAACCATGCAAGCAGTTACACTTACATTTGGAACTCTTTTTTCTCTTTTATTTGCTTATAAAACGGGAATAATTAAGCCTGATGAAAACTTTAGATTAATGTTATTTGCTGCAACATTTGGTATTTTTATCACCTATTTAGTTAATATTATTATGTCTTTCTTTGGTGCAAGTATTGGCTTTATTCACTCGAATGGAACATTTGGAATTCTGTTTTCTTTAGCTGTCGTAGCTATAGCTGCCTTAAACCTTGTATTGGATTTTGACTATATTGAGCAAGGAGCAGAACAAAAAGCCCCTAAATATCTTGAATGGTATGGCGCTTT
>JAYPTH010000010.1:12776-50131 GCA_038133485.1 Gammaproteobacteria bacterium | reverse complement strand
GAGCTGCCTCAAGGTGGAACAGCAATTGGGACAGGCGTAAATTCACATAAAGATTTTCCAAAAAACTTTTGTAGTAGCGTTGAAAAACTTACAGGCTTTAAAGTAAAACCAGCTTCAAATTTTTTCCAAGGCCTCAGCTCTCAAGATAATTCTGCTGAATTATCCAGTGCAGTCAAAAACCTTTCCTTGGTAGTAATGAAAATATGCAATGATTTAAGATGGATGAATAGTGGACCTTTAACTGGCTTATCAGATATTGAGCTTGAGGCACTTCAGCCTGGAAGCAGCATAATGCCCGGCAAAGTAAATCCAGTAATTCCGGAAGCTGTTTCAATGGCTTGTGCTGATGTGGTTGGAAATGACGTTACTATCTCACTAGGTGTTCAAAGTGGCAATTTTCAATTAAATGTAATGCTGCCAGTGATAGCTTATAACTTGTTAAAAAGCATCAATCTAATGGGTAATGCTGTGTCATTACTTGCTACAAAATGCATCAAGTCATTTAAAGTAAATGATAAAAGCACTTCTGAAAATTTAAATAGAAACCCAATATTGGTAACTGCATTAAATCCAATCATTGGCTATAAAAAGTCTGCAGAGATAGCAAAAAAAGCTTATGCAGAGAAAAGAGCTATCATAGATGTCGCTGAGGAAATGACTACGATTGAGAGAAAAGAGCTGGAAAGTTTACTGGACCCTAAAAATCTTATCAAACCCTATTTCTAATGAAGTTATCAGAAAATAAATGTGAGGCATGCCAGATAGGTGCGCCGCAAGTTACTGATGAAGAAATGGTGGAATATATGAAAGAGCTTGATGGTTGGGAGGTGATAGTTGAGAGCAATATCAACCAATTATTTAAATCTTTCAAATTTGGTAACTATCAAGAAGCAATTAAGTTTTCATTAAAAGTAGCAGATCTAGCTGAGGAAGAGAATCATCATCCAAAGATTGTTCTTGAATGGGGCAAGGTAGAAGTTTATTGGTGGACTCATAAAATTAATGGTCTACATGCCAATGATTTTATATGCGCTTCTAAGACCGACTTAATCTAAATGAGTAAGGTATTAGTTGTCTATTCTGGCGGTCTTGATTCATTTACGTTATTAAATAAAGCGCTAAGAGAATTTGATGATGTATCTGCCATAACTTTCAATTACGGACAAAAACATAAAAAAGAAATTGATTATGCTCGTGCAAATTGCAAAAGACTTTCTATAACGCATGAAGTGATTGATCTTCCATTATCCGATCTTTTGTCAGGCTCTGCATTAGTTGGTAATTCTGAGATTCCAGAAGGAAACTACGATAAGGAAAAAATGAAACTAACAGTGGTGCCTAACAGAAATATGATTATGATTTCTATTGCTGCCTCCATGGCTATAAGGGATCAAGCTACACATTTGTGGTACGCAGCACATGCAGGGGATCATGAAATTTATCCAGACTGCCGACCAGAATTTATAAGCAAGCTTGGTGATGTTTTAAAAATATGCGATTACCATGAAATTATTTTTGAAGCACCATTTCAGGATTTTTCTAAAGCCGAGATTGTATCTGAGGGCTTAGCTATGGAGCTTGATTACAGCGAGGCATGGACTTGCTATGAGGGCAGATCAGAACCTTGCTTAAAGTGTAGCGCTTGCTTGGAAAGGGCAAGTGCTTTTAAGAAAAACAATATCAAAGACCCCATAATTTAGATGTCGTACCGAATTAAAGAAATATATTTTACTCAGCAAGGGGAAGGAAAAAATACAGGAATGGATGCTGTTTTTATACGTTTTTCTGGCTGCAATCTATGGAGCGGAAAAGAAAAACATAGAGCTAAAGCGATATGTAACTTTTGCGATACCGACTTCAACGGAATAGATGGCATCAATGGTGGCAAGTATTCCAAAGAGTCTTTGCTAGAAAAAGTCCAATCTCTTTGGATTTCACCTGCAGAGCAAATAAATGTTGTTATGACAGGTGGGGAGCCCCTTTTGCAACTTGATCAAACTCTGGTCAACTATTTTAAAAATCATGGTATTTATATTGCTATTGAGACCAATGGCACCCTAGAAGCTCCATCAGGGATTGATTGGATATGTGTAAGCCCTAAACCAAATACAGAAATAGTTCAAATTAGTGGTCAAGAATTAAAATTCATCTATCCACAAACACCTTTTAGCCCAAATCAATTTGAGAGTTTTGCTTTTGATAATTTTTTCATCCAACCTATGGATTCAAGTAGCTATCTTGAAAATCTAAATTTATCTATGGAGTTTTGTATGGCAAATCCTAAGTGGAATTTAAGCTTGCAGACCCATAAAATTCTTGGAATAAGATAAATAAAGCAAATACACCCATTATCCATGAACCAAAAGCATGCTGCTCAGCATACTTTTTAGTCAGAATAATTCTTAAAAGCAAAGATGCTGAAGCAATTGTAAGTAGATACAGATAATTAGGAAAACCAAGATATAGTGCAAGTGAGAAAAGCAAAATAATATCTGCAAAACCAATACCCTCAATATTCCTAACTTTTAGAAAAAATAAGTAAATAAGAACAAGAATTAGAACCAAGGCTAATGCTGGGAGTAAATTTATTATGAGCATTTCTGTCCCAAAAAAAATCACCCAGAATAAAATGGCAGCATTTGTCCATAAGGGAATCTCTTTGTATCTTTCATCAACAAAAATAGTGAAAACTACAAGTAAACCTAAAAATGAAAGATCTATGTAGCCCGCAGTAAAACCAAATATAAAAAACAAAGTTCCAAGTAATTCAAATGATAGGTATTTTCCTGATAACTTCTGTTGGCAGCATGATGTTTTGCCTGCTAAATAAATATATGAGAAGACGGGAAAAAGATGTATGAGCTTTATCTCAGCATGACAATGGTCACACTTAGATCTTGCGAAGAATCTTTCATAAGTACTGGCATAACTACGACCATGATTATCAAACTCATAAATCATCCAGCTAGATAATGAAGCTCCTAGCAAGCTGAAAAGCATTAAATGTAATAGATACAAGCCATCCATATTGGAAACACCTCAAGTGATGTTATATACTATATTATGGAAAAGGTTCTACAAGAAGCTCTTACCTTCGATGATGTATTGGTGATACCAAGGCATTCAGATGTCCTGCCTAAAGACGTCAATCTTCAAACTAAACTTACACGTAACTTAAGCCTAAATCTTCCATTTTGCTCTGCTGCGATGGATACAGTGACTGAATCAAAGATGGCTATTGGCCTTGCAGCCTTAGGTGGCATTGGCATTATTCATAAAAATAACTCGCCTGAAGAGCAAGCAGAAGAAGTTCGCAGAGTTAAGAAATTTGAAAGTGGTATAGTCAGGGATCCTATCACCATAAAATCAACTAACACCATTGGAGATTTGATACAACTCACCTCAGAATTAAATATTTCTGGTATGCCAGTGGTGGATGATGATGCTTTGAAAGGCATAGTTACGGGTAGAGATTTTAGGTATGCGAGAGATATGGACCAGACAGTAGCTACCATAATGACAAAACGGGAAAATCTCATAACTGTTAAAGAAGGAGAAGATCAAGAAATAGTTAAATCATTGATGTATAAGCACAGAATAGAGAAGGTCTTAGTGCTTGATGGATCAGACAAGCTTGTTGGCTTGATAACAATGAAAGACATTGAGAAAGCAATTGATTATCCATTAGCTTCAAGAGATAACGAAGGCAGATTGATTGTTGGTGCAGCTTTAGGCGTTGGTTCTGATCTAGAAAAAAGATCAGAGCAACTAATTGGCGCCGGAGTAGATGTGCTAGTAATTGATAGTGCTCATGGCGACTCCAAGGGTGTCATTGATGTGCTGTCATACCTAAAAAAATCTTTCCCTAAGGTTGATGTAGTGGCAGGTAATGTTGCCACTGCAGATGGGGCAAAACTTCTTATTGACAATGGTGCTGATGCTATAAAGGTTGGTGTGGGTCCTGGATCCATATGCACAACACGAATCATTGCTGGGGTAGGGGTGCCACAATTAACAGCGGTAATGAATGTAGCGTCGGTTGCTAAGGATGTGCCGGTGATATCTGATGGCGGCATTAGGTTTTCAGGCGATATTGTTAAAGCATTGGGTGCTGGCGCAAATTCAGTCATGCTGGGAAGTGCCTTTGCTGGCACAGAAGAAGCTCCAGGAGAAGTTGAGCTTTACCAAGGAAGAAGCTTTAAAACTTACAGAGGTATGGGTTCTATGGGCGCTATGGCTAAAAGAACAGATGCTAACCGATATATGCAAGGCGAAGATATTGATACAGATAAGATGGTACCTGAAGGTATCGAAGGCCGTGTGCCATTTAGGGGATGGTTAAAAGATGTCATTTTTCAAATGGAAGGCGGATTGAGACAAGGCATGGGATATACAGGTTCAAAAACTATTGAAGATCTGAAAGCAAATATACAATTTCAAAAAATTACTGCATCAGGAGTAAAAGAAAGTCATGTTCATGATGTAAGCATCACCAAAGAAGCACCTAATTACCGAGCTGACTAATGCAAAAAATCTTAGTTGTAGATTTCGGATCTCAATACACACAATTAATAGCACGTAGATTAAGAGAATTAAAAATTTACTCTGAGGTTTGTCCTTGGGATGAAATTCCAGATATTAAGGATGTTGAAGGCTTTATACTGTCGGGAGGCCCAGAGTCATCAAACATTGAGGGTAACCCAAATATTAATCCTAAGATCTTGAATTCAGGCAAGCCTATATTAGGAGTCTGCTATGGCATGCAAGTGTTGGCATTCCAAGAAGGAGGGCAGATTGTCAACGAAGGCAAGAAAGAGTTTGGTCATGCACAGATTAAGATAGAAAGTAAATCCTCAATCTTTGCTAACTTAGATAACAATATCAGTGTATGGATGTCTCATGGCGATAAGGTTGTCTCATTGCCTGAAGATTACGAAGTTATAGCATCATCTGATAATTCTCCAATTGCTGCTTTTCATAATCAGGTAAAAAATTATTATGGTTTACAGTTTCACCCAGAAGTTACACACACTCAGTACGGCACTCAGATTATCAATAATTTTTTAAAGAGTTGTAATGTAGAACCTAATTGGGACGCAGCAGATATTCTTCATCAGATAGATAATGATGTAAAAGAAAGTGTTGGCAATGAAAGAGTATTGCTTGCTTTAAGTGGTGGAGTTGATTCAACCGTTCTAGCTGCAGTTTTATATAAAATTATTGGAAAAAACCTTACCTGTGTAATGGTTGATCATGGTTTGTTGAGAAAAGACGAAGCAAAAAATGTAATTGCTAATTTAAGAAAAAAAATAGGTTTGGAAGTCAATCTGGTGAATGCACAAGAGCTATTTCTCGGAAAATTAGTAGGAGTAACAGATCCAGAAACCAAAAGAAAAATAATTGGCAACACCTTTATTGAGGTTTTTGAAGAGGAAAGCAAGAAGCTCGATGGTATAGCTTGGCTTGCACAAGGCACAATTTATCCAGATGTTATTGAATCTGCAGGAAATTCAAAATCAAAAGCCAAAGTAATTAAATCTCACCATAATGTCGGCGGCTTACCGGAAAGGATGAATCTGAAACTATTGGAACCTTTTAGAATGTTATTTAAAGATGAAGTCAGAAAAATTGGCAAAGAGCTAGGCTTGCCAAATGAGATTGTTGAAAGGCACCCGTTCCCTGGCCCGGGTTTGGGTATTAGAGTTATAGGTGAAGTAAATAAAGATAGGCTAGAGCGACTTAGAGAAGCCGATCATATTTTTTTATCTGAATTAAAGAATTACGATCTATATTACTCTGCCAGTCAGGCATATGCATTTTATATGCCCATTAAGTCAGTTGGGGTAGTGGGAGATAATCGTATTTATGCTGATGTTATTGGTTTAAGGTCAGTAAATACTACTGACTTTATGACTGCCAAAGCAACTAACTTGCCTTACGAATTTATCGAGCATGTATCAACACGAATAGTTAATGAGATTGATGGCATTAGCAGAGTTGTATATGACATCACCTCGAAGCCACCAGCTACAATAGAGTGGGAATAGTTAAACTCTTTTTGATAAAACAAGTAACCCAGCTAAGATTGCGAGATTCTTTACAAAGTTTTGGGTTTCATGATCCTGATTAGCTTCTCCAGCCATATTCCAAAAATCATGAATATAAAGATTAATCAAAAGAGTAACAGCCGCCAATACTAAGGCACTTAAAGAGACAAATTTCCCAACCATCAGATAAGTACCAAAAACAACTTGGCTAATTGCAACAAGCACCAGAGAAAAGATTGGCAAAGGAACTTCACGCAGAGTCACAATATCTAAATTTTCTTGGAAGAAAAATATTTTTGCTAAACCTGGTAACAAAAAATATAGCCCAAGCAGAAATCTGCCTAGACTATATAGATGATCAGTTAAGTTGCTAATCAAGGTGACGAGCCAGACATTGAACCTGGCCATGTCATTGGAATTTGCTGTTGAGGGTTAAATAATCTTTTTGGTCCAGCTGCTGGAAATGCATTAGCTGCAGCATTAATTTCCTCGCTAGTTAAAAATTCACTAGGAAGAAGCTTAAACACATCTAAACCTCTAGCAATTTCTGTTCCATACAAAGTCCCCTCGTAAAAATAAACAGACCAATATCCACCTGTTACAAGCTCATCTTCGAGCACAGGCCCTCTATCAAAATATGCTATTTCTACTGGATTGCTTGAATCGGTAAAATCCATCAGCGATATTCCGCCTTGATACCAAGCTTGAGCAAATATATCTCTACCTGGAATAGGCACAATAGATCCATTATGTGCAACACAATTTTCTGATTCTAATTGAGGTGCAGGCATTTTGTAGTGACTCTTAAATTCTAGTTTATTGTCAACAATGTCATAAATTGCATTAGCACCCCAATTTAAAGGATCCCATGCTCGACATCTTGGTCTTCCGCCACCACCCCACTCATCAGTAAAGACTACTTTACTGCCATCATTATTAAAGGTAGCTGAGTGCCAGTAAGCAAAACCTATATCTGTGACAACATCCAGTCTTTTAGGGTTATAAGGGTCAGTAATATCAAACAGGATACCATTACCAGAACAGGCGCCCGCTGCAATATTTTTTGTTGGAAAAACTGTAATATCATGACACTGATTTGTAATTCTGGTGTTCTGTGTTTCATAGGGGTCTCCATGGTCGCCACCACGCCACAGCCCAGCTAACTGACCGGTTTCTTCATCAGCAAACACAGCAGGACTTGAAACAATTTTAGATGCACCTGGGTTAGCTATTGGAATTTCTATAACATCAATCCTAAATAATGCAGTTCTGGTATCGCCTGGAGAATCAATGCAACTTTCCATTTCTTTTTGATCTCTAATTCTTCCAGTGCCTGAGTTGTAAACAATAATTTTGCCATCTTCGGTTGGACCAGCCACTACCGAATGCGTATGAGAGCCCCTGCATGTCTGTACTGCTCCAACTTGAATTGGATTCCTGCGGTCGGCAATGTTAAATATTCTTATACCTCTAAATCTATCAAAACTAGCTTCTGAACCAACTCCTTCAAGTCCACAATCTAATCTACCTCTGGTTTCTTCTACCGACATGATTAACAAATCACCAACAATTGAAACATCACCCTGACCACCCGGACAAACAACAGAGGTTATTAAGTTTGGCACCCCGTTTTTATCAAGCTCATACATATTAAAACCATGGTAGCTGCCTGCAACTAACAGATTATTACTGAATGCCATATCTGTATTAGAGAAACTAAACATTGGCGATCTTAACTTTCTAGATTTTTCTTCTAATGAAACTTCTTCTTCATCTTCATCTTTCTTGTCGCTCTCACTCTCAGACCCTCTCAATGCAGGATTGTTTGGATCGTAAAACCCTACCGGCTTATCTAGTGAGGCAATCAAATCAAGGTTGAGAATTGCTTCTTCTGCAATTTTTAAACCACCCTTCAACCCAGATCGAGGATCATCAGATAAGCCTACCAATAATCTATTCATTCGCTCTATCTCAACACCCTGGTCATTAAATAGATCGGTGACAAATTCATTCAAGACAGGATCGTAAGCAGAACCCGATTGTTTTCTAAGCTCATTAACCATTTTAATGGCACCATCATGGTGATTGATCATAAGGTTTAAAAACAACCTATCAAAAGCTTTGCCATTTGCATCACGAAGGTTATCTAGTTGTTGAGGAGTTGCCATACCCACCATTTTTACATGCATACCCATGTGATGTTTCTCATTTTCTTCTGCGTCTTCACCTCTGGCGAAAAGCCAGTCATTCATAAAAGATATCTCATCATCTTGAGAAACTTCTATACGACCAGCTAGGTCAATAATTGATTGATTATTTGTTCTTTCTGGAGCAAGTTCTGACATTACTAATGCCTGATTATGGTGAACTATCATTCCTTTAAGAAACTCTACATCTGCGGCTGTATAAGAAGTGTTTGCTATTGCCACAGCAGTTTCGGCATCTAGATAGCTTGATGGCTTCCCCGGGGCACCTGGTTGTACTATGGGTGCATTCTTATGATCATCAGCATTTATTGGGTTTGCCAAGATCATAAAAAATATGATTAACAAGTGTAGTAAATATCTGTAAGACTTCATTTTTTCTCCAATTTTTGACCTTCAATACTAGAATATACATCAAAATATTACAATTAGCACAACCATCGACTAATTGAGATAAATCGATCTAATAGCTATAATTTTAGTGTGAAAAAATATAAAAATTTAAAAGAGTTTTATCCTTATTATCTAAGTGAGCACGAAGATAAACATACAAAATTATTTCATTTTATTGGCACAGGCCTATCTATATATTTTTTTATTCAATTAGCTCTTACTTTAAACCCTATGTACTTTTTGTATGCTCTATTGTCTGGTTACGGTTTTGCGTGGGTTAGTCATTTTTTCATTGAAAAAAATAAACCAGCAACATTCACTTACCCATTTTTTAGTCTTTTAAGTGATTACATTATGTTTTTCGAGATCTTAAGAGGCAAACACAAAATCTTCTAAGAAATAATTTCTAAATTAAGGTCTAAAACCACTGGACAATGATCGGAAGGTTTCTCCATGGCCCTGAGTTCATGGTCGATATCAGAACCAACATAAACTGCTTCAAGTTCTTTTGAAACTAAAAAATGATCTATTCGCAATCCACGTTTTGGGTCCTGATCAAAACCTCTTGATCTATAATCAAACCAAGAGCATTTCGTAGAATCGGGATTCCTTTCTCGCCAAAAATCATGAAGATTGAGATCAGTTAGCATTTTATACCATTCAATTTCTTCAGGTAAAAAAGCTGTGTGTCCTTCACGTAACCACCTTTTAATTCCATCATCATTCATACCAATATCCTCTCTTTTAGGGGCAATATTGAAATCTCCAGTAAGAACTAGGTTATTTTGAATTGAACTTATATGTTTGGTAATGCGGTTGTAGTATCTCTCTTTATAGGGAAATTTATCTGGGTGTTTTCTATTTTCTCCTTGAGGAAAGTATGAATTACATATAGAAATAATTCCCTGATTAGTTTTATAGTCGCACTGAATATACCTTTTCTGAGCTTCATCTTCACCACCATTAAGACCCTTAGTTACTGATATCGATTCTTGCTTTGAGAAGATAGCAACTCCATGGAATCCTTTTTGACCATAATTGTAAAAATTGTATCCCAGTTCTTTTGGGATGTTTTCTGGAAAATCCTCATCACTGACTTTAATCTCCTGAATGGCTATGATGTCAGGATCGTACTTCGCTTTTAATTTTTCTAGTTGATGTGGTCTGGCTCTTAAACCGTTAATATTGAATGTAATTATTCTCATTATTAAGTTTCCAAAAGCTCCATTAAGACAGTGATAGAATGATTGATTTCTGCATCTAAAGAGAAGCCTTCATCTTCTTCATAGTCTGTATATTCTTCATAAGAATTGAATAGCTCTTGGTCTGAAAGCTCACGTCTTAAATTAATAAGTTTCAATGTGTCGGCTCTATTTCTTTCTCTAAGTGCAACTCTTTTGTCGTAATTTAAGCTTAAATTAGTTTCACTTTCCTTTTCTTTAATTTTATTTAAAAGAGTGAAATATTTTGATTCTGATAAGTTTGAGGCATGTAGCTCAATTAATTCCTCATCAACTAGATTCTCATTAATAAAAAATAAAGTTGATTCTATAGAAGATGGTTTTATAGCATTTTGATATCTGCTCTCTCCATAATCCTCATCATTAATTAAATTTGGAATTAAAAGATTGGGGGTCACGCCATATATCTGAGTTGGCTTGCCGGAAACTCTATAATATAAAGAATCGGTAAATTTAATTTGCCCATTAGCTGTTTCTTCAAACCTTTGCACACTACCTTTGCCAAAAGTTTCTTGCCCAACAATTACCGCTCTATTGTAATCTTGCAAGGCGCCAGCAAAAATCTCAGATGCTGAGGCAGAAAATTTGTTAACCAAAATAACTACCGGCTTATTCCATGTTCTATTGCTTTTCCAGGTGGTGTAAACATTTACATTATCATTTGAATCTTTAATTTGAACTGTTGGGCCTGAATCTATAAAGAGTCTTGTTAGGTAGTCAGCTTCATGCAAGAAGCCACCACCATTATTTCTTAAATCAAAAACAAGACCCTCAACCCCTTTTATTTTAAAATCTCTAAGAATCTTTTGAACATCATTAGCCGCACTTTTGCAAGAATACATGCTTAATCTCATACATTCTGAATCACTGTAAAAAGAGGGCAGATTTATATAACCAATTTTTGTGTCATCTCGAGTTATGATTTCAGAAGAAGCATCACTTTCTTCCAAAACAACCTTACCTCTAGTAAGCTCAATTATTTCTTTGCCATCCTGATTTTCAATTTCTAGTCTGACAATTGTTCCTTCTTTACCTCTAATTTTTTCAACAATATCATCAAGCCTCCAACCACGCACATTTATCATACTTCCCGTTGAGCCTTGTCCGACTTTGAGAACTTTATCACCCACGCTAATTTTTTTCGAATTAATAGCTGGGCCTCCAGGCATAAGCTCTTCTATTTTTGCAACCTCATTCTCATAACCTAAAATTGCCCCGATGCCTTCAAAGGAAAGATTCATTCTTAAGTTCCAGTTCTCTAAATCCCGGGCAGAAAAATATGAAGCATGCGGGTCGATAAGTGATAAAAAGTTATTTGCTAGAATGCCAAATTTATCTTCACTTCTAACCTTTGAAAGAGATGAAAGCCTATCTTGATAATTTATTCTAAGTTCTTTGACTATTTCAAATTGATTTTTTTCATCAAGAAGCTGTACGAGGATTTCATTCTTTACTAATTTTCTAAGAAAATTATCTTTTTCATCATTGGTTTTAAAAAAAACTTCCCTATCAGTCAGATTAATTGATTCATCTAAGTCGAATTTAAAATCATGGCTTCTTAACAAAGCTCTCCTGCTTTTAAGTGATTCTTCATACCTCTGGTAAAAAATGTCTACGACACTATTAAGGTTTTTGAACAGATTGTCTCTCGATATGATTGCCTCATTAAAAAGAGCAATATCGTTTTCCAGAAAATGTATTTTTTGAGGATCTAGCTTATTGATAAAGCTGTCTAGCAGCTCATTATTGATATATTCACTAGTATTTAATTTTAAAATCGATGAGTCTTCAAAAGTATTAAGAATAGATTCAAACTCTAGTTCATAATCAATTTTTTCCTCTTCATTGGAGCAAGCAATCAGCAAAAATAAGAGTAAAAAATTAGAAAACCGAATTAATGCCATATTTCTTCTTCTCGTTTTCTATAATTAAATCTTTTTTTTCCCAAATCTCTTCAAGAAAGTCCTTCAATCTACTCCTAAGCTCATCATTATCGGTATAATCTTTGCCTCTTAGTTCTTCAGGAATTTTGTAGGTATTGATTGTTACACTGGCTTCTTTGAGATCGCCGCAAAGAAATGCCCAAAAGCTTCTTTTTTCTGATTTATAAACCAGAGTAATATCAGTTAAATGATCAATGTAAGGCATAACTTCAAGGGTATAACCCATTCCACCAATTTTGGGCGGCATTAAATTCTTAAATCTACTATTTGAATTTTCATATTTTGCTCTATCAATTCTTGTGCCTTCAATAAAACCAGCAACATTGGTTGGATAAAGTTCATATATTTTGCAAGCTCTCTTAGTAGCTTCTTTATCTGTCTTTATTAATTCAGGATTAGCTAGGATTGCTTCCTTAGACCGTCTTACAACAAACGGCATAGCTAACCCTAGATTTGCTGTCCAAGTTAAGGGGAGCCACCACAGTTGTGATTTCATAAAAATTCTAGGCACCCCTGTTTTGAAGTTAGTGAAATAAAGGAATAGGAAAATATCTGCCCAACTTAAGTGATTAATTGTAGTGAATTGCCATATGTCTTTCTTTAATTTCTCTACACCACTGCATCTATAATTTGCACCATGCATTACATCTTGAATTACTTTATTTATTTGCAACCAAAGTTCAGCTAGTTTCTCATTAAGTTTTAGGATTCCTATCTGAAGGGGCTTGAACGGGACCAGTCTTAAAAGACCAAGTGGAGTTACCGTAAGTATTACCCAAATTGAGTTAAGCAAGATAAGCAAGAATGTGATTATGCCTTTAATTGGTCTCATTTTTTGCAATTTCCCAGAGCTCTTCAAGCTCATCTAATGTTAAGTCCTCTAATTTATCATTTTTTCTCAATACTATCTGTTCCATTTTCTTAAATCGTAATTCAAACTTATTGTTAGATTGTTTGACTATATCCTCCGCATTAAAACCAAGATGTCTACAAAGGTTAACTAAAGTAAAAAAAATATCTCCAATTTCATCTTTCATATTTGCTTTATCTTGTTTTTTCACTTCATGCTTTAGTTCCTCAATTTCTTCTTCTAGCTTTAAAAGTACTTTTTTATCGTCTTTCCAGTCAAAGCCTACAGTGCTAGCTCTTTTCTGCAATTTTCTTGCTCTTGCCAGTGATGGAAGGTTTTTTGGCACATCATCTAATAAGGAAGTAAGTTTTTTTTCACCTCTTTCCTTAGTTTTGATTTTTTCCCATAACATCAAGCTCTCTTCTGCTGTCTCAGCATTTGCATCACCAAATATGTGAGGATGTCTTCTTACAAGTTTGGAATTTATTTCTTCTACAACATCTTGTAAATTAAATTTCTTTTTCTCTTCTGCCATGCCAGCATGAAAAATGATTTGAAAAAGTAAGTCGCCTAACTCAGATTTAAGATCAGAAAAATCCTCTCTTTCAATGGCATCAACAACTTCATATGCCTCTTCAATAGTGCAATCAGCAATTGATTTAAAATTTTGCACTCTATCCCAGGGGCATCCAGTCACTGGATCCCTCAATCTTTCATAAGTTCGTAACAACTCATTAAGCGAATCAGGTAATTTTTTCATATATCTTTTCTAGTTCATCATAGATGACCAAGTCCGCAATTACATCAAGCGGAGTAGGGTCTCTATTTATAATTATTAATTTAGCATTATTTTTTTTTGCATTTTGTGGGAAATTATTTGCCGGAGAGACTTGTAGAGATGATCCTAGACATATAAAGAGATCACACATTTTTGATGCTAGGCTTGCTTTTTCTCTAGAGTCTGTCTCTAAATTCTGGCCAAACGAAATAGTTGAAGTCTTCACATACCCTTCATTACATTCAGTACACATGGCATCTTCAGTTTTTTTTACTATGTCAGTGAAAAATACTGCTGGATCATAACTTTTACCACAACTAAGACATGCGGCACCGAAGACCGATCCATGTAGCTCGACAATTTGTGCAGAAAGGCTTGGATCATTATGCAATCCATCAATATTCTGAGTTATGTGAGTATTGTTTTTATTTTTCTTTAATACTTGATTGATAAATCCATGCATGTTTGTAGGCCTTTTGTTTTTAATAGAAGCTCTAATGGCAACATTGTTGCTCCAGGATTTTAGTCTTGATTCTTTTGATGAAATAAAGTCATTGAAATGAACAGGTTTATTTTGTTTCCAAAACCCAAAATTATCTGAGCGAAAATCTGGTAGGCCGCATGCAGTGCTTAAACCAGCACCTGTCAAAAAAGTGATAATATTACTATTAGTTAAATAGTTATTTAATTTAAGTAGCTTATTTTCCAATGATTAAATTTAGCAAAATACTTGTGGTTTCATTCCACCAAGATAAATCAGAACCTATTTTATACGAGGTCAAAAATATTTTATCAAAAAAAGGTTATGACTTTTTTCTCTACGATGAAAATATAGGCCTTGATCGCGATGATTTTGATTTAGTGCTTGTCATTGGCGGGGATGGTTCTATGCTTTCAGCCGCTAAAAAATTTAGCTACTTAAACGCTCATTTTCTTGGAATAAATCTTGGCAGAGTGGGTTTTATGGCTGATTTGGAGCCAACAAATCTAGAGGATAATCTAACCAAAATATTAAATGGTGAAAGTGAAATTGAGCTAAAAGATTCAATTGTTTGTCATTATGCAGGGAAGACATATCAAGCATTCAATGAAGTGGTGCTTCATACCGAAAAAAGTTATAAGTTAATGGATTTTGAAGTAAGAGTTGACGATTCACTGATATATCGAAAACGGTCAGATGGCTTAATAATTTCAACCGCAACAGGATCTACTGCTTACTCTCTTTCAGCGGGAGGACCTATTTTATCGCCAGAAATAAAAGGTTTTGTTGTGACACCTCTGAACCCACTATCACTTTCCGCGCGACCTTTAATTATTTCAAGTGAAAAGAAAATAGATATTCAAATAACAAAAATTCCTTCTAAATTAAAATCTTTAGTAATTTTAGATGGCAATCAAGAAATAAGCCTTGATGAGAAAAATCTTTCGTTTGCTGTGGAAAAAGGGCAAAACACATTTAAGCTTGTTCACCCAAAAGGCTATGACTTCTATAAGATTTGTAGAACTAAGCTAAATTGGAGCTTATCTAAAGAGCTAGAAAATTAGATGATATTTGAGTCTTTCTGTATAATCACCCAACTATGAAAATTGATAAAGCAGTATTTCCAGTAGCAGGTTTTGGAACTAGATTCCTGCCTGCAACCAAAGCAACACCAAAAGAGATGTTGCCAATTATTGATAAACCCATTATTCAATATGCTGTTGAGGAGGCTCTGGAAGCCGGCATTAATGAGTTTATTTTCGTAACACATCATGCTAAACGAGCTATTGAAGATCATTTTGATGAAAATATTGATTTAAAAGAAAGACTATTAAAAGATGGCAAAAATGATTTATTGGAATTAATTTCAAAAATTGGGGGCAAAGATTCAAAATTTACTTTTGTCAGACAAGATGAACCTAAAGGATTAGGCCACGCAATTAATTGTGCTCAACACTTAATTGAAAAAGATGAGTTTTTTGCAGTCATGCTGGCAGATGATTTGCTAATAAATGATTCTACAAATGTTACTCAACAACTTTTAAATGAAGTTATAAAAACAGGCAAGCAAGCTGTCGCCTTAGAAAAAATTCCTGAGAAAGATATATCAAAATTTGGCGTCATCTCCTTTAGCAATAAAAATGACAATGTGTATGATCTTGATGGAATAGTAGAGAAGCCTGATATTGCAGATGCTCCATCTGATCTTGCAGTAGTAGGACGTTATATTTTTAATCAATCAATCTTTAATAGTATCGATAACAATGCCCCAGGCAAAAATGGAGAAATTCAGATCACAGATGCAATAGAAAAACAGATTGCTAATTTTATTGGCATTGAATTTGAAGGGAAAAGGTATGATTGTGGAAGCAAAATAGGCTACTTAAAAGCAAATATTGAGCTTGGTCTCAAGCACCCAGAAACTTCATCTGATCTTCTTTCTCTTCTTAAGGAATATAAAGATTTATAAACTGATTAGAACAATTCTTTTTTTCTTTCCACCGGAATTTGTTCACAACCTTTCACACATATATCTGAAATTATTCTCAAGATTTCACAGATTTAATTCTTTTAGTGCCTTAAATATCAAAGGTCTAAAGGTTGGAAATAGGCTTGGAATTGCTGCAGGATTTGATAAAAATGGTCAACTAGTTTCTGAACTTGAAGATATGGGTTTTGGTTTTGTAGAAGTTGGAACAGTTACGCCAAAAGCACAGCCCGGCAACCCTAAACCAAGAATCCATAGAGTTGAGTCCCACGAAGCGTTAGTTAATAGCCTTGGGTTTAATAACAAGGGTATAGAAAAAATGGCCTCCAGGTTACAAAAATTAAGCAGAAAAGGAGCATTGGGGATCAATATTGGCCCAAATAAATCAACAAGTTTTGCAAACTTAATAAATGATTATTTGGTTTGTCTTGAATATGTGGGCTCAATTGCAGATTACATAACTATCAATATATCTTCTCCAAATACCCCTCAGCTTAGAAATATGCACTCACCAGAGTATTTTAAAGATCTAATTGCTGCCATAGAATCAGAAAGATCAAAATTTAACAACAACCCAAAAATCTTCATTAAATTATCACCTGATGAAGAAAATGAAACATATTATCAGCTTATTGAATTGGTAAATAAGTCAACAATTGATGGAGTAATTGTTTCAAATACCTCAGTAGATCAAGAAATAAAAAATGCTGCGAAAGTAGGATATTTAGCAGGAGGAATATCAGGTAAATTGATAGGTGACAAATCCAATAAAGTTTTATCTTTGTTCAAAGAAAAATTAGACCCTAAAAAAATTATTGTTGCAGTTGGTGGTGTTTTTGATGTAGATTCTTATAACAAAAAAATTGACCTTGGCGCAGATTTAGTTCAAATCTACACTGGATTTATATATGAGGGCCCAAGTTTGATTAAAAGAATCGTACAGCATGGCAAGTAAAACATTAGTAATAGTAGAGTCTCCTTCAAAAGCAAAAACAATTAATAAATATCTTGGTTCTGATTACATTGTCAAATCAAGTGTTGGTCATGTACGACGTTTGCCAAAAGGTTCTAAAGCAATCAATCTTGATAATTGGGATGTAAGTTATGAGATTGATCCTCAAAAAGAGAAGGTAGTAAAAGATCTAAAATCCTCTGCTAAGAAGGTAGAAAATATATTTTTAGCAACTGATTTAGATAGAGAAGGAGAGGCAATAGCTTGGCACCTTAAGGAATTGCTTGGTAAAAAGCACCATTACAAGAGAGTTAGGTTTAACGAAATCACAAAGCCTGCAATTGAAAAAGCATTTGCTGATCCAGGTGACCTAGATGATGGTTTAATCAATGCTCAAAAAACAAGAAGAATACTAGACAGAATTGTTGGATATGATTTATCGGCTATTTTATGGCAAAAGATAGGCAGTTATGGGAAACTTTCTGCAGGCAGAGTCCAGTCTGTTGCAGTTAAATTAGTTGTCGAAAGAGAAAAAGAAATTAAATCATTTAATCCTAAAGAGTATTGGGAAATTGAAATAGTAGTCAAACATAATGATAGAAAGATTACATTTAAGCTTAATACTAAAAAATCTGATTTAAATTTAGATAATGAAGGCATAGCTAATGAATTAATTCAAAAATTGATCAGCAGCGAATTAACTATCCTGAAAAATGAAACCTCTAAACGTAAAATCCCTGTTAAGCCCCCATTCATAACTTCAACTCTTCAACAAACAGCAAGCTCTTTCTTGGGTTTCAGCCTCTCTAAGACAATGAAAGTAGCTCAAGACCTTTATACAGGAGGATATATATCTTACATGAGAACTGATTCTCCAAATCTAAGCGCATTATCACAAAACAACTGCAAGCAATTTTTATTGGATCAGTTTGGTGAAACCTATAGCACCCCAAGAAATTTCTCGTCTAAAGCAAGCAACTCACAGGAGGCTCATGAAGCTATAAGGCCAACAGATGTTAATTTAGAATCCAAAGATATAGGTTTAAGTGATGATCATAAAAAACTATATAAATTGATATGGGAGAGGTTTGTAGCATCGCAAATGCCTCAACCAGAGATAGTTGTAAACAGCTTAACAGCAAAAGCAGACGAATGTATTTTCGACACTTCAGTTAGCTCAATCAGCTTTGATGGCTTCTACAAAATCATGCCTCCCGGTAAGAACTCAGGTTATGTTGATTATGATCTGACTGATTTGAAGGAAGATGTATCTATTCCAATTCAAACGGCTGAGAAGTCACAACATTTTACAAAACCTCCTTCAAGATATTCAGAGGCAAGTCTAGTAAAAGAGTTAGAGAAAAGAGGAATAGGCAGACCATCAACATATCAAGAGATCATCACTAACATCCAAGATAGGGGGTATGTAAATAGTGAATCTAAGCGCCTATATGCTACTAAAATTGCTAATTTAGTTTCCAATAGATTAGAGCAATCATTCACAAAGATTATGGACTACGGTTTCACTGCCGGAATGGAACAAAATTTAGATGAAATTGCTGAAGGCAAAAAAGAATGGCGGGATATCTTATCTGATTTTTATGCAGAATTTCAAAATGCAAAAGTAAATGCAGATGAGAGTATGGAAAGGAATCCACCAATAGATACTGAAGTAAATTGTGATGCATGTGAAAGTGACAGAAGAATGCAATTGAGAACTAACCAGTCAGGACAATTCTTAGGATGTGAAGGCTACACTGATGAAGAAAACCAATGCAAGAGCACAAAATCTCTACTTTCAGTAGACCTCTTTTCAGATACAGACGATAAAGAAGCTGAGAGCATATTCAAAAAAGAAAAATGCAGCATATGCAATTCATCAATGGATGGATTTATTATTGATGAGACAAGAAAATTAGATATTTGTTCAAACTCTCCAATATGTGTTGGAACTAAATTGAAAATTGGAGAATTCATCAAGCCAAAAAATGAAGATGAGGAATTTATTGATTGCCATAAATGCGATGCAAAAATGGAACTAAAGCTTGGAAGGTTTGGAAAATACTTTGCATGTCAAAGTGAAGCTTGTAACGCAACTCGCCAGCTATTAAAGAATGGAGTTTTAAAGCCAGTCTTTATGGATCCAATCAAACTAGAGCATCTTAAGTGTCAAAAATGTGATGACTTTTATCTTCTCAGAGATAGCATGAAAGGACTATTTCTAGCTGCATCTCAATTCCCAAAAAACAGAGAAACAAGAGCTCCTTCAGCAGAAGAAGTTAAGTCTGTACTAAATTTGCTTCCAGAGAAGCACCAAGAATTTTTTGCTGGAGCTTTGACACATGATCCTGAGGGAGATCCATTGATTGTTAGATACAATAAGAAAAGCAATACGCATTATCTCTCTGCAGAGAAAAATAATAAGAAGAAGAAATACTTTTTTGTTAATGAAAATAATTCTTGGAAAGAAAAGCAGAGAGATTGAGGCATTACTCTTTATTATTTTAAAAAAGAACCCAATAATTAACTTATGTCTAAATATCTTGAATTGGTCGAAATCTCAGACGGTGTAGTTGTTTTACGAAGATCTGATGTAAAAGATTCTCCTTTGGTAAAAATAGAATTTTCCAAGGATGTTAAATCATTGCTAAACGGCATGGAATTTGATGTAGCAAAAGAAATGATAAAAGCGGGAATTGAAACTTTAAACGCTGATATAGATATGGAATCTTTTGATGAGGATTTAATTGAAACCTTTTTCAAGAAAGACAACGATAATAGAGTTGTGCACTAGTTAATTGTTTCTCTTATTATTCCTACAGCTAGACCTTCAATTGCAAAAAAATCATTTTCTCCGACTAAAATGTCATCATAGCTAGAATTCTCTGCTACCAATCTGACCTTGTCGTTATCTTTGTAAAATCTTTTTAAGGTCACATCTTCCCCAATCCTTGCCACAACAATTTGACCATTTTCTGCAACCTTTGATTGTTTGATTCCCACCAAATCATCTTGAAGGATGCCTGCATCAATCATGCTATTGCCTTCGACTCTCAAAAAGAAGTCAACCATCTTATTTAATGGATTGATAGGTATGGTTTTTTCAACATTCTCTACTGCAGTAATAGGTGTGCCTGCAGCAACTTTTCCAATTAATGGAATTCCAGCAGTTTCTTCTACCAGCCTAATTCCTCTTGAAGAACCAGGGACTTTTTCTATGGCGCCTTTTTTTACTAGAGCTTTAATATGTGATTCTGCAGCATTAACTGATTTGAAATTTAGTATTTGTGCTATTTCTGCCCTTGTTGGTGGAAAACCATTTGTTGATACATGGTCTTTAATTACTTCAAAGACTTTGATCTGTTGATTAGTTAGGTTTATCATATACTGTAATTATATACAGTTATTTATATATTTTTCAAATATTATGGCAATTCTTAAGATAGGAATAAGTTCAAGGGCTTTATTCGATATGAATGAAAGTCATCAAGTCTTTAAAAATAAAGGCATAGAAAAATATGCCAAATTTCAAAAGAAACACGAAAAGAATACTCTCGAAAAAGGAGTTGCCTTTCCATTGGTTGAAAAATTACTAAAAATGAATTCAAAAGACTCTAAGATCGTTGAAGTCATTCTGCTATCACGCAATAGCTCTGATACAGGTCTTCGAATATTTAATTCAATAGAAAAATATAAATTAGATATTACTAGGGCAGTTTTTTCTGGAGGAGAAAGTCCATTTCCTTATGTAGATGCTTTGGATATAGATTTATTTTTATCAGCAGATGTAGAGGATGTTAAAAGAGCAATAGATACAAATATTGCTGCAGCACACATCTTTACAAATAAAGTCAGCCTATCTGAAAGAAAAGAGTTAAGAATAGCTTTTGATGCTGATGCGGTGATTTTTTCAGATGAATCTGAAGTTACCTATAAAAATAAAGGCTTAAAAAAATATTTACTTGAGGAAGGTAGTTCAGAAGATCCTATTTCGCCTGGACCATTCAATGGATTTCTTAAGAAATTAAATATCATTCAGTCACACTTCCCTATAGATAATTGTCCTATACGAATTGCTCTTGTTACTGCTCGTGCGGCACCAGCACATAAAAGAGTTATAAAAACTTTAAGAAAGGAAAAAATTAGAATTGATGAAACATTCTTCCTTGGTGGTCTCCCTAAAGGAAAATTTTTAAAAGGATTTTCAGCAGATATATTTTTTGATGATCTCTCTGAAAATTGTGCTGAAGCAACTAGTCATGTTTCAACAGGTCATGTACCATACGGCATTAATAACTCATGAAAATACTTTGCTCCGATCTTGAAGGTACATTAGCGCCTGAAATTTGGCAGGAGATTGCCAAAGAATTTTCTATAGATGAGCTTCTTGCTACTACCAGAGATTTTCCAGAATTTGATGACTTAATGATTCATAGAATGAATGTCTTAAAACAAAAGAAAATTAAGTTTTCAGATATTAAAAAGATTCTAAATGAAATTGAACCATTTGAGGGTGCAGCATCTTTTTTGCAATCTATTAAAAATTTCTATCAAACAGTTATTGTCTCTGATACCTTTTATGAGCTATCCGGAGCGGTTATTCAAAAATTGGGAAATCCATTACTACTTTGCCATCATTTAATTATTGAGAATGATGAAATAGTAGGATTTAAAAAGAGACAAGAAGAGCCTAAAAGGAATGTTGTTAAAGCTTTTAAATCTATGAATTTTGAGTGTTTTTGTATTGGAGACTCATACAATGATATCCAAATGATTAGAGAATCTGATGGTGCATTCATATTCGCTCCAAAAGAAATACTTAAAGCTAATCCTGATATAATTTCATTTACAAGCTATAAAGACTTAAAACAATTTTTACTAAATGAATAACTTTTCTCTTTCAGAATATAAAAGGCCTAAACTAGAAATGCCCAATAAAAGCAAAAAGCTGCTTTTACATAGTTGCTGCGCACCCTGTGCTGGCGAAATTATGGAAGCTGTTGCAGAATCAGGCATACAGACAACTATATATTTTTATAATCCAAACATTCATCCTGAAGAAGAGTACTTAATTAGAAAAGATGAAAATATTAGATTTGCTGAAAAGTTAGGGTTTAATTTTGTTGATGCCGATTATGATAAAGATAATTGGTTTGATCGGGTTAGGGGATTAGAAGATGAACCAGAGAGAGGTCAAAGGTGTACTGTCTGTTTTGATATGAGATTTGAAAAATCTGCACTATATGCCCATGAAAATAATTACGAAGTTTTCGCTACAACACTTGGAATTTCCAGATGGAAAGATTTAAGTCAAATCAATACCTCTGGAATAAAAGCAGCAAATCGCTATAATGATGTTCAATTCTGGGACTTTAACTGGAGGAAGCAGGGAGGGTCTTCTAGAATGCTTGAAATTTCTAAACGCGAAAAATTCTACAAGCAAGAGTATTGTGGTTGTGTCTATAGTTTGAGAGATACAAATCGCTGGAGAAAGTCACAAGGGAGAGAGATCATTAAAAGAGGCATTAACTTTTACGAAATAAAAGAATGAAAAAATTACAAGGAGCAGGTTTAAGAGGACAAAGCGCTGGCCAAACATCACTGTCTACAGTAGAACAAGAGGGCAGCCTAAGATACTTAGGTTATAGTATCGAAGATCTTGCAAAAAATGCTTCTTTTGAAGAAGTTGCGTTTCTTTTACTTTTGGGAAGACTTCCGAATAAAAGTGAACTAGATCAATTCGAAAACGATCTTTATAATCAGCGAAATCTACCCAGCAGCTTAGTTTCAGTTTTGGAATCAATTCCAAGGAATGCTCATCCAATGGAAGTTGTAAGAACAATTATTTCTTATATGGGTGTCATTGAGCCAGAAGAAGATTTTGACCAACAGCTTGAAATCAGCAAAAGATTATTAGGATTGGTTACTTCTGCTATTGTTTATTGGTATAACTTCTCACACTTTAATAAAAGAGCATCAACAGACTCTAATGAGAAAAGCCTCGCAGGACATTTTTTAAGAATGCTGCACCAAGATGATGTTCCAGAGCTACACAAGAAAACCTTAGATGTTTCCTTAACGCTATATGCAGAACACGAATTTAATGCATCAACTTTTACAGGCAGAGTTTGCGCCTCAACAATGTCAGATATTTATTCATGTTTAACAGCAGCCACTGGAAGTCTTAGAGGCCCCTTGCATGGCGGAGCTAATGAAGAAGCCATGAAAATGCTTGAAGAAATTGGCAGTGTTGAAAAAGCGATTTCGTATGTGGAAGATAAGCTTGCAAAAAAAGAAAAGATAATGGGATTTGGTCATGCAGTGTATTCTATTAAAGATCCTAGAAGCGATATTATTAAAGAATTTTCAGCACAATTAAGCATGGACCACAAAGACAAATATCTTCATGAAATTGCGTTAATCATGGAGTCATACATGTGGGAATCAAAAAAACTATTCCCAAATACTGATTTTTTTCATGCGCCTGCTTACCATTATCTGGGCATACCTACAAAATTATTCACTCCACTTTTTGCAATTGCCAGAATTGCGGGCTGGTCCGCCCATGTATTTGAGCAGAGGACTAATAATAGAATTATTAGACCAAGTGCAGACTATATAGGTCCAGAAGACAGAGAGTGGCTTGATATTGAATCAAGGTAATGTCTAATTTTGATTCTATAATCCAAAAAATAACAGATTATGCACAAAAATTTGATGCAAATGAAAGCACATTGCAAGAAGCAAGAATATGCTTTTTCGATAGTTTGGCATGTGCATTTCTGGCGCTGGAACATGACAAGGTAAAAAACTTTTGTTCCCTTCCTTACATAGCAGATTCATCTGGAGGAGTAAGGGTTATTGGAACTGAAATTAAAACAAATGCAGTCGATGCAACTTTTTTAAACGGTTCTTTAATAAGATGGCTAGATTTTAATGATACATGGCTAGCCAAGGAGTGGGGTCATCCATCAGATAACCTCGGAGCTATATTGGCTGTGGCTGATTATTTGCATAATAAGAGAGGCGTAGCATTTACATTTAAAGAGATACTAAATTTCATGGTAATTGCCCATGAAATTCAAGGAGCTCTAGCTATAGAAAATAGTTTCAATAGAGAGGGATTGGACCATGTTGTGCTTGTAAAGATAGCGTCTGCTGCAGTTGCTTCAAAAATGATGGGCCATAATCCTGAGCAAATGAGCTCTGTAATCAGCAATGCATTTGTTGATGGGCAAAGCCTAAGAACTTATCGTCATTTTCCAAACACTGGAGCAAGAAAAAGTTGGGCTGCTGGCGATGCAAGTGCAAGAGGAGTGAAGCTTGCATTCATCGCTGAAGTTAGTGATGAAAATTATCCGTCTGCTATTTCTGCGAAACAATGGGGCTTTAATGATGTATTGATGGGAGATAATCCACTGCTATTGGACCGTCAATTAGATTCTTATGTAATGGATAACATTCTATATAAAGTAAGCTTTCCAGCAGAATTTCATGCGCAAACAGCAGCTGAAGCTGCTATTAAATTACATGCAAAAGTAAACTATGCTGAGATTGCAAATATCGAAATTACTACACAAGAACCTGGCATGAGAATCATCTCAAAGCAAGGACCACTCACAAACTATGCCGATCGAGATCATTGTATAGAATACATAGTAGCATGGTGCTTGCTTAATGGATCTTTAGATGCTGATTCATATACTGATAAAGCTGCATCGGATATAAGAATTGATAGACTAAGAAATTTAACTTCAACATCAGAGGATAAAATCTATACAAAGAGATACTACAATCTTGACGAACGAGCTATCCCAAATAAAGTGACTGTAACACTTAAAAATGGTGATGTTTTCGAAGAGGAAGTAATTTATCCCTTAGGACACAAAGAGAGAAGGAATGAATCAAAACCTTTTTTAAAAGAAAAATTTAAAGGTAGCTTAAGAAATACTGGTCTAGATAAAGATTATTTATCTGAAGCTTATTCTCTTTCTAATTTAGATAGCATTGAAATTTACGATATTCTAAAGAAAATATACAAATAATATGTCTGGAAATACTTTTGGAACAATTTTTAAGTTAACAACATTTGGGGAAAGTCATGGCCTTGCTTTAGGAGCAATAATAGATGGGTGCCCCCCAAATATACCCCTTTGTGTTGAGGATATACAAAATGAATTAGATAGACGAAAACCTGGACAGTCTCGTTATGTAACACAAAGAAAGGAAGATGATGCTGTGGAAATTCTATCAGGGATCTTTGAAGGCAGAACAACTGGAACACCAATAGGCTTAATTATTAAAAACAAAGATCAAAAATCCAAAGACTATGAAAATATTAAGGATAAATTTCGTCCTGGACATGCCGATTATACATATCAACAAAAATATGGAATACGAGATTATCGTGGTGGTGGAAGAGCCAGCGCTCGTGAAACTGCTATGCGCGTTGCGGGTGGAGCTATAGCAAAAAAAATCTTAGCAACTCTTGGAATTAAGATTTCAGCAGGCGTTGTGCAAATTGGAGATATTAGGGCTGATAAAGTATCTTTATCCGACTCAGCAAATAATGATTTTAATTTTGTAGACAATAGCAAGACAGAAGATCTTGAGGTTTTTTTTCATAAACTCATAAAAGAACAAGACTCTGTTGGGGCAAAAATATTGATAAGAATTAATGGTCTAATGGCAGGAGTAGGATCTCCAGTATTCTCTAAACTTGATGCAGAGCTAGCAAAAGCAATGATGAGCGTTAATGCTGTTAAGGCTGTTGAAGTTGGAGCTGGTACTGCTGTTGTAAGTATGAGAGGTTCAAATAATAGAGACTTAATGGTGAAAGCAGGTTTTCTGTCTAATAATTCTGGAGGGATTCTTGGCGGTATTTCCAATGGGGAAGAAATTGATCTCTATGTATCACTTAAACCAACATCAAGCATTTCGCAAAAAACAACCACTGTAAACCAAGATAATGAAGAGGTTGATCTGCAGGTTAAAGGAAGGCATGATCCATGCGTTGGTTTGCGTGCTGCTCCAATTTTAGAGGCGATGGCAGCTTTATGTATTTTGGATCAGGTTCTTCTCGACAAAGGACAATGTTTTGATGTTAAAAGAACTTAGATCCGAGCAGTGTCAAAATCTATCAAAATATCTAGATCCTAATAATTGGGATTATGCTTCAAGTTTTTCAAATGACTTTCAAAATTGTTTAAGCACTATGGGTTTAAAACAACAGGATGTGTACGGGATTTTGGCTATCATCTTAGTATTATTCATCATAATAATTGAGCAAATTTTTTCTAAAAAAGCCAAGCCTAGATCTAATTCCGATATAGAAATCACCAAAGGAACTGAAATAGAACTCAAGCATTCGGAAACGGGAAATGAAATAAGTTCTGATGCTATACGACAAAAAATTGATTTAGCAATTGCATTTACAAATATGGGAGAAAAATCAAAAGCAAAAAGAATATTAAGCAAATTAAATAAACAGAACTTAAAATTAGAACAACAGAGATTGGTTCTAAGCCTGGTTAAAAAATTAAAATAGATGGATCGTTACTTTGCTCAAGTTGAATATTTGGGATCTCATTATCATGGTTTTCAATGTCAAAAAAATACGAACAAAACCATTCAATATGAGCTAGAGAATGCACTAAGCAAAGTAGGCAATGAAGAAATTAAAGTGGTCTGTTCTGGCCGGACTGATGCAGGTGTGCATGCATTAAACCAAATAATTCATTTTGATACAAAATCAAAAAGGAAAATTGATTCTTGGATTAAAGGGGCTAATAGGTTCTTGCCTGAAGATATTTGTTTAAAAAATATATTTAAAGTGAGCAATGAAATGCATGCAAGATTTAATGCTATATCTAGAACTTATGTTTACTTGATTCAAAATTCATTAGAAAAGCCAGCAATAAATTCAAAAAAGGCTTTATGGTGTAGCCATGCTCTTGATCATAAGAAAATGAACTCAGCTGCAAAAAAACTCATTGGAGAAAAAGATTTTTCATCATTTAGAGCCTCCGGGTGCCAATCACATTCACCTATAAGAAAAATTACCGTAGCAGAGGTCAGCAGAAAAGGTAAATATATAATCATAAAAGTAACTGGCAATGCATTTATGTTAAATATGATGAGAATTATTGTTGGCACTTTACTTAGGGTTGGAAAAAAAGAGATAGGCATAAGAGACTTTGAGCAGATTATAAAATTAAAAAATAGAAAATATTCAGGAAAAACTGTTTCTCCAAATGGCTTATATTTTATTGGCCCTGAGTATAATGAGATAGAATATAAAAAAGATGAACTAGGTATATTATGAATTGGATTAAAGATCTTATTCCCAATATTAAGAGAAATTTCTCTCAATCTCCTGCTGACAAAGAAAGCAAAATTCCTGAGGGCTTATGGCGTTCATGTGATAGTTGTGGCTCAATTTTATATATACCAGAATTGAAAAAAAGCTCATATGTATGCTCAAAGTGTACACATCACTTCAAAATTAATGTTGCTCAAAGAGTAGAAGTTACATTTGATGAAGGCAGCTATGTTAGCCTTAACAAGAATGAAGAATTCAAAGATCGATTGGATTTTAAAGATACAAAGAAATATAAAGATAGGTTTTCTGAGGCAAAAAAGAAAACAGCATCTGATGAAGCCATTTCAATAGGTTATGGTTTAATTAAAGGCAAGCCTGTAGTATCAGCAATCTTTGAATTTGATTTTCTTGGAGGCTCTATGGGGGGAGTTGTTGGCAAGAGGTTTGCAGATGCAATCAACTACGCTGTAGATAAAAGGCTTCCTGTCATCTGTTTTTCAACTAGCGGAGGAGCAAGGATGCAGGAATCAATGATCTCTTTATTTCAGATGGGAAAAACTGCAGCAGCAGTTAAGAAATTAAAAAAATCAAACCTTCCATTTATATCAATTCTCGTCGATCCTTGTTATGGGGGGGTGACAGCTAGTTTAGCTATGTTGGGTGATTTAGTCATAGCAGAGCCCAAAGCAAGAATTGGTTTTTCTGGCAAAAGAGTAATCCAAGATACTGTAAAAGAGGAATTACCTAAGGATTTTCAAACTGCAGAAAAGCAGCTCGAGATGGGATTTGTTGACAAAATAGTCGATAGAACAAATATCAGAGATTTCTTAGAGAAAACCTTAATTATTCTGGAGTAGATTTGAGAGAAACAATCAAAAATATATTAGGATTTTTAATTGTTTTGACACTTATCTATGTCATTTTTATAAGTTATAACATCTACCAATTTTATCAAACCGACCAAGTTAATATGAGTGAAGAGGATTACAGGAAACAAATAGAATTATTCCAAAATGATCTAGCTGAAATAGAAAATAAATTTAATGAGCAGAATTTTTATGAATCATCTAAGTCAATTAATCTAAATTTTGATGGAACGCCAGTAACTTGGGTTATAGCAGTTAAATTGGATACAGACAAAACTAATTTAGCTGATATTTCTGAAGCACTATTTGATGAGGGGTACTTAACTTTTATATTTAAAGAGAATTTATATATCGGGCCTTATATTGATAAATCCCAACTAGAGTTTGCTAAGGAATTCCTTAGCTTAGCATTTGAGGTAGAAGGTTTAGAAATTATCGAGTGGAAAATATGACCTTCAGCATTTTAGATATCTTATTAGGCACAGGCTTTGTATTGTTATTTTTTAGGGTAAAGAAGAATGGGGTGCTTAAAGAGTTAGTGTTTCTCTCATTACTTTTATGCTTTGTATACATCATTATCAATAATCTTGAAGCGGTCTATGATTTTTTTAGCGATGAAGGCTTTGATTACGGAGATGACATTTATAATCTGGTATTAATATTGTTTGCATTTGCAGGTTTGCCATTAATTAATTTCTTTTCATCTTTATATGTTCCCAAGATTGAGGGGGCATTTAGCATGTTAATGGGCATAATCATAGCTTTTATAAGGTACATGCTTCTTCTTTTCTTTGTCTTACAAGTTTATCCAACAATTTATGAGAGTTCATTGGTAATAAATTCTTTTATCGTTAATATAATGCTTTCGTATTTTATTGATACGTTCGTTTATATGCTTTACTGATGTGCGGGATAGTAGGAATAGTCCAACAAGAAAATTGCTTTACTGAACTTTATGATGCCTTGATAATGCTTCAGCATAGGGGGCAAGATGCGGCCGGTATGACAGTATGCGATAATGGCCACCTTCATTCCAGAAAATCAAAAGGCCTTGTAAAAGAGGTATTTGGGCAACAACATTTTGAAAGATTGCAAGGTACCTATGGTGTCGGGCATGTAAGGTATCCCACTGCTGGAGGAAATTCAAAAGAATACGCCCAGCCAATGTATGTTAACTCTCCCTATGGAATAGCTTTGGCTCATAATGGCAACTTATCTAATACCAAGGAATTAGCAAAAGAATTATTTCATAGTGATTTGAGGTACATATCTACCGATTCAGACTCAGAAGTTCTTTTAAATATTTTAGCGCATGAAATATCAAATTTTAGGGAGAGAGACCCAAGTCCAGATTTATTCTTTGATGCGGTAGCAAAAACCTATGATAGGTGCGAAGGGAGCACTAATGTTATATCAGTTATTACCGATTATGGTTTGCTGGCATTTAGAGATAAGCTTGGCATAAGACCATTAATTTTGGGGTCAAAATCTAACTCAAAAGGTGGTAAAGATTATATGGTCGCATCAGAAAGTGCAGCTTTTTTCTCTAGTGGCTATGAAATCGAACGAGATCTTATGCCTGGTGAAGCAATATTCATAACATTTGAAGGGGATCTGTTTTCAAGGATCTGCGCTGAAAAAACTAGCTTGACCCCGTGTTTGTTTGAATACGTTTACTTTGCAAGGCCAGATTCGGTAATTGATGAGGTTAATGTTTATGAAGCCAGACAAGCTATGGGACTTAAACTTGCAGAAAAGATAAAACAAAAAATTCCACTCGATGATATCGATGTTGTAATACCAATTCCTGAGAGCTCAATTTCAAGCGGAACAAAAGTAGCAGAAGTTTTAAAAAAGGAGCTTGCCTATGGGTTTGTAAAAAACCGATATGTTGGTAGAACTTTTATAATGCCAGATCAAAAAATGAGAAGGACTTCAGTCAGAAGAAAACTAAACCCAATAAAATCTGAATTTAACGGTAAGAAAGTTTTATTAGTAGATGATTCAATTGTGCGTGGAACCACGATGAAGGAAATCGTGCAAATGTGTTATGCGGCTGGAGCAAAGATGGTTTCTGTAGCATCTGCTGCTGCTGAAGTAAGATTTCCAAATGTATATGGTATTGATATGGCAGCTCGAAGTGAGTTAGTTGCTAGTGGACGAAACCAAGAAGAAATCAAAGAGTTTTTGGGGTGCGATCACTTGGTTTATCAAAGCCTTGAAGACATGGTTGCATCGGTTATGGAACTAAACCCAAACCTTGATGGGGTTGAGAAATCAATTTTTGATGGCAAATATCCTACCGATATAACTGATCAATATCTTGATCACCTAGAGCAGACAAGATTATTTAAGTTTTGACTTCTTCTATGTCTATATGGGAAATATCCATCTCTCTTACTTTTTTTAGATAATCTTCAATTTCATTGAAGTTCATATATCTAAAAATTTCTTGAGACATAGAGTTTAGGTCGCCAGCATATTCAATATATTCGCTGATGGTAGGGATTCTGCCAAGTAATGATGATATGGCTGTAACCTCTGATGATGCTAAATAGACATTTGCACCATCTCCCATTCTATTAGGGAAATTTCTTGTTGAGGTTGAAACAACTGTAGCATTATCTGCAGTTCTCGCTTGATTGCCCATGCACAATGAACAGCCTGGTATTTCTACCTGTGCTTCTGAGTTTTCAAATATTTCATAATAACCCTCAGAAGTAAGCTGATGTTCATCCATTCTTGTAGGTGGCACTATCCAAAGCTTTGACTTGGATTTTCCATACTTTTCAAGAAGCTTTCCTGCCGCTCTGAAGTGACCTATATTTGTCATACAGGATCCTATAAAGCCTTCATCAACTCTATCTCCAGCAACATCACTTAGAGGTTTAATGTCATCTGGGTCATTTGGGCAAGCTAATAGAGGTTCAGTAATATCATTCAAGTCTATTTCAATTATTGCAGCATATTCAGCATCTGAATCAGCTTCAAGTAGCTGTGGGGTTTCAATCCACTGTTCCATTTCTCTTGCTCTTCGCTCTAAAGTTTTTGGATCATGATAACCTTCAGAAATCATCCACCTTAGTAAGGTTATATTGGATTTTAAATACTCTATTATCGGTTCTTTATCTAATTTTACGGTGCAGCCTGATGCAGATCTTTCTGCAGACGCATCAGAGAGTTCGAACGCTTGTTCAATTTTTAAATTTGGTAAGCCCTCAATTTCTAAACACCTACCAGAGAAGATATTCTTTTTAGTTTTCTTATCTAAAGTCAGCAAACCCTGTTTTATAGCAAAGTAAGGTATTGCGTGTACCAAATCTCTGATGGTAATTCCTGGTTGGAGATCTCCCTTAAATTTAACTAAAACGCTTTCTGGCATTTCTAATGGCATTACACCCAAGGTTGCAGCAAAGGCAACCATTCCAGAACCCGCAGGGAAACTTATACCGATTGGAAACCTTGTGTGACTGTCTCCTCCAGTTCCAACTGTATCGGGTAACAACATTCTATTAAGCCATGAATGTATGATTCCATCGCCTGGTCTTAGTGATACTCCACCCCTAGTAATAAAAAAATCTGGAAGTGTACGATGTGTATCAAGATCAACTGGTTTAGGGTAAGCAGCAGTATGACAAAATGATTGCATTACCAAATCTGAAGAAAAGCCTAAACAGGCAAGTTCTTTCAATTCGTCTCTAGTCATTGGTCCAGTGGTGTCTTGCGAGCCTACTGTTGTCATTCTCGGTTCGCAATACTGTCCTGCTCGAACACCCTCAATTCCACATGCACGACCAACCATTTTTTGGGCAAGGGTATATCCTTTATTTGTTTCCTTTCCCTCACCATATCTTCTAAATTTATTTGAAGGTTCAAGTCCTAGTTTTTCTCGTGTTTTGTCAGTTAATTGTCGGCCAATGATTAAATTTATTCTTCCCCCTGCCTTCACTTCATCCAGTAGCACTTCAGATTTAAGGTTAAATTGGGTAATGACCTTTCCTGAATCAACATCAATAATTTCTCCAGCATAAGGCTTAAGTACAATCTTTTGTCCATGAATTAGATTCTCTACGTCAAGCTCTAATGGCAATGCACCTGAATCTTGAAGTGTATTGTAGAAGATAGGAGCTATTTTATTACCAAGACAAAATCCACCAGTTTTTTTTGCAGGGACATATGAAATATCCTCTCCCATATGCCAAAGCATGGAATTTACAGCAGATTTTCTGGAAGAACCAGTGCCAACAACATCACCCACAAAAACCAATGAGGAGCCGTCTGCTTTTAAAGATTCTAATTCGTCAAGAGGATTGGAAATATTCTCTGAAAACTTTAAGAATGCTTGGGCATGCAGAGGAATATCTGGTCGAGACCATGCTTCTTTTGCAGGAGAGAAGTCATCAGTATTAGTTTCACCGCTGACTTTGTAAACTTTTAATTCTATTTCTTCTTTAAGATCAGGTTTAGCTGTAAACCATTCTGCATCTGCCCAGGATTGTATTACTTCTTGGGCATGCTTATTATCTTTGCTTAGCTCAAAGACTTCATTGAAGGCATCATAAACTAATATGGTGTGCTTCAATGCTTCTGCAGCTTCACTTTGGTAGTTGCTATTTTTTAAGATGGCAACCAGTGCTTCTACAGAATAACCACCCAACATTGTTCCTAGCAGTTTTACTGCATGCGCTGGGGATATTAAATTTGTTTCTGACTTTTCTAGTGCTAACTCCTTTAAATAACCTGCTTTTATATATGCTGCTTCGTCTACTCCTGGCAGGATTTCATTTTCAAGGAGGAAAAGGTGTTCATTGTTAGCTTCACCACTTTCAAAAAGCTTTATGAGTTGTTGTGCTTGTTCAGCATTGATGGGCAGTGGTGGTAATCCTTCCTGCTTTCTGGCCTCTTTATCTTTATTATATGAATCCAACATATTGCACTTATAATTTGCACCTCATTCTACAACTAAGTTATCTTAATAGAAATAATGAAAAATAATTATTTAGTAAAAACACCTTGTATTGGTATCTGCTCAACAACCTATGGAGATGATATATGTCGTGGATGCAAGCGCTTTGCACACGAAGTCACATCTTGGATTAAATATTCAGATGAACAGAAACATAACGTGAACTCAAGGCTACAACAATTTAAAGTTCTAATACTCTCAGATAAATTATTTTTAACCGATGACAGTAAGCTATATAAATTTATGAAAGAAAATAAAGTTTTATTTAATGAAGCTCTTAATCCTTTGTGTTGGGTATTTGATTTATTGCGAGCTTCTTCTAATGAAAACCTGATTCTCAATGATCTTGGTATACAGATAAAAGAAGACTTTAAAAAGCTTAGCAATGCAGAGCTTAAGGACCTTATTAACAAAGAGTTTTTTGAGCTATCGGCTGCTCACCACGACAGGTATATTAAAACCTAACCCTATTTTGTAATTGGTATTTCATCTATTTTTGTCGTATACCTTTTTGACTTCATGTCTCTTTTCATTTTCCAAGTATTTATATAACCTTGGTTTCCAAAGTAAAGCTTGCCTCTTTCTGATAGATTAAGAGCATCAACAACATTCATAAGTTTTTCTGACTTCTTGCTATCAAAAGATTTTGTAAATAAATTCATCTGATAGCCATATTTATCTGAGAAATTACTTAATAAGACCCCAGCTTTTGAATATCTGTAACCCTTTTTGTATATTCTTTCTAGTATTTGATTTGCTGATTTGATAATTATTCTTGAGTCATCAGTGGGATGAACCAGTTCCATAAAATTGGAACAATATATTTGTTTTGTATTTATTTTAAAAGGATTAGATCTTATAAAAACTGTCACTAAACTACATTTTTGATTTTCAAATCTTAGTTTCTCTGCGGCTCTTCCTGCATGGAAGCTGATAGCTTCATGTATCACTTTTTTTGAGTCTATTGATTTACCAAAACTCCTACTAACCATAATCTGTTTTTTTGGCTCTAAAGTGTTGCTAGCATTAAGGCAAGCCTGTCCTTTTAGCTCTCTGATAGTTCTTTCTAGCACTACACTAAAATTTGATCCCATAAGACGAGGCTCTGTTTGGCTAAGTTGCAATGCATTATCTATTCCTATAGCGTTTAGTCTTTTAGCCAATCTCTTCCCAACTCCCCATATTTTTTCTATTTCTACCATTTTTAAAAAATGCTGAATGATTTCCTTATTTTTAAGAATTACAACTCCATCAAATCTGTCATCATCTTTAGCCATTTTATTGGCAAGTTTTGCTAAGGTTTTTGTTGGCGCTATTCCTATGCTTACCGGTATGCCAATCCATTTTCTAATTCTCTCTTTTGATTCAAAAGCAAAATGAACTAAATCAATATTTTTCTCATAGGATGTTAAGTCCAAGAATGCTTCATCGATGCTATAGATATCAATTTCTGGACAGGATTCTGCTAATAGATTCATGACTCTATTTGAGATGTCAGCATACAGTTCATAATTTGATGAAAATACTACCCCTCCATTATTTATATAGTCTTCTTTTACTTGGTACCATGGTTGCCCCATAACCAGACCCATCTTCTTTGCTTCTGGAGATCTTGCTATTACGCAACCATCATTGTTGCTTAAAACTACGACGGGCTTATTTTTTAGATCAGGTCTAAATATTTTCTCGCAGGATGCATAAAAGCTATTACAGTCAACCAAAGCATACATCAGTAAATATTTATTGAAGAGGTGACCACCCCTAGAATTTCAAAATCGAGCAATAAGTCTATATCTATAAAATTATTTTTATCGCAATCAGTAACCAGCATTTTTTTTCTGTTTATTACTATTCTTCTGCAAACGAAATTGCCTTCAACTGATGCAACAACTATATTTCCGTTTTTGGGTTTCAGGCTTCTATCAATTATTAAAATGGCATCATCTTTAATCCCAGCAAATAGCATCTCTTTACCTTTGAATCTCATTAAAAATGTTGAGCTAACCCTTTTAATGAGAAGTTCATTAATATTTATTGGATTCTCTATATAGTCAGCTGCAGGACTAGGGAAGCCTGAGTGCTTCTGTTTTTTATAGAGAAAGTTGCCCTCTATCTTGCCTTCAAGATCTATCATAAAATACTGTATATATATACAGTATTTTATATGAATTATTTAAATAGAAAAAGACCTTAAATCAAAATGGTTATCACCATATTCAAAAACCCAACCTTTATCTTCCCAACTTCCCAAAACAACTTTTATAGAATCATTAGGAAGCTTTTTTATTTCAGGTCGGTGAGTGTGTCCATGAATAAGCAGGTATAAATTATGGCGGTTAAAGCATTCGTCAATAGCATTGGCATTTGTATCCATTATGTTTTCAGGTTTGTTGCTATTGGCTAGCTTGCTTCTAGATCGCATATCTTCTGCAATAGCTATTCTTTCACTAAGCGGCTGCTTGAGGAAATTGCTAATCCATGCTTCTGAACGGATCTCTGTTTTTAACTTTTGGTAATCATGATCATCGGTACAAAAAACATCGCCATGTGAGAGCATAATTTTTTTATCAGAGAGTTGTAGAATGTATTGATCGTCAAGAATCTTGATATTGCTCTCACGCTCAAATCTTGATCCTAATAAAAAATCTCTATTGCCGTGAATAAAATATATTTTAAGCCCTTGATCTGAGCAATTTTTCAATGATTCTTTAACTTGATTTGCTAAAGAAGAGTTATCATCATCTCCTACCCAATATTCAAATAAATCACCCAAAATATATAGAGCTTCATAATTAGGGCAATCACTTGATAGGAAATTAAAGAAAGCCTCAGTTCTATTATTTTCTGATGGTTCTAAATGTAAATCAGAGATGAATCCAAGCATAATTAATGATGATAACGTGTTTAGAAATTATGGGAAAGTTAATAAAAAAAGTAGAATTGAAAAATGAAAAGATTATTAGTAATAGCATTAAGCATATTATTTTTAGGCAGCTGTAGTGATGGAAAAGTGGTAAATACCCAGGACCCTTATTTATGGTTGGAGGAAGTAGAAGGTGATGCAGCTCTTCAATGGGTTAATTCACAAAATGAAATAACCCAAGCCAGATATACAAACTCGGAAAGGTTTAATGAAACCTATCAATTTCTTTTAGATGAGTACAATTCAGATGATCGTATTCCATATGCATATGTTCAAAATGGCGAAATGTATAATTTCTGGCGTGATGAAAGCAATGTTAGAGGTATCTGGAGAAAAACATCAATCGAAAAATATCAGGAAGAAAAGGTAGAGTGGGAAGTTATTATAGATGTAGATCAACTTGCAAAAGACGAGGACAAGAACTGGGTTTGGCGTGGAGCTGATTGTCTGGCTCCAAATTATGAGAGATGTCTAATTCGTCTGTCAGATGGCGGCAAGGATGCTGTTGTTGTTAGAGAGTTTAATTTAATCTCAAAATCCTTTATTGATGATGGCTTTGCAACACTTGAATCAAAGCAATATTTTAGTTGGGTAAATCAAGACCAAATATTGATTGCAACTAATTTTGGAGAGGGCAGCATGAATGAATCGGGCTACCCTAGTCAAGTAAGACTTTGGGATAGAAACCAGGATATTGGCGATGCAAGAGAAGTTTTTCAAGGTGACTATCAAAAAATTTTTAGCTTCCCATTCTCTAGCATTAGACCAGATGGAAGTTATTTTGGAATTCTTGAAGGCCCTACATTTTTTACAAAAGTTCTATATCTATTTAATAACGATGAGTTGGTAAAGCTGGAATTGCCGCTAAAAATGGATGTGTACGGAACATATGAAAATCTATTAATTATCTCATTGGCGGAAAATTGGCAAGGATTTGATATTGGTTCATTGGTTGCTGTGAATCTAGATGATGCATTGGCTCAAAATATCTCAGTAGATTCATTAACTCTTCTATTTAAGCCATCAGAAAAGAGATTTCTTAGGAGTGTTTCAATTGGCGCCAATCAAATTCTAGTTAGCGTTTTAGACAATATTTCTGGACAGGTATTGCAGCTTCAAAAAGTTGGCAGCTCTTGGATTGAGAATCAAGTGCGTGGATTTGAGGGTGGCATGTTATCAGTATCAAGTATTGATGAATGGTCAGACCATACCTTCTTAAACTCTCAAGGGTTTACACAACCTTCAAGTCTTTATTATTCAAATGGATCAAAAGAATTTAAAAAGATTAAATCAGTTCCATCAAAGTTTGATCCTGAGAAATATAATGTTGAGCAACTTTATGCGGTATCAAAAGATGGAACTCAAATCCCTTATTTTCAGATCTCAAATATTGGTATGGAAAA
>JAYPTH010000010.1:0-12676 GCA_038133485.1 Gammaproteobacteria bacterium | reverse complement strand
CAAAGACCTGATTTATTTAATGCAGTGGTCTGCGCAGTCCCACTTTTAGATATGTTTAGGTATGATAAGTTGCTTGCAGGTGCTTCGTGGGTAGATGAATATGGCGATCCTGATAATGCAGATGAGTGGGAATTCATAAGCAAATACTCTCCTTACCAAAATGTTTTTGAAGATAAAGAGTACCCAGAAGTATATTTCTATACTTCAACTAAAGATGATAGGGTGCATCCTGGGCATGCTAGAAAAATGGCAAAAAAAATGATCGATCAAGGACATAAAGTTATTTACTACGAGAATGTTGAAGGTGGCCATTCCGCAGCTGCAAACCTTAAGCAGTCTGCATATATGTCAACGCTCCAATTAGAATACCTTAGAGATAAGTTAGTAGACTGACTTTGTACGATGTGACTCTTGTGACTTGTGAGGCTTATTATAAGCCTCACAACGTCACGCCATATATTAGCAATATTTTACTGGAAGAGGATTTAATTAAAAAATCACTAGAAAAAAATGGTTTAAAAGTTGATGTAACTTATTGGAACAACCCTTCTTATGATTGGCAATCAACATCGGCGATTTTATTCAGAACTGTTTGGGATTATTTTGAGAATTTTAAAGAATTTATAATATGGTTTGAAAGTGTTAAAGCCCAAACTCAGCTTATTAATTCTTATGAACTTATAAAATGGAATATCGACAAGAAATACTTACTAGACCTTGAACGAAAAGAGATAAAAATAGTACCAACAACTCTTGTTGCCAAAGGAACAAACGATCAACTATCTATAATCTCTGCAAAAAAAAGTCTCACGGATATTGTGATCAAGCCAGCTATCTCCGCTGCGGCATATCAGACCTACAAAATTAGCTCCGAGGAAATAATTGATAATGAAGAATTATTTGCAAGTTTAGTGAAAGAAAAAGACATGTTAATCCAACCATATTTTAATGAAATTACCTCTCTTGGAGAGGCTTCACTAATGATTTTTGATGGATGCTATTCACATGCAATTTTGAAAAGAGCAAAGCAAGGAGACTTCAGGGTGCAGGACGATTTTGGTGGTACAGTTCATGATTACATCCCAACCAGCAATGAAATTTCATTTGCAGAAGAGGTTATATCAAAATGTAGTTCTATACCCATCTACGCTAGAGTAGATATTGTCTGGGATAAAGAAAAAAATCCTTATTTATCTGAGCTTGAGATCTTTGAGCCAGAGCTTTGGATTAGAAACAATCCAAAAAGTGCAGATATGTTAGCAAATGCTGTTAAAAAAATACTCTAATACAATAAACTAAGAAAGAAGAATTTTGCCGAAAATGGCTCCCCGAACTGGGCTCGAACCAGTGACCCACTGATTAACAGTCAGTTGCTCTACCAACTGAGCTATCGGGGAACAGATTGGAATTATAACAACAATTTTAAAATATAAAACAATGTCAGGCTTCAAAGTAATTGCAGATTTTAAACCTACAGGAGACCAACCTAACGCAATTACCCAGATAACAAAAAACTTAAGTGACGGTTTGTTAAATCAAATTCTTCTTGGGGTAACTGGTTCAGGGAAAACCTACACTATTGCTAAAGTAATAGAGGAGACCCAAAGGCCCGCCATCATCATGGCTCCAAATAAAACACTTGCTGCCCAACTTTATGGTGAGTTCAAAGATTTTTTTCCAAATAATAGGGTTGAGTATTTTATTTCTTACTACGATTACTATCAGCCTGAAGCTTATGTGCCATCATCAGATACCTACATAGCTAAAGATGCAAATATAAATGAACATATTGAGCAAATGAGGCTCTCTGCAACCAAAGCCCTTATCGAATCGAATGACACCATAGTGGTTGCATCTGTCTCAGCAATTTATGGTCTTGGTGATCCTAAATCATATTTAAAAATGATTTTAAATTTAAGCAGAGGTGAAGTTGTTAACCAAAGAGATATATTGCGCCAATTATCAACAATGCAATATTCAAGAAATGATTTAGATTTTCAAAGAGCCAACTTCAGAGTTAGAGGCAATGTTATAGATGTATTTCCTGCAGAGTCAGAAAAAGAAGCCGTTAGAATTGAATTAGAAGATGAAAAAATATCAGAAATATCTTTTTTTGATCCTTTAACTGGTGCCGTGCTTTATGAGGTTCCTAGAGTAACAATATTTCCAAAAACTCATTACGTTACTCCAAAATCAACAATTGAAAATGCTATTCAGAATATCAAGGTTGAGCTGGCTTCAAGATTAAAAGAATTAAAAGCCAACAACAAATTATTGGAAGCACAAAGGCTTGAAGAGCGTACAAATTATGATCTTGAAATGTTAGCAGAATTGGGATTTTGCAATGGAGTGGAAAATTACTCGAGATATTTATCTGGTAGATCAGCAGGTGAAGCTCCGCCATGTCTTTTTGATTACATCCCGAAGAATGCAATTGTTTTTGTTGATGAGTCTCATGTATCAGTGCCACAGATTGGCGGTATGTTTAAAGGCGATCGTTCTAGAAAGGAAACCCTTGTTGAATATGGGTTCAGACTTCCAAGTGCACTTGATAATAGACCATTGAGATTTGAAGAGTGGAATAATATTGCTCCTCAAAGAGTATTTGTTTCAGCCACACCAGGCAGATGGGAAACAGAGAATTCTGATACAAAAGTAGAGCTGTTAGTTAGACCAACGGGTCTTGTAGATCCTGAAGTTGAAATTAGACCAGCACAACATCAGGTTGAGGATATTTTAGAAGAAGTGCAAAAGACTACCCTAAAGGGCTTTAGGAGCTTAATAACGACATTGACTAAAAAAATGGCTGAAGATTTGACTGATTATATGCATGACAAAGGTATAAAGGTTAGATATATGCACTCCGATATAGATTCTGTGGAGCGAGTCGAGATTCTACGAGATTTAAGGCTTGGTGCATTTGATGTTCTTATAGGAATTAATCTTTTAAGAGAGGGTTTAGATTTACCTGAGGTTGGTTTTGTTGGAGTTTTAGATGCAGATAAAGAAGGGTTTTTGCGATCAGAGGGATCACTTATCCAAACAATTGGTCGTGCAGCCAGAAATGTAGAGGGCAAAGCTGTGCTCTATGCTGATAAAGTCACAGGATCTATTGAGAGAGCGCTAGGGGAAACTAACAGGCGTCGTGATATACAAAAAAAATATAATTTGAAACATAAAATTACTCCGCAAACAGTTACTTCAAAGATTAAAGATGTCATGGAAGGCGCAAGGATAGTAAAAAAAGAAAAAAGAAATAAGAAAAATCTTGATAAGGAATATGATATTTCTGGAATTAACTACAGAAATATTGGCAAAGAGATAAAAAAGATTGATAAATTAATGCGACAATCAGCAAAAGAATTAGATTTTGAACAAGCTGCATTTTACAGAGATCTAATTAAAGAGTTAAAAGAAAAAATACTGATCAATAAAGCATAATGGCTCAAAAAATAATTTTTTATGAAGGAGAGGATGTTCTTAATGCATTAGACATTAAACGTATTCTCAAAAAATCTGATATTCAGCTTGCTTCAAGATATGTATTTTGCATTGTGTTTGAAGATCAACCAGATATTAATGAAATAGAAAAGATCAAAACAGTTTTAGGAGCAAAAGAGCTAGATTTTAAGCCAAATATAGTTATCACCCCAAGAGCAGGAACTCAAAGCGCTTGGTCAAGCAAAGCGCAGGATATTTTTAACAATATAGGCATCAGAAGAGTGATTAGAATTGAGCGATTTAAAACATTTTTAACAGACGAAAAAAACGTCATGCTCCTTGAAGACAAATTATTCGATCGTATGACTGAATCTCTGTTTTTTGATATTAATGATTCTGTTTCTATCTTCAAAATTGGCACTAGAAAAAAGACAACAACCTTTGATATTCATAAAAACGATGATCTCCTAGTAAGCCTCAATGATGAATTGGGCTTAGCCTTAAACCAACATGAAGTTAGCTACTTAAATACACTTTTTAAAAAACTTGATCGAGGAATAACGGATGCCGAGCTAATGATGTTTTCTCAGATTAATTCTGAGCATTGCAGGCATAAAATTTTTAGATCTAGCTGGCAAACAGATATCCCTTTTGCTTTTGATAGCTTGTTTGAGGCAATCAAGTCCACAACTAAAAAAACAATGAAGCATATTTTGTCGGCATATCATGACAATTCTGCCGTAATTGAATCTTTTTCAAAATCTATCCTGGAAGTGGGTGGCGATAATATTTTTAAGAAATATAACGACAGTGTCCATACAACAATAAAGGTTGAAACTCATAATCATCCTACAGGAATATCACCATTTGAAGGTTCTGCTACTGGCAGTGGTGGCGAAATTAGAGATTGCTCAGCAACGGGAAGGGTGGCTCGACCTAAGGCAGGATTTATGGGTTTATGTTTGTCCCACTTAAGGTTAGGAGATGAGTTAGAAGAGTGGGAAACTTTATTACACAAACCCAATCACATGGCATCACCCTTAGAGATTATCAATGAAGCTCCTATTGGTTCAGCATCTTATAACAATGAATTTGGTAGACCCGCAATCCATGGCTACTTTAGAACATTGGAATATGGGGATTATGGCTACCATAAACCTATTATGTTGGCCGGGGGCATAGGTTCAATTAAAGAAGTTTTAATTGAGAAAGGTAAGCCAGAAGAAGGAGATCTTGTAATTGTTCTCGGAGGACCAGCAATGCTAATAGGCTTAGGTGGCGGATCAGCAAGCTCAACTAAAGGGACAATAAGTTCAGATCTTGATTTTGTATCAGTTCAAAGATCTAATCCTGAAATGCAAAGAAGAGCACAACAAGTTCTTGATAAATTTAATGCAAGAAACTCAAAAAATCCTATTTCATTTATTCATGACGTTGGAGCTGGAGGTATATCTAATGCTATCCCTGAATTAGCTAAAGACACTGATCTCGGAGTGGATATTAAATTAGATAATATTAATTGTGCCGATAAAACTATGTCTCCAATGGAAATTTGGTGCAATGAATCACAAGAAAGATATGTTTTCAGCATACCAAAGCAAAAACTGTCTGCATTAGATCACTTATGCAAAAAGGAAAGGTGTCCTTACTCTGTTGCTGGAGAATTAACATCTGACAAGACAATCAAGGTTAGCTATGAAAAAGATGTCATAGTTAATTTAAGTTTAGAAGATTTATTTGGTGATATACCATTACCAAAGCTAGTAGCAAATGATTACGATAGGTCAACGGAAATAGAAGAATTGCCTCATTTAGATATTGAGCAGCACTTGCTACATATTCTTAAATTTCCAGCAGTTGCTTCTAAGAAGTTTTTAATAACTATTGGAGACAGGACAGTCACTGGTTTGGTTTATCGAGATCAATTTATTGGCAATAAACAAATACCTGTAAGTGACTATGCAGCCACTTTGGATGATTACGAAAGTTATTCTGGTCAAGTTATTAGCATTGGAGAAAAGCCAGCAATTGCTATTGCTAATCCTGAAGCTTCTACAAGGATGGCGTTGGCAGAGGCATTAACAAATATTGCTGGCATTAAACACCAATCATTAGCTCATATTGCTCTTTCAGCAAACTGGATGAGTTCAACAAAAAGCTCAGATGAAAGAGGTGACTTATTAAGGGGAGTGCAAGCTGTCACAAATTTAGCTGACTATCTTAATGTAGCAATTCCCGTTGGCAAGGACTCCTTATCAATGAAAACAATGTGGAATGATGGCCAAGAACGATCTGTAACTTCACCTATGACATTAAATATATCAGCATTTTCTAATGTAGAAGATTTAAGGAGTAGCGTTACACCAGAATTAAGTGAAAAGGATTCTGTTTTATTACATGTTTGGATTAATGAAGGTGATTTTCGTATGGGCGGGAGTTGTTTGTATCAAAGCTACAATCTTTATGGTGGAACCACTCCTGATGTAGACAACCCAGAAAAACTAAAAAGGCTTTTCAATGCCACTCAAAAAATGCTTGCCAAAAAATTTATCACAGCCATGCATGATATATCTGATGGCGGCCTACTAACTACTTTGTTTGAGATGGCATTGTGCAGCGGGAAGGGCCTTAATATTCATCTAGATGAAGCCGATAGAGAAAAGTTAATTCCTTTGCTTTTTTCTGAAGAGATTGGTTTGGTGATGGAAGTGCCTAATGAGCATTTAAAAGAGGTTAAAGAATACTTCACAAAGAAAGATCTTTATTTCAAAGAAATTGCTAAAAAATCTGATAAACCTCACATGAAAATATTTAATTATAAAGAAGAAATTTTCTCTAAAGATTTGAGTGAACTTTATATAGTTTGGGATGAGATGTCTTATAAGATTCAGTCAATGAGAGACAATATTGATAGTGCTGAATCAGAAAGGAATGCATTTTTAAATAATGATAAATATTTAACGCCAAAGATAAACTTTGAAATTCCAACAAAAAATAGTGGTTTTTTTGATGCTAAGCCAAAAGTCGCACTCCTTCGTGAACAAGGTATAAATGGTCAATATGATATGGCAGCGGCTCTTATGGCGGCCGGATTTGAGGTTGTGGATATTCATATGAGCGAAATAGGCAACAACATAAAATCTCTTGAGCAGTTTAGTGGCCTTGTAGTCCCGGGAGGCTTTTCTTATGGTGATGTTCTAGGCGCTGGAAATGGAATGGCCAAAACCATAATGTATAAGCCGAAACTGAGAAAAATTTTTAAAAGCTTCTTTGAAGATAAATCTAAGTTTGTATTGGGTGTATGTAATGGCTGTCAATTTTTATCTGGCCTTAAGGAAATAATTCCAGGAGCATCTCATTGGCCAAAATTTATTAAAAATGAATCAAATCAATATGAGTGTAGGCTCGTTCAGTTACAAATTAAAAATTCAGAGTCAATATTTTTTGAGGGCATGGAAAATAGCGTTATTCCAGTAATGGTTTCGCATGGTGAGGGTAGAGCTATATTTCAAGGATCACCACATAATGTGGTAGCGTCTTATGTTGATCCAGCTCATCAAATTACCAATATCTATCCCTTTAACCCAAATGGTTCTTTTGAGGGTATTGCTGGAGTTTGTAATGATGATGGGCGAATAATGATAATGATGCCACATCCTGAACGTACCTACTTAACAAAACAATTTTCATGGGCACCAGCGGAATGGGGAGAGTTATCTCCCTGGTTTAAAATCTTCGATAATGCTTACAAGTTTGCAAAAAGAAATTAATTTTCTAGGACGTTGTTAAAGATTTTTCCTCGCCCTTCTTTTAGATAAAGTTCAATTGTCATTCGCACGGTGCGAAAAGCTAAATCATCCCATGGAATATTATCGACATGGAATAACTTCACTTCGCTGCTTTCAGGTGTTGGGCCAAAGTCATCATTAGCAACTAAACCAGTAAAAAATGTGTAAATCTGATTAATTCTAGGAACGCTGATAACATTAAAAAGCTCAACATCCGTTACCATTAGCTTGGCCTCTTCTTCAGTTTCTCTCAGAGCGCCTTCCTCAATAGTCTCACCATTTTCAAGGAAACCAGCAGGCAGTGTCCAAAACCCATATCTTGGTTCAATAGATCTTTTGCAGAGCAAAATTTCATTATTTGCAGTATAGGGGAGCACCCCAGTAACTACATTTGGGTTTGAATAGAATATTTCTCCGCAGTCAGAACATATATCCCGAGGCAAATTATCGTCATCGGGTATCTTTTTTTCCACATTTGCTGAAGAACAATTTGAACAAAAATTCATAAAGATAACAGATACTCATTATAATAAAGATATGATTTATAGCCTAGGCAATTTATCTCCTAACTTTAATAAAAACATGGTCTGGATTGCAGATTCTGCCGATGTTATTGGTAATGTTATTTTAGAAGATGACGTTTCCGTTTGGTTTAATGTAACCATTAGAGGCGATAATGATGAAATTAAGATTTGCAAGGGTGCAAACATCCAAGATAATTCTGTAATTCATACCGATGCCGGTATAAAAGTGCTAATAGGAGAAAATGTAACTGTAGGCCATAAAGTAATATTGCATGGCGCTCATATTGGTGCTAACTCAATTATAGGAATGGGAAGTGTCCTGATGAATAATGCCAAAATTGGTGAGAATTCAATCATAGGTGCTAATTCATTGATAACTGAAGGCAAGGAGTTTCCTAAAAATAGCCTAATTATGGGTAGCCCTGCCAAATTAATCCGAGAGTTATCAAGTGAAGAGATTGATTTTTTATCTTTAAGTGCCAAACATTATGTTGAGAAGTCAAAACACTTTAGCAAAGAATTAAAAAATGAAGATCAATAAGCTTAGAACTGTTTTCCTTGATTATTTTCAGTCAAAGAATCATAAAGTCATCAAATCAAGTGACTTAGTCCCACACGGGGATGATAGTTTATTGTTTACCAACGCAGGTATGGTTCAGTTCAAAGATACTTTCTTGGGAGCTGAAACTAGAAACTACTCAGCTACAACTTCTCAGAAGTGTTTAAGAGTGGGCGGCAAGCACAATGATCTTGAAAATGTTGGATTCACTACCAGGCATCAAACTTTTTTTGAAATGCTTGGCAATTTTAGTTTTGGGGAGTATTTCAAGAGAGAAGCTATTCAATATGCATGGGAATTCTTAACTAAGGAACTACAGCTGCCAGAAGAAAAGCTTTGGATTACTGTCCATAAAGATGATAAAGAGTCAGAAGAAATCTGGTTAAAAGAAGTGGGAATAAATTCAGCTCTCTTTTCAAGATTAGATGATGAAGATAACTTTTGGGCAATGGGGGATACAGGACCATGTGGTCCTTGTTCAGAAATCTTTTTTGATTATGGTCCGGATTTTGAAGGCGTCCCTCCAGGCCAAGGGGACACTGGTGAGAGATATGTTGAGATATGGAATTTGGTTTTCATGGAATTCAATAGAGACATAGACGGCAACTTAACACCACTACCTAATAAATGCGTTGATACTGGTATGGGTCTTGAGAGGATTTGTTCTGTATTGCAAAAAGTAGGCTCTAACTTTGAAGTCGATGTATTCAAAAACTTTAAAGATAAAATACATTCGTTGTTTCCAGACCCCAATGACCAATCTTTAAATGTAATAGCCGATCATGTAAGAGCAATTTTCTTTTTAATGGCAGAACAAGTTTACCCTTCCAACGAAGGTCGCGGGTATGTGGTCAGAAGGTTGGTCAGAAGAGCCGTACGACATGGCTATAAAATGGGAGCAAGAGAACCATTCTTGTTTAAATCGTTAGACTACTATAGAAATTTTCTTGAGAGTGATTTTATTGAGGAATATAAAAATATTGAATTGGTAGGCGAGAAGCTCAAGCTAGAAGAAGAGTCTTTCTTCAAAACACTTGCCTTAGGCATAAAGATTTTTGAAGACAATCTCCCATCAACAAAAAAATCTAAATTAAGTGGAGAAGTAGCATTCAAACTTCATGATACTTATGGATTTCCTATTGATTTAACTAAGACAATGTCTGAGGAAAGAGGGTTTGAAGTTGAAGATGATGTATTTGAGGCTTTAATGAAAAAACAAAAAGCTGGCTCAAAGCAAAGCTCAATGTTTAATGTGAAAGATCTTGTAGTAGATCCAAGCATTAATTCAGAATTCTTAGGTTATAAAGAAAACACAGCCACTGGAGATTGTGTGGCTTTATTTGATTCAAATGGAAAGCCTTCATCCGGTTTAAATCAGTCAGGATTTGCTATTTTTTCTAAAACTCCATTTTATGCAGAATCGGGCGGCCAGATTGGTGATACAGGCATTGCCAAAAATAAAAATACTTATTGTTTAGTTGAAGATTGTAAAAAGTCAGGCGATTTTCATATTCATCACTTAAAAGTTTTAGATGGCACCATTTCAATAGGCGATAGTTTCGATTTAATGATCGATCTTGAGCGCAGAGAAAAAATTATGAGAAATCACTCAGCAGCACATCTGCTGCATTCTGCTCTAAGACGGGCATTAGGCGATGGAGTTGAGCAGAAAGGGTCTTTGGTAAGCGATGAAAAACTTAGGTTTGATTTTTCCTATGAACGAAAATTATCGACAGAACAGATATCAGATATTGAAAATTTGGTCAACGAGCAAATAGAAAATGAAATAGCTACAAAGACAAGAGTTATGGGTTATGAAGATGCTGTGAAAACAGGTGCTTTGGCTTTTTTTGGTGATAAATATGGCGATAATGTTAGAGTTTTAAACATTGGCGGCGATTTTTCGGTAGAATTTTGTGGAGGTACTCATGTAAAGAATACTTCTGATATTGGTGGTTTAATTATTACTAGTGAGTCATCTGTATCGGCTGGTGTTAGGAGGATAGAAGCAATTACAGGTTCAAATTTAGTCAAGAAATCAAAAGAAGCTATATCTTTGTTAGATAAAATTGAAGGCATATTAAATGTTCCCTCAGAGGAAATCGTTGAAAAGATTCAAGATTTAATTAAAGAGAATAAGAAGCTAAAAGGAAATAAAAAATCTGAAAAAAGTCTCAGCTCAGAGATCTCATCATCAGAGTCTTTTGAAACCAAGGATGGAAAAGGTGAGGCAGTGCTCTATAAAAATGCTTCTATAGAAATGTTAAGAAGACAGTCCGATAAGGCTTTGAGTGATCCCAAAAATTTATTTTCAATTTTTATTTCTGATGAAGGTGATAAATTATCCTACATCGTCACCTCCAAGCTTAAAGATGCTTCTGCAAAGACATTAATTGGCATGGTCAATGATAAGTTCGAGGGTCGCGGTGGTGGAAGGGAAGACTTTGCCCAAGGTGGCAGCCAAGTACTCAATGACCTATCAGATAGGTTCGCAAGCCTTGCCGAGGAATTAAAAAAAATATTTAAATAATGAAGAAATTATTTTGGTTAGCATTAATAGCTATCGTCATATCAAGTTGCTCAAACTTAGTACAAGACAATAAGAAAAAAGTTGTTGAGGTCTCATCACCTCAAATCACAGCTATTGGGGTTGAAGAAGAAAATCTCTATGTATTTAGAGGGATTCCATACGCAGAGCCACCCGTTGGTGAGCTTAGATGGAAAGCGCCTCGACCATACCAAAGCAATACTCCCTACGATGCATCTAGATTTAAAAGTAAATGTGTGCAGCCCAGCGAAGAGATCACTATAACGAATCGAAGATTGGTTTCGGGTAATGAAGATTGTCTGTATTTGAATGTTGTAGTTCCCAAAAATAGTGCTGAGATTTCAAAAAATAAATTTCCAGTAATGTTTTGGATCCATGGTGGTTCGAACATATGGGGGTCTGGTGATTATTATGATTATTCTAGGATGGCCGAACTAAAGGATGTCATTGTGGTTTCAATAAATTACAGACTAGGGATATTTGGATGGTTTTCTTCAGACTTTATTAGAGAAACATCCTCAGACTTAGATCTATCGCCAAACTTTGGGCAACTGGACATTATTGAGGCGCTTAAATGGGTGCAAAATAATATTAGTGCTTATGGGGGCGACCCTGACAATGTTACAATTTTTGGTGAGTCTGCAGGTGGGCATAATATCCTTACTCTCTTAGCATCACCTTTAACCAAAGGACTTTTCCATAAAGCAATAAGTCAATCTGGTTATATTCAATCACATTCGCTAGAGTGGGCAACAAGTGGGTCTGAATTATCTTCAGAAAGGATCTTTGAGGAAGATATTAAATATCTGACCAATGCATCTGAAATTATGAGTTATTTGCGTGGCTTATCTTCAGATGAAGTCTATGAGAAATATATAGATACAGCAGAAAAGCACCCATACCCAATTACTCCAATAACCATTAGGGACGGCATAGTTGTTCCCAAGAATGGACTATATGAAGGTTTAGAGAAAGTTGATCCGAATTTAGTCATTGTGGCAGGCACAAATAAAGACGAGATGAACCTATGGTATATCAACTCAGATTATTTCTACCAAACAACTCTAGAAATAAGAAGAACCTTGAAACGTAGTGAAGAGAATTTGAGAAGCTGGAACAGATACCGGAGTGATATTTGGCGCTATCGAGGTGCAGAAGAACCCTTAAGAAGAATGGCAGAATCGAATGATAACTTATATTCATATCGTTTTGACTGGGATGAGCAGAGTGATAACATCGCGGGTAATTATGCTCTTTTCCTAGGAGCCTCTCATGGTTTAGAAATACCATTTCTTTCAAATAATTTTAGTATGAGACCAATTACTTGGTACATGAAACCAATTTTGTTTCCAGAATCTTCCGCAGCAGGCAGAGATGCATTAAGCGAACAAATGATTACATTCTGGACCAATATTGCGAAATATGGTGATCCCAATGCATTTGGTAAATTTAGTAATTGGGAAAAATTTAACATGAAAAATCAGGCCTATTTAACTTTAGACAACCCTAAGTCTGGCCTTATACAAATGGTTAATAATCCAGTAAGAAGGGATAAATTACTAAAAGACCTTGAATCAGATTCAACTCTTGAGATCAAAGAACGCTGTGTTTTAGGCTGGATTGCTGTTAGACAATTCTCTGAATTTAATAATCCAAAACCACCTTTTAGCTACTGCAATGATTTTTCTGAAGAGGAGTTGGCTCTATTCAGAAAAGAAGTTGAAGGTTCAGATTAATACTTAATAATTTTGTAGTATCATAACTCTTCCGGAGAGGTGGCTGAGTGGTCGAAAGCGGCACCCTGCTAAGGTGTTAC
>JAYPTH010000009.1:0-52249 GCA_038133485.1 Gammaproteobacteria bacterium | reverse complement strand
AAAGGCGCAAAAGGATGCATCAAGGTTAAAAGTTTTTTCAACATCGGATGTAGGTTGCTGGTTTCACCCGATGCTTTGCATTCTTCGATGTAGCGATCGCAAAACTTACCCCAGAAGAATTCGTAGACTTCGTTCATAGCAAAATCAAGACGATATTCCTCAATGTTTTTCTTAATTTGTGCTGAGACTTTATTGAACTCATCCTCAATCCATTTATCGCTATCATTCTTGGCAACAAATTCATTGGATACTTTGGGATAGTTGTTAATAAATCGAGCGGCATTCCAAATTTTATTACAGAAGTTGCGGTAACCTTTGAGTCGTCCCAGCTCAAAACTAATGTCTTTAGTATGAGTGGCCAATGAGAAGAAGGTCATTCTTAAGGCATCAGTACCATAAGACTCAATTCCGTTAGGAAATTGTTTTCTAGTTTTGCGCTCAATCTTCTCGGCCAAACCTTCTTGCATGAGATTGGCCGTTCGTTTGGCAACCAAGTCTTCTAAATCAATGCCATAGATAAGATCAATGGGATCGATGATGTTGCCTTTTGATTTTGACATTTTTTGACCGTTTTCATCTCTAATGAGGCCCGTGACATAGACGTCCTTGAAGGGTACTTTGCCAGTGAACTCCAAACTCATCATCATCATGCGCGCCACCCAAAAGAAAATAATGTCAAAACCAGTGACCAGCAAGCTGGTAGGAAAGTACTTTTCCAGTTCGGATTCTTCTGGCCAGCCCAAGGAGCCAAACGACCAAAGCGATGATGAGAACCAAGTATCTAAGACATCTTCTTCTTGAGTTAATTTTCTATCGTCAAGCTGATAGTGAGTTCTAACTTCTGCTTCATCAAAACCAACATAGACATTACCCTCATCGTCGTACCAAGCAGGAATTCTATGGCCCCACCATATTTGTCTACTAATGCACCAATCTTGGATATTATCCATCCAGTTGAAATAGGTTTTAACCCAGTTACCAGGATGAAAGACCACTTCACCATTATTAACAGCCTCATTGGCCTTTTTAGCCATCTCTTGTGTTTTTACATACCACTGAAAGCTAAGCTTAGGTTCAATCACTATATTTGATCGTTCGCCACGAGGGACACTGATCTGATGTTTTTCCTCTTTTACTAGTAAGCCTTTATTTTGCAGTTCTTCTAAGACAGCTTTTCGTACTTTAAATCTATCTAAATGAGCAAATGGTTCTGGGACATTCTCATTGGAAAAGGCCTCATCAGTAAAAATATTGATTGGGGCAAAATCTTCGAGATTGTCTGAAGTGTTAACGACACCATCCACTTCATGCAGGGCATATTTTTTACCAATCTCGTAGTCATTAAAATCGTGCCCAGGTGTAATTTTTAAACAGCCGGTGCCGAACTCCATATCGACATACTCATCCCCTATGACAGGAATCTTTCTGCCAACAAATGGCAGCTCTATATATTTGCCGATAAAGTTTTTGTATCTCTCGTCTTTGGGATTGACCGCCACAGCCATATCACCAAACATGGTTTCAGGCCGGGTGGTAGCAACAGTTAAGCTCTCATCAGACTCGGCGATCGGGTAAGTAATATGCCAAATTAGACCATCTTTTTCTTGTCTAACTACCTCAAGATCTGAGACAGCGGTCTTTAATGAGGGGTCCCAGTTTACGAGACGATAGCCACGGTATATTTTATCTTTACGGTAAAGCTCAACAAAAGCTTTGATTACCCCTTGGTAGTAATTGTCATCTAGGGTAAAACGGTACTTATCCCAATCAACGGTGATACCGAGACGCTTCATCTGTGAGGTGATCTTATCTTCTGAAAATTCTTTCCACTGCCAAACTTTTTCGACAAATTGCTCTCGCCCAAAGTCATCTTTTGATTGGCCTTCATTGCGCAGATTATTCTCTACAACCATTTGTGTGGCTATACCAGCATGGTCGGTGCCAACTTGCCAGTAGGAACTTTTCCCATTCATGTGATGGTATCTGGTATAAAAATCCATAATGGCATACTGGAAGCTGTGCCCCATATGCAGAGTTCCAGTCACATTTGGTGGTGGAATTATTTGAGAAAAATAATCATCCGTTTCAGGACGTGACAGTGCTTGATCTGCCCAAACTTTAGACCATTTCTCTTCTATTTGAATAGGAAAATATTTTGCTTCCATTAGATTGCCATGTGTTTAAGCTCTATATTCTTTTCTTTCAAATTAGCATAAAGCTTTCTGGATGCCTCGTTAATAGCCGCATCGCTTTTTGTGGTATAAACATAGACATTATCAGAGTCAGCATCAAGGTCAGACACCTTATCGCTTAAAATATGAATCTCATCGTAGTGTTCTTGGGGTCCTGATTCTTGCAAGCTAATATTTTTGCTGTACAAGTACTCAATCTGCTTATTATCAAAATACTTCTTTTTTTGCAGAAATTTATATTCAGAAATTAAGCCCTCATCCTTCAAGACCACGCAAATTGAGCTTTTAATTTGGAAACCCTCATAGATTTGCTCCAATAAAAAATCCAAAGCAGCACTTTTTGTCTCAAATCCTGAATAGAAGGTGGCAGACATTAACGGCTACTATTGACCAACTCAAATAGTAAACCGACAGGTTTGCCTGTTGAACCTTTATTCTTACCATCACCAATATCAGCTACTCCAGCTATATCAAGGTGGGCCCATTTATAATCTTCGGTAAATCTAGATATGAAGCATCCACCTTCAATAGTGCCAGCTGCTCGTCCAGGCGCAATATTGGCAATATCTGCAAAATTTGAATGCAAGTAGGTTTGATACTCATCCCATAAGGGTAGTTGCCATGCTTTTTCTCCGGTGGCTTGCCCAGCTTCGAGGATTTTATCTACTAACTTCTGGTCATTGCCCATAACGCCTGCTGCAACATTACCCAAAGCAACTATTACCGCTCCTGTCAGGGTAGCTACATCCACTACATATTTAGGATCGAACTTGCCAATGTAAGTCAAGACATCACAAAGCACCAATCTACCTTCAGCATCAGTGTTTAGAATTTCAATTGTTTGCCCAGACATTGAGGTCACAACATCACCCGGCTTGGTTGCATTTCCGGCTGGCATGTTTTCAGTTAACCCAACAGCACAAACCAGGTTTACTGGAAGTTTGGAAGCTGCAACAGCACACATGGTACCAATGACTGAACCTGCACCTGACATATCCCATTTCATCTCATCCATTTTTGCGCCTGGTTTAAGACTTATGCCGCCTGTGTCAAAAGTAACTCCCTTGCCTACTAACACAATAGGCTTACCGCCTTTTTTGGCGCCCTGATATTCCATGGTGACTAACTTTGCTGGTTCAACGCTGCCTCTTGATACAGAGAGCAAAGATCCCATACCGAGTTTTTCCATATCACTTTCTTCTAGTACATTTACTTTAAAGCCACCAATTTCTTTTGCTAATGCTTTAATTTGGTCGGCGATGTAGGTTGGTGTGGCATGATTGGCAGGTCTATTGCCAAGATTTCTTGCAGTATTAGCACCACGACCAACGTTTAACCCTAGTTCAACGGATCTGCTCAGTGCCGCACTACTCTTATCAACGCATATTTCAAGATTCTTTAGCTTAGATTCTTTCTTGGTGTTAGGGTTTGTGTCGACATATCTGTAGGTGGCCTTTTCGGCTGATTTGACCAGTTCAAAAACAAAGTTTTTATCTTTATATTGTTGGGTAGTATCAACATAAATACTGGCTGATGCGACGCCATATTTGTCCAACGCCATAAATAGCCCAGAAAGCCATGCACCTCTTTTATAGGCCGATTTTTTTGTATCAAAATCTCTAACAAATAAAATATCTGCTTCAAGATGTGAAAATTCTTTGGCAATCATTAATGATGATTTGCCGCTATCTTCAAAATAGTTTGAAACTTTTGTCTTTATTTCTTTGTCAAAAAGTTTTGTAGATTTAAATAAACCTTTTGAGTAAAAAATTACTTTAAAGTTTGAGGGATTTGCCTCTGAATATTTTTTTAGTTCAACATTTTCTAATGCTTTATAGAATGCCATTTTTTCTCCTTTCTGATATTCTTAAGAAGTGATTATTTCACGTTTTATCAGTAAAGAAATTATAGTAAACATTTGTTGGGTTTCACTAGTTCTTTTTGGATTAGTTTTGTTTTCTCGGTTTAATATTTTCCTTTCACAAGCAGAAGTGGGCAAAATTTCAGCTGATAGCATATTCATTGCTTTGTTATTGTTCTCGCCTGAGTTGCTCAATATTATTTTCCCCTTGAGTGTATTTTTAGGCGTTGGCTTCGTGCTAACACCAGTTTTTAAGAGCCACTATACTGTACTTGAGTCTGGCTCATATTCAGCATCCCGCCTGATTTGGAATCAAAAATATTTAATCTTAGGCATATTTTCTGTATCGCTTTTTCTAAGTACTTTTTTATCCCCATTTTTTACAGCTCAAGGTCAGCAGTTGGTGAACCAAGACAATACATTTGCAGCAAAGATTAGCAATCCTGAAGGTCTTGTTCCATTAAACCCAGAAACCTTTAATGCTTTTGGGCTCAAGATCGAAGAGGGCTATCAGGATTTAATTTTTATCAATTCACAAGAAATCAATACTTTTCTTTATGGTAAAACTGGTTTAGTGATCAAAGATGAGAATGGAGCAAAGTTAAGCCTTAGAGATGGCTTTCTATATGATGAAAAGAATAACGCAATCTCAAGGTTTCAGAACGCAACGATACCCCTAGAAGAGCCAGCAATGAAAAAATATATTGCAACGCTTGAGCTATTCTATGACGAAGGTTTAGAAAGCATCAGAGAATTATTTAAGAGGCTTACTATTCCAGTGTTTTGTCTTATTTCTCTTATTTTCAGCATGTCATTTTCTGCATATAGCTCTTTTTGGGGCAGGGAAAGAACCTATTTTGTATTAACTATGATTAACATTTTGTATCTGGTCATGACTATCGCGCCTTTTGAGAGTTCAGCACAAAATGCAACTCAATTATTAATAAACTTTTTTTCAATCCACATATTTTTTGCGATCTTTACATTGACACTTTACTTAAAACAAACAAAAAAATTACTCGGCTATGAAGGCATATAGGTACATATTTTTTAGATCTTTAGCCTCTGTGTTAGGGGTGTTATTTGTTATTACTTCTATTGATTTAGTTTTTAATTTTTTCTCGCAACTAGAAGATATTAGCTCCGAATATACCTATGAGGATGCACTTGCTTTTTTATTTCAATCGCAACCTTTCCGTTCGCGTGAATTTATCTATCTGTGTTCGGTTGTTGGTCTTCTGATGTTGTTTTTAGATACCAATTTCCTTAGAGCCTTTAACTCCTTAAGACAAGCCGGGCTAAGAAAGATAAATTTTGCTGTATTAGTTTTTATGCCTGTAGTGATAATTAATTTGGCCTCATATGAATTTCTTGTCCCTGATATTACTAAGTCTGCCTTTGCTGAACGTAAGGTAAAAGTTAATCAAGTTATAAAAGATGAACCTAAGATGGTTGAAATCAGAAGATCTGAAAATGCGTACCAAATTATCTCAGAAGATGTTGCCGTTCGTTTTACAACAGATGGGCAGATCCAACTAATAAGCGAAAACTCGGAAGCGTTCAATAATTTAAACTACAACTCAAACCTAAAGTACTTAAAATCTTCAGAACTTCTGGAAAATACCGACACAGCATTTCAAAACTATAATCTGATTGTGCAGACAGAGCTGCTAAGGAGGGGCTTAAATTTTATTTCTTACTTCTTTATTTTTATTATTGGCTTGGAGATTTTGTTGTCATTTAGCAAAGGCTTTAACACAAATAGGATACTTATTTTTGGCTTTGGGTCCTGTTTGCTATATTCGTTTGTAGAGACTCTAATTGCTGACTCAATTACTGTATTTGGCTTGCCATTTTATCTGCAAGCCTTCCCAATATTGTTTATTCCTATTTATCTTTATCTTAAGCGCTTCGTTTTCTTTTAATGGTTTGAATTTTAAGAATTTTATCTGTGAGTGTTTGATTATTTTTATCAAATATCATCCATAACAATCCAATAACATTGAGCAGTATATTTAAAACTAGCCGAAAGAAGGCTTCCCTTTCTGAAAGATTAGAACCATCAAGCTTTACAAGCTCATGACTCCAAGTGCTCATGCCTAGTGTTCTTCTACCATTGGACCAAAAATAGATAAAGTACCAAAACGTAGTGAGTGAGAGGATAGTGGGGCCTAAAATGGTATTTGAAAAATCATCCTCTCCAGAAAAAAAGTTGTAAAAAAATAGCGATACAAAGCCGATCAAAAACCAGCAAGAAGCAAGTAAAAAGAGGTCATAGGTCAGTGAGAATAACTTTGTAAATATACTTGGGTAAGTAACTCTTTCTTTCATTTTGTGATAATGTATCAAAATCTATGACTAATCAAACAAATACTACACGTACAGACGATAATTGGTTTTTTGGCCACCCAAAGGGGTTGGTTACACTGTTCTTTACAGAGATGTGGGAGAGAATGTCTTATTACGGCATGCGTGCTCTTCTTGTGCTCTATATGACCGGAGCCATGACTGGCTTCAATCCCGGACTTGGTTGGTCACAGTTAGAGGCTCAAGCAATCTATGGGATATATGTTGGTATGGTTTACTTCATGGTTATACCTGGAGGCTGGCTTGCTGATAACTTGCTAGGGCATCAGAAAGCAGTAATGCTTGGCGCTATCATCATTATGCTAGGGCACTTTACGCTGGCTATACCTGTTGACCAAACATTTTTCTTAGGCTTGACTTTGGTTGTCTTAGGCACCGGCTTACTTAAAGGAAATATATCAACGATTGTGGGGCAACTTTATAAGCCTGGCGATGTCAGGCGAGATGCTGGCTACACAATCTTCTATATGTCGATAAATATTGGTTCATTCTTGGGTTTCTTAATTTGCTCTTATTTGGGTGAAAAAATTGGCTGGCACTGGGGATTTGGAGCTGCTGGTATTGGTATGTTCTTTGGGGTGTTGCAATACATGTACTATAGGAAACTTCTTGGTAGCGCTGGTGATAAACCAAATGATATGCCAGTGGAAACCAGACAAAAATACTTGAAGTGGTCTCGAGTTTCTTTAGTTATTCTTGTTGCAGTTGTTGCGCTAGGTTTATTTGGTTTCATAAATGTCGATGCCAGATTATTTGCTGAAAACTTTGCTGTATTTTTAACTGTGGTTGGCTTCACATATTTTGCTTATCTTTTTCTTTTTGCTGGACTAGATGCAGGCGAGAAGAAGAACCTATTCTTGCTGCTTATTCTATTTATCGCTGCTGCAGCTTTTTGGTCAGGGTTTGATCAGTCCGCAGGTTCATTAAGTATTTTTGCACGTGATTACACTGATCTGTCAGTAAGTGGCTATATCATTCCTATTGGTTGGTTGCAGTTTGCTAATCCACTTTTTGTTGTAATCTTTGCTCCTATTTTTGCAGGTATCTGGACTTATTTAGGAAGAATAAATCTTAACCCTAGTTACCCATTGAAATTTGCCATAGGTTTAGGTTTTATGGCCTTAAGTTTTGTCGTCATGATTTTTGCTGTTCAGTTAGCGATGGAAATTGCCGCTCCAATCGGTATGCAATGGTTAATCATCACATACTTAATCCAAACTTGGGGTGAGTTAGCTTTATCGCCAGTAGGTTTATCAGCATTCTCAAAATATGCACCAAGAAAGTACGTGGGCCAGATGTTTGGCTTATGGTTCTTAGCTTCAGCAATTGGTGGTGTTCTTGCCGGTCTCTTGGGTGGAGAAGCCCTAGACCAAGGCTTAGAAAGCATCTCACCTGTTTTTGAATTTATGATTCAGTACTACGTAATAATTGCAGTTGCGCTAGTGGGAATTGCGATTTTAGGAATTGCTAAGTCGGCGGATTCAACGACCGACAAAAAAACTTAATTTGACTGGTTAATTTTTAGATAAAAATTGAGGACAGTGGAGGCGTTAGCCTCTACTTCTTCAATTACCAATGCATCAAGATCAAAGTCAAGATCAAGATCCACAAACATGCTTTGTGCATTTGTGAAGTCAAAATTATCAAGATTCATCTCTTTGTCAGTAAGGGTATTTATTTCATAAGTAGTTGGCTCTTCTTCATTGTTAATTTCTGTTTTGATCCCAAGCATAAAGTTAGCAAAATTATTTGGTTTTGGGTCAAGGGTAAATAGAAAGTCACCACCATCGAAGTCAAGATCGTAGTCTGTTATAAAGAGGTTTTTCCCTAAGCTAACAATACCTTCATCTGAAAATGAATAATTAATCTCTGAGTCTAAAATGCCTGACTCACCTTCTTCATAAATAGTAAAAGTGACGGTTGGAGAAGGGTTGAAGATGTCACTTGGCTCTTGGTCGCCAACCACCAAAAGATCTGCATTTGCATCATCATCAAAGTTTATTGAGGTGATAATTTTTGCTAGAGGAGCATTTTCAAATATTGTGATATTGTCCCAATCGGTTGATTCTGCAGATCTTGGTACAGCAATAAAGGCTCCTAAATTATTTGCATCATAGGCAGCAAATAAAATATCGTTATTAGAATCACTGTCAAAATCAATTAAGGTGCCTGCAGTAATGGTATAGCTGTCTATGCCACTTACATTGGACTCAGCTTTTTCAAATGCTGGACCTTCTTCTGTACCTCTCTGCACCCAATACTCACCTTCACTAGTAAGAAGGTATACATCACTAATAGCATCTAAGTTTTTATCAATTAGCGTTAGAAATCTTACATCAGCATTGGCCAAATCAAGATCGGTTTCATTTGCTACAAGACCATTATTAAGCTTAAGTCCGGATTCAGAGCCTTCAAAAATACAAATACTATCTGAGGGCTGTGCGCTAGATGAGTCATTATGTGCAACTATGACATCATCAAAACTATCTTGATCAAAATCTACCATACGAACGTAACCTGAACCTTTGCAGTTTTCAGCAGCAATTTCTAGCAACACAGGGAAAGGACCCCCTGTCAGTTGGAAATATTTGGTTTGGACATGATCTGAGCCTTGATTGTATTGCAGAGCAAAGAATATATCGCCAATACTGTCGTTATTAAAATCGCCTCTATTGTAGGAAGTTACTCTTGCTATTTGTCCTTCTGGAATCTCTAAGGTTAAGGCAGGGTCATTATTTTCTAGAAAGATGAAATGATTTTCTGGAGTTTTGGTTACATCTATGGCCACTGCCTGGTTGAGGAATTCATTATTCCTTCTGCACTCTAAGATAAAAGTGAATGTGCCACCTCTTCTTATCGTAAATTCTTCACTACCAGAGGTTGGTCTCTCTCCTGACCAGTAAGCCCCTGAGCCATAGCATTGGCTAGCATTAGAGCTCCATGTCAGGGTGAAAGGTTCGTTGTAAAGTGGGGCTTCATTGCTGGCATCTAATTCTATAAAGAGAGGATCTAATTTTTCTGGATCATTACTGCAGCTTATTAGGCCTAATAAAACCAAAAGACCAAGGAATTTTTTTGTTAGGTTCATAATGTTGTGTCTATTCTATACAAAACTAAATTAATTTGCTTGTAGATTTAAATTTACAAGTATTCGATGATAAATATCTGTCAAAAGTTCAAGTTCTTTTTTCTCTACCTTCTCATTAATCTTGTGGATTGTTTCAAATCTTGGGCCAAGTTCAACTATTTCACAGCCGGTTTTTGCCATGAATCGACCATCTGAAGTTCCACCAGAGCAACTTAATACAGTTTTTCTTTGGGCAATATCTTCTATGCTTTGTTGAACTACTTTGGTAAATTCACCCAATTTAGAATAGTAAGGTTGAGCATTAAGATCAAAGTCTATGTTGTAATTGAGATTTTCAGATTCAAGTATTTCTTCGATTCTTGACTTAATCTGCTCAAAAGTTATCTCAGGCGAAAACCTTAAGTTGAATTTAGCAAAAACACTTTCAGGAGTTACATTGTGTGCACCAACACCTGCGGTTAGATTGGTTATCTGAAGTGAAGTAGCTGGGAAATGTTCATTTCCATCATCCCATTTTTCAGCAATAAGTTTTTCTATTACTGCTCCTACCTTATGTATAGGGTTATCGACTCTTTCAGGATAAGCTGCGTGTCCCTGCTTCCCTTTAATTTCGAGTTCGATATTAATTGACCCTCGGCGACCAACTCTTATATTGTCACCAGTCAATTCAATTGATGACGGCTCTCCTACCAAACACCAGTCAATTTTCTGTCCTCTATTAACTAACTCATTTACAACCTTAATTGTTCCATCTTTGGATGGACCTTCTTCATCAGATGTAATCAAGAACGCAATTGAGTAGTTAAGGTCCTCTTTTATTCTGGATAAGGCTGACATAAAGCAAGCTATACCACCCTTCATATCTCCTGCCCCTCGACCATGAATGAAATTACCATCATCGTGGCCAGAGAAGGGGTCATATTGCCATTTTTCTTTTGGTCCTGTTGGCACAACGTCGACATGCCCTAGAAAAACTAAAAGTGGTCCGCCATTATTCTTTACGCTCCATAAGTTTTTTACGCGCCCAAAGTTTAGATATTCGGTTTCAAAACCCTTTTCAGTAAGAAAATTTTCAATGTAATTAAGGCAGCCCCCATCATTAGGAGTTATAGATGGCATCTGTATTAAATCTTGTGTTAACTTTATTTCCAAATTAATTTTTATGCAGTATCTCGTTTAGAGAAAATTCCTTGTTATTGGGCTTTGCAAGAACTTTACCAGTTAGTGAATCTCTAATATATAAAATATTATTCAATCCACTTAATTCAATGGCTTTTACTGTTCTTTGTTCCTCATTTTTGTCATCCATAACCGTTATTTTTGTGCCTGATGTAATGTAGAGTCCTGCTTCGACTGTGCAATTATTTCCTAACGAGATACCAACTCCGGCATTGGCTCCAACAAGTGAATTTTCACCAATGGAAATTATCTGATCATTGCCTCCTGAGAGAGTGCCCATAGTAGATGATCCCCCGCCCAGATCTGATCCTTTGGCAACAAAGACTTTAGAAGAAATTCTACCCTCAACCATATTAGGTCCCTCTGACCCTGCATTGAAATTTACAAAACCAGCGTGCATTATGGTTGTCCCTTCACCTAGATATGCCCCAAGTCGTACCCTTGCAGTATCTGCAATTCTTACTTTTTCTGGTATCAGATAATCAGTAAGTGGTGGGAATTTATCGACAGAGTAAATTGAAAAAGGTTGTCCTGAAATCTTAGTCTCTAAAAGTTTCTTTCGCGCAGCTTTAACTTCCATAGGACCACTGCTCGTCCAGGCTAAGGTTTCAAGGGTGTTGAAAATGTTATCCAAGACAAGCTCATTGGGCTTATAGGATTTATTTGAAATCAAAAATAACTTTAAAAAAGCGGTAGGCACATCTGTTATGGCTTCATCAGAGACTAAATGTACTTCAATTAGTGACTTATTTTTTGAGAAATCTAGATTGGCAATTTCTTCAATATTTGTTTGTTCATTAGGATTTAAAAATTTATATGAATTTGATTCTTCATGGCTTTGTTCAGTTTTAAAATAAAACACGTCAAGAATTTTATCTTCATTAATGCTTGCAATGCCCAGTGCTTTTATAGGTCTCATATTGATTCACCAGCTCTCAGTGTCAGCACCTCATAACCATCACTAGTGACTGCAACGGTATGCTCCCATTGCGCTGAAAGTCTGCCATCTTTGGTAACAACAGTCCAACCATCATTAAGCAGTTTTGAATGATGTGTTCCAAGATTAATCATTGGCTCAATGGTAAAACACATTCCTTCTTCAAGCTGAAGACCATCACTCCTTTTACCATAGTGCATAACTTGCGGCTCTTCGTGATAAATTTTGCCAATACCATGCCCACAATAATCACGAACAACTGAATAGTGATTCTTTTCAGCCAGAGTTTGTATTGCTTCACCAATATCTCCTAGATATGCACCTGGCTTAACTTCTTTAATGCCTGCATACATACACATTTGTGTAATCTCCACAAGTCTTTGTGCATGACTGGATACATTGCCCACAAGATACATTTTGGATGTGTCTCCATGCCAACCATCTTCAATGACTGTGACATCGATATTTAAAATATCACCATCTTTAAGTTTTTTTTCATCAGAAGGAATTCCATGACAAATAACATTATTCAGTGATGTGCAAAGTGTTTTTGGGTATCCATTGTATCCAACATTTGCTGGAATGCATTTTAGTTCCTCTGTGATATATTTGTATGCAATTTTATCCAGTTCATTTGTAGAGATTCCTGGTTTTACATACTCATCCAACATTTCCAACACTGAAGCAGCCTTTCTTCCAGCAATCTTCATTTTTTCAATGTCATTTCTTGTTTTAATTGAAATTGGCATGGAAGATATTCTAATTGATCTATAAACTATCTAATAACTTTTTTATAGTATTCGGTAGCAAAAATGAACTTTCCTGCAACACTTCAACTTGAGAATGGAATAATGCTCAAAGGCATTGGTCACGGAGCTAAAAAAATAGGTGTTGGCGAAGTTGTATTTAATACTGCTATAACCGGCTATCAAGAAATACTCACAGACCCATCTTATGATGGCCAAATAATTACATTTACCTACCCACACATTGGTAACACTGGCATAAATAACGAAGACAATGAATCGAAATCTATATTTGCAAGGGGAGCTGTAGTAAAAAACTTTTGCGAAAACCCCAGCAATTGGCGAGCAGATCGATCTCTAAGTGATTTTCTTAAAGAGCAAAATGTAATTTGTATATCAGATATCGATACCAGATACTTGACCAAAATTCTTAGAGATGATGGATGTAAAATTGGCGCAATTTATCCTTCCAAAGAAATAACAGATCAAGAAGCTCTAAATGAAATTCATAAGTTTGGCAAAATTGAGGATCATGACTTGATTTCCAACGTAGCTACAAGAATATCTTTTTCTTATTCAGAACCAAAAAATTCAAAAGCACCCAAGATTGTGGCAGTTGATTTTGGTGTAAAAGAAAACATCTTACGCATTATGAAGAATAAGGGAGCAGAGGTAATAGTTGTCCCTTCTAATATATCCGCAGAAGAAATCAAAGAACTTGCTCCCAAAGGTATATTTTTATCAAATGGGCCTGGCGATCCAAGCATTCTTCAAGATGAGGTTTCAGAGGTTAAAAAAATGATGGATCTTAACATTCCAATTTTTGGAATATGTCTTGGACACCAACTAATGTCATTAGCTTATGGACTCAAAATAGTGAAGATGCCTTTTGGCCATCATGGTGCCAATCATCCTGTTCACGACCTTAAAAATAACGTTGTGTTCATAACTTCGCAAAACCATAATTTTGCGGTCGAGAGTTTGCAAGATAGAGCTGATCTAAAAGTAACCCACGTATCTTTATTTGATAACTCAATTCAGGGCATTGAGCATTTGGAGAGACCATTTTATTCAATTCAATGTCATCCAGAAGCAAGTCCTGGACCTAGAGAGTTTGAAAGTTTATTTAATAGATTTTTTGAGGAAATGAATGCCTAAACGCGAAGATATAAAAACTATTTTAATTGTAGGGTCAGGTCCAATCGTAATTGGTCAAGCTTGTGAGTTTGATTATTCTGGCACCCAAGCATGCAAGGCTTTAAGAGAAAATGGATATCGTGTGGTATTAGTAAATTCAAACCCTGCAACTATTATGACTGATCCTGAGATTGCTGATGCGACATATATTGAGCCTGTTGATTGGAGGTCATTGGAAAAAATTATTGAGAAAGAAAGGCCTGATGCCATCTTGCCTACTATGGGGGGTCAGACTGGTTTAAATGTTTCCTTGGAGCTAGCAAAAAGAGGCATCTTAGAAAAATACGGCGTTGAGATGATAGGAGCCAATAGAGAAGCCATTGATAACGCTGAAGATAGGGAAAAATTTGATAAATGTATCAAAGAATTAGGCCTTGAAACTCCGAGATCAGGTTTCGCTCATAGCATGGAGGATGCTTGGAAAATTTTTGAAGATATTGGTTTGCCATGTGTAATAAGACCTTCATTTACTTTGGGTGGAACGGGGGGAGGCATTGCCTATAACTTGAAAGAATTTGAAGAGATATGCATGAATGGCTTAAAGCTATCTCCAACAAAAGAACTTCTTATTGATGAATCTTTAATTGGTTGGAAAGAGTTTGAGATGGAGGTAGTTCGAGATAAAAACGATAACTGCATAATAGTTTGCTCGATTGAAAATATAGACCCTATGGGAGTTCATACAGGAGATTCAATTACTGTTGCCCCAGCCCAAACTCTTACAGATAAAGAGTACCAAGAGATGAGAGATGCTTCTTTTAAGATTTTAAGGAAAATTGGTGTTGAAACAGGCGGATCAAATGTTCAGTTTGCCCAAAATCCAGAAGACGGAAGATTGGTCGTAATAGAAATGAATCCAAGAGTAAGCAGATCTTCTGCTTTAGCTTCAAAAGCAACTGGCTTCCCCATTGCTAAAGTGGCAGCACTACTTGCTGTAGGCTATACATTGGATGAGTTAAAAAATGATATCACCAATGGGAAGACCCCGGCTTCTTTTGAACCAACGATTGATTATGTCGTAACAAAAATCCCTAGATTTAATTTTGAAAAGTTTCCTGAAGCTGACCCAAGGCTAACTACTCAAATGAAATCTGTTGGCGAAGTGATGGCAATTGGAAGAAATTTTCAAGAATCTTTCCAAAAAGCAATAAGGTCAATGGAGAATGGCATGATGGGCCTATCTTCAGTATTAAAAAGCAATGAAGGCAATGGAGCATTAAAACTTGAGCTTTCAACTCCAGGTGAAAAAAGATTGTGGTTTATAGCTGATGCCTTTCGTAGAGGGTGGACTGTGGACGAAGTCTATGTATCTTGCCAAGTTGATAGATGGTTTTTATTCCACATCAAGGATTTGATTGATGAAGAAATTCAACTTGGTGAATACGGTTTAACTGAATTAGATGAAGATCATATAACCAGACTTAAAAAGAAAGGTTTTTCTGATGCAAGAATAGCAGAACTATTAAATGTAAATGAACTAGACGTTAGAAATAAACGGCATGAGCTTGGTATTCATCCTGTTTATAAGAAAGTTGACTCTTGTGCAGCTGAATTTGACAGTACTACAAACTATCTTTACTCAACCTATGATTATGAGAATGAATCTGTTGTATCGGATAACAAAAAGATAATTGTTCTTGGAAGTGGCCCAAATAGGATTGGTCAGGGAATAGAGTTTGATTATTGTTGTGTTCAAGCAGCTTTGGCATTTAAAGAAGAGGGTGTTGAAACAATAATGGTTAATTCCAATCCAGAAACAGTATCAACTGACTTTGATGTTTCAGATAAGCTTTACTTTGAGCCAATTGTTGCTGAAGATGTGCTAGAGATAGTTAGACATGAGAATCCCTATGGGGTTGTGGTTCAGTTTGGTGGACAAACACCCCTTAAATTAACGGAAGAATTGACAAATAATAATGTCAATATTCTTGGCACTTCCCCAGAATCTATAGATATTGCAGAGAATCGAGAGAAATTTAAATCTTTTCTTTCTGAATTTAGCTTTAAACAACCAGAAAATAGGACAGCAACAACTAAAGAGCAAGCCTTGCAAGCAGTTATTGAATTAGGCTTCCCTGTAATTGTGAGACCATCATATGTGTTAGGTGGTCGTGCAATGGAATTAATTTACACACAGTCGGATTTAGATAACTACATTAATAATAAAATAATCCTTAGCAATGAGAATCCACTTCTCATTGAAAAATTCCTTGATGATGCTGTTGAGATTGATATCGATTTAATTTGTGATGGGAAAGATGCAGTTGTTGGTGGTGTCCTTCAACACATAGAGGAAGCTGGCATTCATTCGGGGGATTCATCTTGTTCATTCCCGCCTTACAGTGTTTCAGATACCCAGTTACATAAACTTAAAAAAGAAATTAAGGCTGTAGCTAAAAAATTAAATGTTTGTGGGTTAATGAATGCTCAGGTGGCTGTTAAAGGTAATGATTTTTATATGATTGAAGTAAATCCAAGAGCTTCAAGAACCATCCCTTTTCTTTCAAAGTGCATTGGCATGTCCCTTGCAAAAAATGCTTCAAAAGCCATTTTAGGAAAATCTTTATCTGATTTAGGTATTGAAAGTGAAATAATGCCAACTAGTTATGCAGTAAAGGCACCTGTATTCCCCTTCAATAAGTTCAGAAAAGTTGACCCAATTCTTGGTCCAGAGATGAAATCAACTGGAGAGGTCATGGGAAGAGGTACTACTTTTGGAGAGGCGTTTGGCAAGGCGCTACGAGGCGCAGGAGATCTAATACCAACAAAGGGAAATGTTTTTATAAGCGTTAAAGATTCAGATAAAAAATATTTACCTGAATTATGCAATAAGTTAATAGGTTTGGGTTTCTCCATAATTGCAACTAAAGGGACTGGAAACTTTCTAAAAGAAAATGATATTGAGCATAAACAGATCAATAAAGTACTTGAAGGCAGACCTCATGTGGTAGATGCAATTTTAAATAAAGAAATATGCATGGTTATTAATACAACCGAGGGCAGACAATCTATTAAAGACTCATTTTCCATAAGAAGGTCAGCTCTAGAGCAGAGTGTTTTCTTCACCACAACCATATCGGGCGGCTTAGCAATAGTTGAATCTTTGGAGAAAGGAGAGCAAAATTGGTCTTATATAGCTTTACAAGATTCTTAGATGGACAAAAAACCAATTACACCAGAAGGTCAAAAAAAACTTCGCAATGAACTGGATCATCTTAAAAATATTAAAAGGCAAGAAATAATTGATACAATTTCTGAAGCCAGAGCGCATGGTGATTTAAAAGAGAATGCTGAGTATCATGCAGCCCGAGAAGAGCAAGGTCTAAATGAGGCGCGAATAAGAGAATTAGAGGACGTGCTAGCAAAATCCCAAGCCGTAGATTATAAAGAACTTGGAGTAGATGACAGAGTTATCTTTGGGTCCACAGTGACAATAAATTATTTAGATACAAATGAAATCAATACTTATCAGATAGTTGGTGAGAGTGAGGCAAATATAGAGCTAAATACAATTTCACTAACCACCCCAATAGCTCGAGCTTTATTAAAGCAAGAAGTTGGCAATATTATTGAAGTTGAAACTCCTGGTGGCACCAGAGAAGTTGAAATAATCGATATAAAATTAATTTGAAAAGCTTCGAGGATAAGTGGGCTTTAAAAGCAAAAAAAGAAGGCTACAGATCAAGAGCAGCCTTCAAGCTTGCTCAAATAGATGAAAAATATCATCTCATTTCAAATGCAAGGAGCATCTTAGAATTAGGTTCAGCTCCAGGTGGTTGGTCGCAATTAATTGCCAAAAAAAAACATCACAACAGCGTATGCTTTGCTGTAGATATCCTACCAATGGAGCCTGTTTCTGAAATAAAATTCTTTCAACTTGATTTGCTATCCATTGAGTTTAATGAATTAGTACAAAACTTAGATAACAAATTAGATCTTATAGTTAGCGATATGTCAGTTAATCTTTCAGGGATCAAAGTGGTTGATGATGAATCAAATCTTGAGATAAATTTATTCTCACTGCAATTAGCAAGAGACCATCTAAATGTAAACGGCAATCTCTTAATTAAAACTTTCAATAATCAAAATTTAACAAAATTAAAAAAGGAATTTTCCTTATCATTTAATGAAGTTCAGATTGAAAAACCACCAGCATCAAAAACTTCTTCATCAGAGGTTTATTTGTTAGGATTAGACCTTAAATACAACATATGAAAAACATTGGAAGAAATCTATTTTTTTGGCTAATAGCGGGAACTCTGCTATTCATGATGCTCGATAACTACTCGGCAGCTAGAGTTGATGAACAATTAACATATTCAGAATTTAAACAAGAGATTAAATCAAAGAAAGTTAAATCAATTGTCTATAAAGGCGATCAGATGACAGTTGAAGGGGAAAGGTTTAATGGAACCAAGTTCTCAACAAAAAAACCAGTTTATGTAACAGACAATGAATTAGATGAAAGCCTAAGAGCTGCTGATGTCGCAGTTGAATATGAAGCATTAGATAAGCCTAGCGTCTGGTCTCAATTGCTGATAGGAGCCTTTCCATTACTTTTATTATTAGGAATTTTCTTTTTGTTCATGAGGCAAATGCAGGGTGGAGTAGGCGGCAAAGGTGGCCCAATGACATTTGGAAGAAGTAAAGCAAAACTACTTGATGGCGGTCATGTAAAAACTAACTTTAATGATGTAGCTGGCTGTGAGGAAGCTAAAGATGACGTAAAAGAACTTGTTGATTTCTTAAAAGATCCAGCAAAATTTATAAAAGTTGGTGGAAAGATTCCTCGAGGAATATTGATGGTAGGCCCTCCTGGGACAGGAAAAACATTATTAGCAAGAGCAGTTGCTGGCGAAGCAAAAGTTCCATTTTTTACTATTTCAGGATCTGATTTTGTTGAAATGTTTGTTGGTGTTGGGGCTTCAAGAGTTAGGGACATGTTTGAGCAAGCCAAGAAACATTCTCCTTGCATAGTTTTTATTGATGAAATTGATGCTGTAGGTAGACATCGTGGAGCAGGGTTAGGCGGCGGTCATGATGAAAGAGAACAGACATTGAATCAGCTGCTTGTTGAAATGGATGGCTTCGAAGAAAACTTAGGAGTAATTGTAGTAGCTGCTACAAACAGACCAGATGTATTAGACCCTGCCTTACTAAGACCAGGAAGATTTGATAGACAGGTAATGGTTGGCTTGCCAGACATTAAAGGAAGAGAACAGATTTTAAATGTTCATTTAAAGAAAGTTCCAGTTGATAAGAGTGTCGACTCTGGCGTTATAGCGCGAGGAACTCCTGGATTCTCAGGAGCAGATCTTGCAAATTTAGTAAACGAAGCAGCGCTATTTGCGGCTCGAAAAGATCAAAAGAAAGTAAGTCATGAGATGCTTGATTTTGCTAAAGACAAAATCATGATGGGTGCTGAAAGAAAATCAATGATTCTAAATAGCAAAACGAAGAGAATAACTGCATATCATGAAGCAGGACATGCGATAGTTGGTTTAAATCTGCCTGAACATCATCCCGTCTATAAGGTAACAATTATACCTAGAGGGGGAGCCTTGGGAGTCACTATGTTTTTACCTGAGGAAGATACCTATATGAGCTCAAAGACTGCGATACTGAGCCAGATAACATCTTTATTTGGGGGAAGGGTCGCAGAAGAAATCATAAACGGTAAAGATGGTATAACTACCGGCGCTTCAAATGATATAGAAAGAGCAAGTGAGCTAGCTAGAAACATGGTAACCAAGTGGGGATTCTCAGAAAAAATGGGCACTTTGAAATATGATGACGAAGATGAAAATCCATTTTTAGGTAGGTCGGCTGGAAGCAAAAAAAGAATTTTTTCAGAGCAGACTGCTAAGCAAATTGATGATGAAGTAAGATCAATTATTCAAACATGCTATGAGCAAGCAGGAACTATCTTAGCAAAAAATATGGATAAGCTGCACAACATGGCAGATGCTTTGTTAAAATTTGAGACAATTGATCAAGATCAGATCTCAGACATAATGGCAGGAGCAATCCCTAGAGATAAAACTGGCAATGACGATAATGTAAAGCCAAAATCAACTCCCAAGGAATCAACAAAACCTATCCAGGATTTATAATGAAATTTGGCACAGACGGATTCAGAGGGCCAACAGATAAAGAAATAACTCCTGAATTTTGTCTAAATTTAGGCTTTCATACTGGAAGAATAATTAAGTCCAAGGGGTACGATTCAGTAATTATTGGTAAAGATACACGTGTTTCAGGGTACATGTTGGAGTCTGCTTTGCAGGCAGGCTTTATTTCAGCTGGAATTGATGTAAAGCTGGCTGGTCCAATACCAACACCAGCTGTATCCTTTTTAACAGCGACTTATCCAGGTCAATTCGGTGTTGTGATTAGCGCAAGCCACAATCCTTATGTAGATAATGGCATTAAGTTTTTTAATAGATTTGGAAGAAAAATTTCTGAAGAGCTTGAGGCCGTTATTGAAAAAGAGCTCTCAGGCAAGGTTAAGCCTGTTTCAGCTGAGAAGCTGGGTAAGGCATTCAGAATAGATAGTGCTGGCGGTAGGTATATTGAGTATTGCAAAAGTACATTAAGAGGAAAATACAGCTTAAAAAATAAAACAATCCTGGTCGATGGCGCTAATGGTGCAAACTATAAAATCACACCCACTCTTTTAGAAGAATTAGGGGCAAAAGTCATCAGAGTTAATTGCCAGCCAGACGGGTTCAACATAAACCAAGATTCTGCAGTGCTTGATGAAGCTAGATTTAAAGGATACGCAGAACAATACAATTATGATGTTTGTGCTGCAGTTGATGGTGATGGAGATAGATTGGTGCTTTCAAACTCCAAAGGGGAAGTCTTTTCTGGTGATGATTTGTTGTATTTGTTGGCAATCTTTAATTATTCGAAAGGTCTAAAAGGAAGCGAAGCAGTAGTTGGAACAGAAATGACCAACCAAGGTGTAGCGGATGCTCTTAAAAATAAAGGAGTTGATATGTTGAGAGCCAATGTAGGAGATAAGTACATTTCTAGGATGTTAGTAGAAAGAGATTTATTGGTTGGAGCTGAAACGTCTGGTCATATCATCCAAAGGAATTTTTCAGAAAGCGGAGATGCAAATATTGCATTACTGCAGTCTTTGTTGGCACTGGAAATTTTGCAGACAGAATTAGAGAACATTAGTGGTGAAATAGAATATTACCCCAGCATTTTAGAAAGTTTCAGGCTGGACGATTTAGAAAAACTGGATACTGAAAAATTTACAAAATTTTTAGAAAAGATTAAAAAAGATAAGACTAATACAAGAATTTCTGTTAGAAAGTCAGGAACAGAGCCATTGGTGAGAGTAATGGTGGAATCCAAAAGCCATGATGTCAAAAATATTATCAACGAAATAAAAGACAATCTTCTTTGATCATGAAAATAATTGCCGCCAATTTCAAAATGAATGGAAACAGAGAATTCATAGAGAGTTGGTTCAAAAGTTTTTCTAGTAACGCTACCAATCAGATAATTGTTGGTATACCCAATATTTATTTGGAGCTAGCTAAAAAAAATTCTTCAAATACCAATATTAAGATTGCTGGTCAGAATGTAAGTGAATTTAGTGAGGCAGGTGCTTTTACTGGGCAAGTATCTGCTGAAATGTTAGATGATATTGGGATAGAGTTTTGCATCATAGGTCATTCAGAAGCACGAGAATACTTAAGAGAAGAAGATTCAGATATCTTTAAGAAATATAATGCCTTAAAAAATAAAGAGATAGCTCCAATAGTCTGCATTGGAGAGTCACTTGCAGTTAGAGAAAGTTCAGAGCACTTAGAATTTATATCAAATCAACTCTCAGAGTTTACAGCTATAGATGATGAGATAATTTTTGCATACGAGCCAATATGGGCGATAGGGACAGGTTTAGTTCCTAGCAAGCAGCAAATTGAAGAAATGTCAGACCATATAAAATCACTATTTAAACAAAGCATAAAAGTTTTATATGGAGGAAGTGTTAATAGTAAGAATGCATCAGAAATCTTAAGTATGAAAAATATAGATGGAGTTTTGGTTGGAGGGGCTTCTCTAAATGCAGAAGAATTTGCTAATATAGCGCAGTCATGATTTTACAGGTATTAATTATTATCCTTGCAGTCTTAATAGTTGCATCAATAATGTTGCAGCAAGGTAAAGGTTCTGATTTGGGATCCGCATTTGGTGGTGGAAGTTCTGATTCACTCTTTGGCCCATTAGGCCCTGGAAATTTTCTTTCAAAAGCTACTTGGGGCATGGTGGCAGCTTTTTTTATCTTATGCCTAACATATGCATATTTATCAAAACAAGAACTAACATTAGATGTTCAGGAGATTTCTGAAGAACTAGTAATAGAAGAGCCGCCCACAGAATAAACTGGTGCCGAAGGAGGGACTTGAACCCTCACAAGCATTGCTTACTACCCCCTCAAGATAGCGCGTCTACCAATTCCGCCACTTCGGCAACGGAAGATAAATTATAGTCTATAAATATTGACCTATCTAAGTCTTTTAACTATGCTTTAACGTCATTGCGGGGTAGAGCAGTCTGGTAGCTCGTCGGGCTCATAACCCGGAGGTCGATGGTTCAAATCCATCCCCCGCTACCAAGGATAATGATAAAGCAAGATTTAGAAGATCTTTTATCTCCCCTTATTAGCAATTGTGGGTGTGAGCTTTGGGGCTTAGAATTTTCTACAGTGCAAGGAAGAGGAAAGGTTTTAAGAGTTTATATAGATGCAATACATGGTGTTGACTTAGGGGATTGTGAAAAAGTAAGCAGGGAAATTGATGATTTTTTTCAATATGAAGCTATATTTAATGATTTTCAGAGTTTTGAGGTTTCATCTCCAGGCTTAGACAGAAAATTATTTAATTTAAAACAATATAAAAATTTCATCGGAGATGTAGTATCATTATCACTCTTTTCTAAGGTAGAGGGCCTTAGAAAGGTTAAGGGTACTCTTTTAAAAGTTTTGGAATCAGAAATTTCTGTCAAAACAGAAAATGGAACCCTGTTGTTAGATTTTAGCAATATTGAAAAAGGAAAGTTAGATCTTGATGATCAAATTAAAAAAGGAAAATGAATAAAGAGATTTTAGAAGTAGTTGATTCTGTCTCAATGGAAAAAGGCGTAGATAAGAGCATAATTTTTGAAGCTCTGGAAGAAGCCATCACTAGTGCAACTAAAAAACTTTTGGGTGAAAAGTCAGAGGTTGAAGTAACTATTAACAGATCAACAGGCGAGTATGATACCTATCGTTATTGGCTTTTGACGCCAAGTGATGATGAAGAGAATGAGATGGAGCTTATACCTGAGGATCTATCAGATTATGAAAGTGTTGATGGGTTAGCAAAGAAAAAGATTGAGAATATTGATTTTGGAAGAATTTCAGCTCAAGCAGCAAAGCAAGTGATTATTCAAAAGGTAAGAGAAGCTGAAAGAAGTAAAATAACTAAAAAATATGAGAGCTTAGTGGGGCAGCTTATTTCTGGACAAGTAAAGAGAATCAATAGAGATTTCTTGCTCCTTGAAATTGAAGAGGATCTGAATGCTCAAATTCCAAGAGATCAAATTATCCCAGGAGAAATTTTTAAATTAAACGATAGGGTAAGAGCAGTTATCAAAGAGATAATGTCAAATTCACGCGGCCCACAAATAATATTAAGTAGGACTGATGAAAGACTAGTTAAAGAGCTTTTTACTCAAGAAGTACCTGAAATTTCTGAGGGAACTATTGAAATAAAAGCTATATCTAGAGATCCAGGCTATAGATCAAAAATAGCAGTGAAAACCTATGATGGAAGAATTGATCCTGTTGGTGCCTGTGTTGGTATGAGAGGTTCAAGAGTTCAGGCAGTGTCAAATGAGATTGGAAATGAACGAATTGATATATTTGTTCACAGCGACAACCCAGCTGAGTTTGTAGTTAACTGTCTATCTCCAGTAAAAATTTATTCTATTTTGGTTGACGAAAGAACAAGTACATTGGTACTAGAAGTTGAGGAAGAAAATCAGGCCCAGATAATAGGTAAGAATGGTCAAAACTTGAGATTAATGACTCATATGATTGGTTGGTCTTTTAAAGTTTTCAATAGAGAGCAATTTAAGGAATACCAAGAAGAAAGCCTTGAAGAAAGGTATGAGAAAATGGGCGTGAGACTCTCTCTTAATGAATCAGAGGTGCAAAGCCTAAAAGTAAAAGAGTTTGATCAACTAGAAAAAATAATTGATGCAAGCCAGCCTGAGTTGGTTGAAATTTTTAAAACTGAATCAAGAGCGCAAGAAGTGACAAATCTAGCTAACGAGTTACTTCTTCAAGATGCATTCAATCAAGATTTTAATGATCCAACCATGGAGGATTCGCTGGTGAACCTTAAAGGCATAACCAATGAGATTCTTAGCGAATTAAGCAATAAAAGTATAAAAAAATTAGAGGATTTGGCGGAGATGTCTGTGCCAGAGCTTATGGATATTTCAGATAGCGTAACTGAATCTGAAGCATCTGCTCTAATTATGGAGGCTAGAAAGCCATGGTTTGAGTAAGGAGTCTTTAGATGGATATATCGGTAAAACAACTTTCAGAAATACTTAAGATAGATCCTGAAGCCTTGCTTAAAAAAATGATAGAAGCTGGTCTGCCACAGAATAGTATTGAAGACACAGTTTCAAATGCAGATAAGCAAACTTTATTAGCTTTCATCAGAACTGCAAAAACAGCACCAGCACCATCTGAAACTAAACCTGTTGAAATCAAAATAGATCAAAAGGTCGAAATCAAACCAAAAGCAAAAGAAGAAAAGACTAAAGTAAAACCAAAAGAAGCCAAGCAAGATGAAAAATCTGCTGAAGCAGGCCCTGCCCCAGAAAAACAAAAGACAGTAAACATCAATGGATCAATCAGAGTTAACGATCTTTCAAGAAAATTAGGAAAAAGAGGCAACGAAGTTGTCAAAAAATTGATTGAATTGGGTGAGATGGTGACATTGAACGATGAAATAGACCAAGAAACTGCTGTATTGGTAGCTGAAGAATTTAATTTTCTTGTAAAGTACGAAGCAGAGCAAGAAATTGAGGAATCAGTAAATAAATACCCTGAACCAACATTATCTTATCGCGATGAATCAGCCCCACAAAAAAGGCATCCAGTTGTTACTGTAATGGGGCATGTCGATCATGGCAAAACTTCGTTATTAGATTCTATAAAGTCATCAAATGTTGTTGATGGAGAATCAGGAGGAATTACACAACATATTGCAGCATATGAAGTTAAAACAAAGTCAGCTTTAATAACTTTTATAGATACTCCTGGCCACGAAGCTTTCACTGCAATGAGAGCCAGGGGAGCAAATACCACAGATATTGTAATTTTAGTTGTAGCAGCCAATGACAGTGTGAAACCACAAACAGTAGAGGCAATAACTCATGCAAAAGCTGCTGGAGTCCCAATTATAGTGGCGATAAATAAGATAGACCTAGATGGAGCAGATATAGATAAAGTTAAAGGTGATCTCGCAAAACATGATCTGGTTTCTGAAGATTGGGGCGGGAAAGTGCAAATGATCCCTGTTTCAGCTACTCAAAATAAAGGTATTGATGACTTGCTTGATGCAATTCAACTTGAATCTGAAGTGCTTGAACTTCAAAGCCCAATAGAAGGTCCAGCAACCGGTGTTGTCTTGGAATCTGAGCTTGATAGATCGAAAGGACCTTTAGGAACCTTTCTTGTTCAAAAAGGTGTTCTGAGACAAGGAGACATTATAGTTGCTGCGGAGAAAAGAGGCAGAATTAAATCTTTAGTTAATAGTTCTGGTGAGATAGTTAAACAAGCTGGCCCCTCAACACCTGTAGAAATTTTGGGTCTTGAAGATTGTGTTGCAGCTGGAGAAACATTTTTTGCTCTTCCAAATGATAAAGCTGCCAGAACCCTTGTTGCTGAAAGAGAAGCATATTTAAAAGAAATTAATGACAAAAAAGTTATGACTACTGAATCAGCATTTGAAATGCTAGATCAAGAGAAAATTAACAAACTAAGAATAATTGTTAAATCAGATGTCGCAGGTACAAGTGAAGCTATCAATGGGTCTCTTCTAAAGATAGGTAATGAAGAGGTGGAAGTTGATATTGTGAGTTCAGGCGTCGGTGGAATAACTGAATCAGATGTCAACTTAGCTATAACAACTGGAGCCAGAGTGTTTGGCTTCAACGTCAGGGCTGACAATAAAACTAAATCTTTAGCAGAAGAAAAGGGGATAGAAATTAATTATTACAGTGTAATTTATGACTTAATTGAAGATATTAGGCGACTTCTGTCAGGCCTACTGGAGCCAATATTTTCTGAAAAAATTCTTGGCCTTGCTGAAGTAAAAGAAGTATTTAAATCTCCTAAATTTGGTTTAGTGGCAGGATGCATGGTTACCGAAGGATTGGTAAAAAGAGAAAAACATGTTCGTGTATTAAGAGATAATGTTGTGATTCATGAAGGCGAGCTTGATTCGCTTAGAAGGTTTAAAGATGATGTACAAGAAGTAAAAAATGGCACTGAATGTGGAATTGGCATTAAGAATTATTTAGACATTAGACCTGGTGATGTCATTGAAAATTTTGAACAAAAAGAGGAAAAACGATCGCTTTAAATGGAAAAAGATAGGATTGTCAGGATTAATGATAACCTTAAGAAAGAAATAGCTACTTACGTACAAAATTCTGAATTAAGAGATCAATGTGGTTTTTTTAGTGTGAATTTCGTTGATACATCTCGAGATCTATCGCAAGCAAAAGTATTTTTTTCTACTATACAGGCACCAATATCAAACAAAGAACTTGTTAAATTTTTAAATGAAAATGCTTGGTTAATTAGAAAAGCCCTTTCTGGCACATTGCCATTAAAAAGAGTGCCATCACTTAAATTTTTTTATGATGATCATTTGGAGAAAGTTAGAGATCTCGATGATCTAATCAAAGATATCTAATTTGTGGGCGTATTAATATTAAACAAACCCAAAGGTTTAAGTTCATTTAAAGCACTCAAAAGCGTGCAGAAAGTTTTTGGCACAGCAAAAGCGGGTCATGCCGGCACTCTAGATCCACTTGCAACTGGGATTTTGCCAATTTTTTTTGATAGGGCAACCAAATTTATCCAATTTTTGCCTGATCATACCAAGACTTATTCGGCCAGCTTTATACTTGGTCAATCCTCTGATACTGAGGATATTGAGGGCACTATAGCTTTTTTTAAAAATGAAAAAATTCCAAGTGAAAAAGAATTAAATGAATCCGTTCAATCATTCTTAGGAAATTATGATCAGTCTGCTCCAATTTTTTCAGCTAAAAAGATAAAAGGTACTCCAATGTACAAGCTCGCAAGAAAAGGAATAGAGTTAGAAAAAAGAATAAAGACTGTCCATATCAATGAAATTAAGTTGCTTAAATATGAATATCCTTACTTTGAAATTGAAGCCAATGTATCAAGTGGAACCTATATTAGAACGTTGGGAGTAGATATTGCAGAAAAGATTGGATGTAATTGCATCTTAAGTGATTTGGTTAGAACAAAGTTTGGAACAATGACCCTTGAAGATTCTATCTCTATAGACGCTCTAAAAAATTTGGACAATATAGAAAAAATGCAGTATGTTAAGCGAGTTGAAAAAATATTAGAAAGTATACCCAAGGTAAATATAGATTCTTCTGAGGTAAAAAAATTTCAAAATGGCTCAACTTTTAGAGTTAATGAAAAGAAAGAAAATAATAAAAACTTAGTATTTCATAACGAAGAATTTATTGGGATTGGGGATATAGACGATAACAATATGCTAAAACCAATAAGGGTTTATAAAATTTAGGAGATAATATTAATGAGTTTAAATAAGTCAGAAACAGAAGCCATAATTAAGCAATATGGCAAAGATGAGAAAGATACTGGCTCCACGGAAGTGCAAATAGCACTTTTAACAAAAAGAATTGAAGAGTTGCAGTCTCATTTTAAAGAACATAAGAAAGACAACCATTCTAGGACTGGTTTGCTTCAGATCGTAAGCGATAGAAAAAAACTTCTATCTTATCTAAAAAGAAAAGATTTTGGTTCCTACCAAAGTCTTGTTAAGAATTTAAAACTTAGAGATTAATCATGTTTAATATAATCAAAAAAGAGATCCCAATGGGGTCAAAGACGCTTGTGCTCGAGACTGGAAAAGTCGCAAGACAAGCAACCGCATCAGTCACCGCAAGCATGGGTGGAACTGTAGTTTTATGTACAGTTGTAACCAAAGCAGAAGAGGAAAGGAGAGATTTTTTTCCACTAAGTGTTCACTATATCGAAAAAACATACGCCGCTGGGAAGATACCAGGCGGATACTTTAAAAGAGAAGGAAAACCTACAGAATATGAAACTCTAACTTCTAGGCTGATAGATAGACCCTTAAGACCACTTTTCCCTGACTTTTTTACTAATGAAGTCCAAGTTAATTGCATGCTTATTTCATTAGATAAAGAGAATCCACCGGATGTTGTGGCACTTTTAGGAGCATCAGCAGCAATGTCAATTGCCAACCTTCCTTTTAATGGCCCAATGGGGGCAGCAAGGGTTGGTTTTATTGAAGATTCTTATGTTTTAAACCCTTCTTTTGCTGATCTAGAAAATTCTGATTTAGATATGGTAGTTGCTGGATCGGATAAGGCAGTATTGATGGTCGAATCTGATGCTAATGAACTTAGTGAAGATTTAATGATTGGAGCAATTCTATATGCTCATCAAGAGATGAAGCCCGTAATAGAGGCAATAAAAGATTTTGCAAATGAAGTGCTCCCAGAGAGAACCGAATATAAGAATGATCTTGCTGAAGAAGAAGCAAAAATATATGACGAGATAAACGCAAATTACAGAGAAAAAATTAAGGATGCTTTTTCAACAGTAGATAAAAAAGAAAGAGGAACAAAAATAGACGCCATTAAAGATTTAATTATAGAGAATCTTGAGGATGACCAACTTAATGGTTACTTAAAGCAATTCAAAGAAGTTGAAAAGAATGTAGTTAGAGAAAACATTCTCAAGGATGCAAAAAGAATTGATGGTAGAGCTATTGATGAAGTGAGAAATATAGAAATTGAAACTAATTTTCTTCCTTCAGTGCATGGATCTGCATTATTCACCAGAGGAGAAACTCAGGCAATTGTGACAACAACTCTTGGCCCAACTAAAGATGCTCAAACTATTGATTCTCTTGTCGGAGAAATAAAAGACAATTTTATGCTTCATTACAACTTTCCTGCATATAGTGTAGGTGAGCTAGGGTTTCCTATGGGTCCTAAGAGAAGGGAAATTGGCCATGGTGCACTTGCCAAGCGTTCATTAAAATTTGCGGTGCCAAGCATGCAAGATTTTCCATATTCAATAAGAGTAGTTAGTGAAATTACAGAATCAAATGGCTCAAGCTCTATGGCTTCTGTGTGCGGGGGATGTCTAGCTTTAAGAGCAGCTGGTGTTCCAGTGAAAGATAATATTGCTGGTGTTGCCATGGGCTTGGTTAAAGAGGGCGATGATTATCAAGTGCTCACAGATATCCTGGGCGATGAAGATCATCTTGGAGATATGGACTTTAAAGTGGCTGGGACAAAAAATGGTGTTTCTGGTTTGCAAATGGATATTAAGATTGAGGGCATTAACGAAGAAATCCTTGAGAAAGCATTAATGCAAGCTAAAGATGCAAGAATGCATATCCTCGAAATTATGGATAAGGCTCTACCAGAACCAAATGAACTTACTCCTTTAGCGCCATATTTTACTCAATTTAAGATTGATAAAGATAAAGTTAAAGTAGTTATTGGTAAGGGCGGCTCAACCATTAAAGGTCTTCAAGAGGAGTTTGGCTCAACAATTGAACTTCAGGATAATGGTGAAGTGAGTGTCTTTGGTGAAAATAAAGATGTCGCAGAGGCAACTAAAGAGAAAATCTTATTACTTACAGCGGAGCCTGAAGAAGGTAAAGTTTACGAAGGTGTAGTAGCAAAAGTAGTTGAATTTGGTGCTTTCGTTACAATTATGCCTGGCAAAGATGGTTTACTTCATATTTCTCAATTTAAAGAAGACTTTGAGCATTTAACTGATGTTATCAATGAAGGCGACAAGATTACGGTTAAATTAGTTGAAGTTGGAAGACAAGGTAGGTTAAAGCTAGAATTTGCAGAAAGCTAAAAAAGTTCTGACAACATACATCTAGCTGATCCGCCACCGTATTTTTCGATGGTATGAATATCAGAGTGTATGATTCCTTCGTAGTGGTTAGAAATAATTTCTAATTGCTGATGGCTAAGCGCTTGCTTTGCAGTATCAGACATCACTAGGTAGAGTTTGTTGTCTTTGCTTTTCACCTCAAGACTATTTCCACAAAATGAAAGTAATTGATCTTTCTCAATTTCAAGCACTTTATGATATTTGCTAGCGTGACTCTTTACTTCGTCTCGGTACTCTGCATTGATTACATCAAAGCAAATACCTATCAATGAAGTGCCCACATACATAAGCACATCTGTGTGATAGATGGGTTCTCCTGAATGGCTTGTAGTTTCAAAAATTACTGGCTTAAATCCATTGTCCTGGCACCATGAATTTGCAAGATCATGATCTGCCCTTGGAGACAGAGCTATGTATGCTATTCCATTAACCCTATCGAATACCATGCTGCTTGTAGATTCTAGAAAAATATTATTATCTTCATGAAAGCTTAGATCATTTGATAAGGCATAAGATTTTGCTAGGCGATCAATCATAGTTTTATTTTTTTCTAGCCGCCTATTTTCTGCCTTCATAGGAAAAATTTGCATAGTTTTATCTGCAAATGTTGTAAACCAGTTTGGGAAAATATGATCTGGACAACCTTTGTCTCCTTTAAAGGTTGTAATAAAGATACCATGAGCTACCAGATTATCCCTAAATGCCCTGAATTCATTAATTGCCAAATCAAGAATAAGATCCTTTTCTTTATCATCTTTTTTTTGATAATGGTTTGAGCTTGCAGTTTGGGGGTTGCTATAAAACTCTTCTGGCTCAATCATGAAAATATGATTTGTTGATTGCTCTTTGTACATTATCTTTCTAGTTATGCCCTTTATTTAAGATTAGAATATCTCTGTGCTAGATGATATTCAAAAAAACCAAATAAAAAAAGAGTCAATTTTTGGTGCTAAAAACTACAAACCACTTCCTGTTGTTCTTGAAAGGGGCCAAGGGGAATTTTTATGGGATATTTCAGGCAACAAATATCTTGATATGATGTCAGCTTATTCTGCAGTAAGTCATGGTCATTCCCATCCAGAGTTAGTAAAAACAGTTATTGAGCAAGTTAAAAAACTTTCAGTGGTTTCTCGAGCTTTCTACAGCAGGACCTTAGGAGATTTTTTGGAACATTTGGTAAGTATTACAGGGCTTGATGTTGCTTTGCCCATGAATACAGGGGCTGAAGCTGTAGAAACAGCAATCAAAGCGGCCAGGAAATGGGCCTATCTTAACAAAGGCGTAAAGCAAAATCAGGCAGAGATTATTGTAGTTGAAGGAAATTTTCATGGCAGAACAACAACAATAATAAGTTTTTCATCTGATGATTCTTATAAAAGAGATTTTGGCCCACTAACACCTGGCTTTGTGCAGGCTAAATACTGTAACTCTTGCTCATGTTCAGAAGGAAAATGCATTGAATCAATTGAATCAATTTCCAATTTAATTAATGAAAACACTGCAGCCATACTTATAGAGCCAATCCAAGGTGAGGCCGGAATAATTGTTCCAAGAGAGGGCTGGCTTAAAGAGGTAAGAAAATTATGTGACAAAGAAAATACTTTGTTATTGGTTGACGAAATACAATCAGGTCTTGGTAGAACTGGGAGCATGTTTGCATTCCAGCATGAAAATATCTTGCCTGATGGACTAATAGTAGGCAAAGCCCTGGGTGGTGGAATTCTGCCTGTTTCAGCTTTTATTGCAAAGCAAGAAGTGATGGATAATTTTATACCTGGAACTCATGGTTCTACCTTTGGAGGTAACCCACTGGCTGCAGCTGTCGGCAAAAGAGCTTTAGAGTTACTTGTCGAGGAAAACTTAATAGAAAATAGCAGAATACTTGGTGAAGAGCTGAAATCAGGTTTGGAATCAATGGAATATGACTTGATAAAGGAAGTAAGAGGCAAAGGCTTATGGATTGGTGTAGAGCTTAATAACAGCAGCAAGACAGCCAATGATCTTTGCATGGATTTACTTAATGAAGGGGTGCTAACAAAAGAGACCCATGACAATGTCATCAGATTTGCACCACCATTAATGATATCTAGATCAAACATCGAATGGGCATTAGAAAAAATTGATAAAACAATAAAGAGATTCTGAGATGAAGTACCTCCATACAATGATAAGAATTAATAGCACCAAGGATACTATGAGATTCTTTTGTGATGGTTTGGGTCTTCAAGAAATGTATAGAAAAGACAATGAAGCAGGAAGATATACTCTTATTTTCTTAGCAGCGCCTGGTGATATTGGCAATGAAAATGGAAACATTCCAATGATAGAGCTCACCCACAATTGGGATGAGGAGAGATTAGAGGGAGGCAGAAATTTTGGACACTTAGCCTTTCAGGTGAATAATATTTATGAAACCTGCGAAAAACTTATAGAAGAAGGAATTGAAATAAATCGCCCCCCAAGGGATGGCAGAATGGCTTTTGTAAAATCACCAGATGGAATCTCTATTGAGCTTTTACAAAATGGAGAAGCATTAGAGATCATTGAGCCATGGGCTAGTATGAAAAATTCTGGAACATGGTGACAATAAAAAATATTTTTTCTTTCTTTGCAGTACTACTGTTAGTGATTGGTTGTGGTGGTGGCGGATCCTCAAATTCTGATTCAGGAGAAGGAAATACACCAACCCCCACCCCCCCCCCAACCCCCCCCCCAGCCGAACAAAAGGTTGTAAATTTAGGGCCAGGTTGTAGGTAATGTGGTGGTATTGTGGATTCTGATGTCCCTAACAAAGCATTTTCTTATTTGAGTAATAATCAGAGCTCTGAAGCTCAACCAATTTTTTCACCTTCAACAATAATTGGTTTTTCTGGTGAACACATCTCTGAAGAGGGTGAGTATACCTATGATCCCTTGGATATTTTTGTTATCGATGTAAATGATAAAAAGATTGATATGTCCTTATATCAAACCAACGATTTATCTGATTTAGATATTTATATTTATGACGTGGCAGATCTAACTAATCCAATAAGTTCCAGTACAAATTTAACGCCATTTGAAAGTCTGAGCTTTAATGGAGATGGTGTTTATTATTTGGTTATTGAAAGTGATCTAGCCAAAACAGGTTCTAAGTATGCATTAGTTATTGAAGAGAGTGAGCAAGAAAATTCTCAAAACTCTTCAAACGATACCGGCGAATTTCTAATTAGAAGAAAAGATGAGGATCTAACATATAAATCAGAATCAAATGAAAGAATGGAAGCTTTTAGAAGTCTTTTTGATTCTAATCCTCCTGCCAATAGGGCAATAAAAATTACGCCAGATTATGAAGCAATTGAGAAAGAATTTAATAAGAGCTACTTAAAAGATGCATTATCTCGAGAGTTCCTTATAAAAAGGGAAACATCCTTAGACATCAGGAAGGTTAAAGTACTCCAACAATTGAGATCAGAGTTTACAGGCTATCTTTTTGAGTTAAACCACATTTATTTTCCTGATGCAGACCCTCAACCATTTAGTCCTGATCCTTTCTATGATGAGTATCAATGGAATTTAAGACAAATCAAAACAAAAGAAGCATTAGACTTAATAGGGCAAGATACTAAAAACATTGTTGTGGCTGTTCTTGATTCCGGAGCGCCTCTTAAAGACTCATATGCATATGAAAATTCTTCGTTCGTTGATGGAGGCTATGATTTTGTATCAGATACAGACTCTTCCTTTGATGGCGATGGCATAGATAGCGATCCTACAGATCCTGATTTTCAACCTGTTCAAGATGATGGAGAAATATTTGGAAGTCATGGTTCACATGTTGCCACTACAATTTCTGCAAAAAATGACGGTAATGAAATTAACGGTTTGGCAGTTAAAACATTACCCTTGCGTGTTTGTGGTTCTGATAGAAGTGAAAATGGAGGAGGGTGTGCCAGCTATGATCAATTACAAGCTTTTTACTACATTCAGGGTAAGAGCAATGACTCAGGAGAAGTCTATGATGCTGCTACAAATGGCAAAGTAGAGATAATTAACATGAGTCTAGGCGGTGGTGGAAATAATCAAATTATTTGTGAAGAAATTGCTAACCTAAAAGATTCAGGAATTTTTGTTGTAGCTTCAGCGGGAAACGAAGGCAATTCAGCCATAAGATTCCCCGCATCATGTGATTATGCATTTTCTGTTTCATCAACAAAATATGATGAAGTTTTATCGTCCTTCTCTTCCTATAACAATTATGTCGATATTGCAGCGCCTGGAGGTCAAATTTCTGAAGATTTAGATGGCAATGAAATAGGTGATGGAGTTTTGGCTTATTCATTTAAAAACTCTTCATATGATGGCAACGATTATAAAGGCCTACAAGTTTACAATGGTACATCAATGGCTGCCCCGCATGTTTCAGGATACTTTGGATTAATCAAATATCTTGATGCCGACATTTCCTTTGATGAAATGGATCTATTACTTAAGTCTGGCAAGCTTACTAAAGATATTGGAGCACCTGGCAAAGATGATTTTTATGGCTTTGGGCTCATGGACATGGAAAAAGGGATAAGTGCTGTACAATCAGGAGTAGACTTTTCATCATTAGCATACCCAAAACTTTCTCCTGACCGAGTTTTCTTAGGCTATGCCCTTAATGAAAAAACATTTGTTATAGAAAAAATAGGACAAGGCCAGCTAGAAATTATTGCAGTTGAAACAGAGGATTTAAATGGTGCTCTTTCATTTGAAGCCCTGGATACGAATTCTAATGGATTTGGCATTTATAAGGCTAAAATTGACAAAAGTAATCTACCTGACGGAAATTTTATGTCATTAATGAAGTTTACTTTTAATAATGATACTCATGCTTCTATCCCAGTAATGTATTCTTCAGGAAGCATTAGAGAAAAGGCAACAGTTGATCAGCTATGGATATGTGCAGTCAATGATGCAAATGAGATTATTCCGTGTGATGTGATGCAAATGGTCAAAGGTGTAGCTAATTTTAGAATTCGTGAAGTTCCTAATGATACCTATACAGAAGTTTTTGCATGTACTACGCTTGGAGATAGGTTGTCATTTAATGCGTCAGGCATTTGTGGCCCTGGAGATTTAAGAGGAGATTATCCGGGAGGTAGTTTCTCTGTTAATGGAAGTGATGTAACAGGAGTTGATTTTTCTATTTCGCCGGTCTTAACTGATTAATAAATGATCCCAAGAATTGTTAAATATGGTGGCACAAATAGCTTAGCATTTGCTTTTGATTTTATTTTGCTTCTATCTTTAGATTATTTTTTTGATTTCAATAGGTCTATTCTGGCTGGCTTTTGTTATCTTTCTGGAACCATTGTCAGCTATGTGCTAGCAAAAAACTTTGTATTCAATCCTGGGTGGCTAGAGAGCAAGCCAGCTACTGAATTCTCAGCATATTTTTTAGGTGGAATTTTAGGCTCGATAATTACAACCAGCATATTTTTCCTCTTATTTCAGCTTGGCATTGAACAAATTGTTCTACAAAAGTTCATTGCTACGTTTTTTAGTTTTTTTACAATATATGCGTATAGAAAATATTTAGTATTTAAAAATGAATAAGACTCTAAAGTTAATCATTTCTCATTTTCCTGACGGTCAGTTCAGCACAACCCAAGAAGATCTCGATAAGTATGGAAGAGATTGGTATCAAGGTTTAGTTCCCAATGCTTCTGCTGTTTTTTTTCCAGAAAGTGAGGACGATATTGTTAAAATATTTCAGCTTAGCAATGAGCATGAGTATAAATTAGTTATCTCAGGAGGCAGAACTGGCTTGAGTGGGGGAGCAACTGCCATTAATCAAGAAATTGTTATTTCTTCAGAAAGGTTAAAAAAAATGAGTTGGAACGAGGATTCTAATCAAATAACCTGCCAAGCTGGAGTCGTAACCGACGAAGCAAAGTCATTGGCTGCATTAAATAAGAGGATTTTGCCCATTGAATTCTCATCCACTTCCTCATCAACAATTGGCGGCAATATTGCTACCAATGCAGCAGGGGCGAGATATATAAGATACGGGGCAACAAAAGAGCATGTTAGAGGGTTGAAAGTAATCATGCCTGATGGAGCAATCCTTAGTTTTCAAAACCAAATTGAAAAAGATGCTACTGGACCAGATATCATGGAATTATTTTATGGCTCTGAAGGAGTCATGGGATTTATTTTTGAAGCAATACTGCAAACTTACCCTGTACAAGAACATAAGGAATCAGTACTCATTCGAGCAAATCAGCTGGATCAAGTGAATAAGCTTATTGAAGATGAAAGAAGATATATTTCTGCAGTTGAATTTATTGATGGAAATTGTCAAAAGATTTTAGCAAGACAAGCAAAGTATAAATATGAAATTTTATTGGAGCTTGAGTCATCAGATAAAACTGAACTTGAAAATGCTCTCACTAGAATTTCAGAATTAGAATTAGAAATAAGTCTACTGAATGCTAGGCAATCTGATGAATTCTGGAAGCTAAGAGAAGAGCTGCCTGTTATCCTTGCTGACCGAGGTGCAGACAAGCTCGATATATGTATAAATGCGAAAGCAATTGATCCCTTTCTAGCAGATGTAGATAAGCTAGATGCAAGCGATATTGTCTATAATTTCGGTCACTTAGGGGATGGTAATATCCATGTCAATATTTTAGATGATACGGATGGTAGGCTATCTGAAGCCATATACAACTTGTTGCAGAAGTATGAGGGATCACCAAGTGCAGAGCATGGCATTGGTAAAAGAAAAATACATTTATTAAAAAAGTTTACTCATTATCAAGATAAGCAAAAACTTTTTAAATTCATTAAAAAGTCAATTGATCCAAAGAAAATTCTGGGGTCAAAAGTTTTTTTTGAGTAACAAAAACCTCTAGAGATAAGTAAAAATCATGCTTTCATAAGATTTTTATAATTATAAATCTTATTTATATTGCTTAATTTACTTATAAATATAGGGTTTAAGGCAATTTAAAATAAGTTGTCAAAATAGGGGTATTGGTTACTATATTTTTGAACTAATTCATGGGGGAGATATGGATAGTATTATGAAAGCAGTAAATGACTTTGTAAAAGGTCTTACTGGTGTTCTCGTGAGTGTTATTGGATTAGGCATTGTTGCTTCAATCGTTTTTGGTGGTAACACTTGGTTCGTTGGTGACGTAATCGATACAATTATGGGTTATGTTGCTATGTTAGGTGAGAATGGATTAGGTGGACTTATTGTCTTACTAATCATTATGAGTGTTCTTGGCCTAAAATAAAATAAACTAACATGAGGGCTTCGGCCCTCATGTGTTTTTATTAAGCTTATGAAGTTTTTTGATTTCGACTTCAGAAAAATAAAAAGGTTTCTCGAAAGACTTACCGAAGTTCTTCTATTGGTAGTTTCAGCATCATTATTATTGGGAATAATTTTTGGGCCTGATACTGCTTTTGTAGGAGACGTCTACAATAATTTTTCAGCAATTCTTGCACTCGTTGGTCAGGATGGACTAATTGCATTAGTCTCGTTGATAATTATTTTTACAGTTCTTAAAAAGTAACTATCTGAAGGTTGGTGGCTATGGGTGGACTTGAACCACCGACCCCAGCATTATGAATGCTGTGCTCTAACCAGCTGAGCTACATAGCCTGAAGGTTGATACTAACTGCTAAATAATTTCAGTCAATATATTTTTTTGTATTTTTAAAGTTAAGTCCGACGATATAAATCAGAGCTACAAAGATTGATAGGTAGACCCTAGAATCAACTTTAGGGAACAAAATAAATTTTATAAAAATTGATAACCCAAGCACTATTCCAATGATATTTAAGTGAGTGTTTTTCTTCTCGCTATATAAGGTTATTGAGACCAGTAAAAGTGCAAAACTAGTTGCAAACCATTTTATATATCTATTGTCGTTTAGCACCCACATAAAATTTCCATAAAGGATCTCAAGATATTTGTTTAATGAAAATTCGGGGGCAAATTCTGACATATTTACTTGAGTGCTCACCAAACTGGTATAGAAGTGTGGCCACCAACCAACATGGTCAGAACTGTACGAAATCATGAAATAAGCTAATAAAAAGATTGAAGAATTTACTAGAGCGAAAGTGTAATTTCTATTTAATATCGGCAGCAACCCAAGTAATCCTATGGCGACAATTAAATCTAGACGAAATAGTAAAGATAATCCTAAGAGAGTATATCCAGCAATGTACCGTTTTTTTAACAACCCAATTATTCCTAAAAGTATCACCAAAGCAGATATAGCATCTGGAGTCATTAGTTTGCCTAAAAAAAGCAATTCACCAAGAAAGGCAATTGGTATCCAAATGAATTGAGCAAAGCCTGGTATGCTGAAGAAACTTAAGAATATTAGAGAGGCAATTAATAGTACAGATAAAGAGGAAATATAACTCATTGCTTTGAATTCTGAAACTTGAAAAATATTTTTTGTTAGTTTTATCAAGAAGATATAGCCAGGTTTTAGGGCGTACATAGGCATCATTGAAGATAGGTTCTCTGGATCAGCATATTGCGCTTGCCTATACTTAGATGAACAGCATAAATCTTTAAATAAGCCATCATTTACCTCTTGCTTTAGAGTTTGGTAGGTTTTAGCGTGAGCGTCCTCAATGCTTAAACCTTCATCGATGTTCACAGCAAAGGTATATGCAACCGCATCCCAATTATAGAAACCTTTAGCAAAGGTTTTATCGAATAAGAAGAAACTAAATAGTAGGAATATTGTTATATTTAGGATGCGAAAAATCATTTTTTAAAGACTAAATTCAGACTTAAAAAATAATTTAATACAAGCCCGGCCAATATGCCAATTAAGGCTGATGAAATTTCTGAAAAATTATTAGCATAAAATTGTGAAGCTACTCCAATATTGGCAAGAATGGAAAAAGAATTGGTAAATGAGTATTTAATTAGCCCCTGAAACCGTTCCCTAAAGGTCTTATGTAGATTGTGAAAAGTTAAGTAGTTATTCAAGAAGTAATTTGAAGTCATCGCTAACACAGTGCTGACTGCATTGGCGGCAACAAAACCTAAAGACATAAGCAAAAGGCTTAACGAAGTCAAATGGATTGCTACTCCTACAGTTCCAACTAAAGAAAATACAAAGAAGCTTGCTGGCAGAAACCCTTTGGTAATATTTTCCATTACCTGGCCAAGCATATTGAAAATAGTTGATATATTAAGTTTACTATCTCCAGCAATTCTTGATCGGAAATTAATCTGAACCTCATCAGATTTTAATGTCTTATTTAGCATCAGAATATCAAATAGAATTTTAAAGCCATCTTTATAAAGTTGATCTTGAAGATTTTCTATTAAATTCTTCTTTATAAGAAACAAGCCGGTCATTGGATCGGTCATTTTCTTTTTTAAAAAAAGGTTGGCAAAAAAAATGCCGGCATCACTTAAGTTTTTACGACTTTGTGATAAAGCTAGCTCGGAAGACAGGTTAAGGAACCTTGAACCTGAAACAAGATCGAGGTTGTATGCTCTATGATGTTCTAACATTTTAAGAATATCTTTTGGGTCATGCTGACCATCACCATCCATTACGCAAACCAGCTCTTTTGATGAAAGGGCAACTCCCTCAATTACTGCTGAGGAGAGCCCTTTTTTCCAAGTCCTCTTAATACATAAAATATTTTTGTTAGCTTTTGATATTTTTTTAACTATTTCGCTTGTTTGATCAGGGCTATTATCGTCAACAACAATGACTTCATAATCATGCCCAGATAAAGTGAGCTCAATTTCATTTAATACTTTTACAATATTTTCAGATTCGTTGTAGGTTGGAATTATAATGCTAACTTCAGACATTAAATTTAAAATGTATTATGTCACCATCTTGAACAATATATTCTTTTCCTTCAAGTCTTAGTTTTCCATTTTCTTTGGCGCTTGATTCACTACCAAACTTTATATAATCCTCATAAGATATGATTTCTGCCTTGATAAAACCTTTTTGAAAATCTGTATGAATCTTTCCAGCTGCTTCAGGAGCTGTAGACCCTTTTTTTAAGGACCAAGCCCGAACTTCTTTGGGTCCAGCGGTGAAATAAGAAAAAAGATTGAGCATCTCAAACCCCTTTTTAATAATTTTATTTAGAGCAGGCTCACTTTGTCCTAGCAGGGATAAATATTCATTTTTTTCGTCATCTTCAAGGTCTGCGAGCTCTCCCTCAGCTTTGGCATAGACTCTTATCACACTGCTGCCAATACTTTCTGCATGCCGCTCTAGATCCTCAACAAAAATATTTTTTGCCTCATCCTCATGAAGATTAGCAATATATACAAATGGTTTGGCAGTGACCAGTTGCAACTTATTCATAAATAATCTCTCGCTATCATTTAACTCTAATGACATGGCAGGCTTAGAACTGCTTAAGGTTTCAAATATTTTTTCTAAGAATTGACACTCAGCTTGGGTTGTTTTATCTCCACTTCTGAGTTGTTTAGAAAGACGTTCAAGTTTTTTTTCTACCATCTCTAGGTCGCTAAGGATCAGTTCTGTTTCAATTGTTTCTAAATCGTCAATCGGAGATATTTTGCCTTCAACATGAATAATATTAGGGTCATCAAAACATCTTATTACATGGGCAAAACATTGAGTTTCACGAATGTGTGAAAGGAATTTATTGCCCAAACCTTCTCCTGAGTGAGCGCCTTTTACTAATCCTGCTATGTCTACAAATTCCATGAAGGAAGGAATTGTTTTCTCAGGTTTATTTATCTCAGCTAATTTGTTTAATCTATCATCAGGAATATTAACTCTTGCAACGTTTGGTTCTATTGTGCAAAAAGGGAAATTCTCAGCATCAATCTTTTGAGAAGTTAGCGCATTGAACAAAGTAGATTTACCTACATTGGGTAAACCGACTATCCCACATTTTATACTCATTTTGAATGGAGGCTATTCATTGCAATTAACCAATCTAGATTTAAGATGTCATTCAATGATGAGCTAGCTTTATCAAATGATTGTTCAATAAGTTTTTTTTCTTCCGGTGTTGGTTTTTTTATAACCCAAGCATTAGTGTCAGCTTTAAAGGCAGGATGGCCAATCCCAAATCGCAATCTAACAAATTCCTTGCCAATTGTTTTAATAATATCTTTAAGACCATTATGCCCCCCATCACTTCCACCAATTTTTAATTTCACCTCTGATGGATTTAAATCCATATCATCGTGGATTACTAGAATCTTTTCCAATGCCTCAACTTTGTATTTTTTTACTAACCCCAGGGTTTTACCGCTGCGATTTATATAAGCATTAGGCTTCACAAGAAGAATATTTTTTCCAGAGAAACTAATTTCGGCGACTAAAGCATCCAGCTTTTTGTTGGCAGAGAATGAGACACCATATTTTTCTGCAATAAGCTCGACAAAATCATAGCCTATGTTGTGTCTTGTTTTTTTATGCTTATCGCCAGGGTTGCCAAGACCTACTATGCACAGGTCAGCCAAATTACTCGGTTTTCTCCTCAGCAGGATCTGAGTTATTTTCTTCAGAAGCTTCATTATCGGTTGGTGATGAATCGGTATTTTCTTCGCCTTCTTCTGATGTTTCATCTTCATCATCTATGCTGAGTGATCCCCCTCTTGCAGTTAAGACTGAGACCAATACAGGATCTTGGTTCTTTAGGCTGCTTGGAAAATCATATGAATCGTTAGAGCTTAAACTGCTTAGCCTAACTTTTTGTTTAGATTTAATTCTTTCCATATCAACTTCAATGGATTCAGGGATGTTGTTTGGGTCAGCGAGAACATCAATCTCTTTTATTACATGATTGATAACTCCCCCTTCAATTTTTACTCCGTAACATTTCGCTTGGTTGATTAAAACTACGGGCACTACCACATTCACTTTGCTGCCCTCTGAAACTCTTTGGAAATCAATATGGGTAAATAAATTTTTTGATGGGTGTTTTTGTATGTCTTTTACAATGACTTTCTCTTTATTGTTATCCATTTCTAATTCAACAAGTGAGTTAAAAACACTTTCATTAGAAACAATTTTAATTAATTCATTGGTCTGAACTAAGATAGGTTGTGGTTCTTTGCCACCACCATAAACAATGCCAGGTACTTTTTTTTCAGCAATTGCTTTTCTTGAGGATAGGCCTCCAACAGCTTCTCTCTTTTCTACCTTCAAATTAATCATTTTTATTTAAAAAGTTCACTTATCGAATCACCAGTTTTTAATCTGTTTATTGCCTCAGATAAAATAGGGGCGACATCAAAGACGTCTATTTTAGGACATTTTTTTAATTTGTCACCAATATCTATCGAGTTTGACACTATAAGGCTGTCAATTGCTGAATTATTTATATTTTCAATTGCATTTCCTGATAAAACTGGGTGTGTAATGAAAGCAATAACTTCTTTAGCCCCTTTCTCTTTAAGTGCATGAGATGCATTGCTAAGTGTTCCTGCAGTATCAATTAAGTCATCTGGAACGATGCAAACCTTATTCTCAACATCTCCAATTAGATTAAAAACTTCTGAGACGTTTGCTTTCTCTCTTCTCTTATCAATAATTGCAAGATCTTGAACGCCTAAGGTTTTAGCAACAGATCTAGCTCTTAATACCCCTCCAGTATCAGGAGATACGACTTGTAACTCCTCCACATTATATTTTCCAGAGATTTTCTTAGACATAATATTGGAGGTATAGATATTATCGACAGGAAAAGAAAAGAATCCTTGAATCTGCTCTGAATGAATATCAAGTGTAATTACTCGTGTTACCCCTACACTTTCAAGCATTTCTGCTATTACTCTAGCACTTATTGGGACTCTTGCAGACCTTACTCTTCTATCTTGTCTCGCATATCCAAAGTAGGGCATAACAGCCGTAATTGATCTTGCCGAAGCTCTTTTTAGCGCATCTGACATCAGGATTAATTCCATAAGATTTTTTTCAGCTGGAAAATTTGTTGATTGGACTACAAAAGCATCTTTGCCACGAACATTTTCATTTATTTGGATAGATATTTCGCCGTCACTGAATGTTCCCAGTTTAATATCCCCTAATTTTAAGCCCAGATTATCAGCTATATTTTGAGCTAATTTTGGGTTTGAGCTTCCACTAAAAATTAATTGCTTATCCATAATCCCTAATTGGCTGGGGTGGTAGGATTCGAACCTACGAATGGCGGCACCAAAAGCCGCTGCCTTACCACTTGGCTACACCCCAATCCTTTGCAAAGTCATAGTATTCTAATCCTTTAACTAAAAAAATTCTAAAATTATCTTCAATTTTGGGCTGTAAAATTGCTTTTTCTTCGGTAGTAGGTGACTCAATAAATAAAGATGATCCTGATCCAGTCAATTTAACTCTATTTTTAAAATTATCCGATTTTTTAATAATGTTTTGATAAAATTTTGCAAACTTATCATTCTGTTTAAGGAGAGGTTTCAATAAAGAATTTATATTTTTATTTAGATTGTTTTCTAGATTTAAATATTTTGAATTGAATACTTCCTCAGTCTTTACATTTATATTTGGCGAAATGACTAAAAACTCTTTATTTAGCGAATATTGTTCCTCCAAAATCTCTCCATAGCCTGACACATAACGACTTTTGCTTTGAATAAAAAAAGGAATATCTGCTCCTAAGCTTTTGCCAATATCATTTAAATCAAGATCACCTAGATCTATGCCTGAAATTAAGCATAATAAAATTAAAGTATAAGCAGCATTTGAACTTCCTCCACCCAGGCCGGCGCCAAATGGAATATTTTTCTTTAAGGCAACATTAAAATTGTGATTGGCTCCATACTTTTGATTAAAGTATTCGATTGATTTGATGACAATGTTATCTTTATTAAGCTCGGGGTAGCCGCATACCAATGTATTGAACTTTGCAGGAGAAAATGAGAGTTCATCGTATATGTCGATTAGTTGCAAGTGGGTGGAAATACTATGCAAGCCATCACTTCGCTTAGCGTTGACATTCAAAAAGGTATTTAATTTTGCAGGAGTTCTGATGCTATACATTTGTCAGAGAAACTAGTATTTTTACGTCTTTGTTATTGAAGTCTTGAGTTATTTTACAATCTCTCTTTGATTTACATTTAGAGTTGGTTAAGGCATATATTTCCATTGGCTTAATTGCTTGCAAATAACTCATCACAAAAGAATCTTTGCTATCTTCCCAGTTGTTATTGTTTGAGTTCAATTCAGTTATGAATTGTGTACCCGTTGGGTCATAAAATTTTAAGTTTACTGAATGTTTTGAAATTTTTGCTCTTATATTGAACAGAAAACTCTGATTATTGTCAGTAATTGAAACTTTTCCTCTTAGATTGTAAGTATTATCAGTTAAATATAAACTTGCACAACTTATTTGAAATAAGACAATAAGACAAAGAACTATTTTATTTTTATGGATTTTCAGTGTTGGGGCCTTAGTCATAAGTCTACCTCTTTAGAGGTTAGAGAAAAATTTGCTTTTAATAAAGGGGAGATTGATGAAATTTTAGTCAATCTAAAGGAAAAAATGCCTTTTGAAACAGGAGTTTTCGTTTCAACCTGTAACAGGACTGAATTTTATACATTTTGTTCCAGAGCAGAGATTAAAAATTTTGATAGAAATCTTAAAGAAGCAGCCAACAGAAAAATAACTATTAGAAAAAATGATCAATACCTCTATTCAGGCATAGATGCATTTAAACATTTGCTAAAGGTAATGACCGGGATCGATTCAATGATTGTGGGAGAACCAGACATTTTTGGACAAGTGAAGAAATCATTTCAGAATTCAAAAGCTCACATGTATCTCAATAAGTCTATGGAAGAGATGTTTATGGGAGCGGTTAAGCTATCAAAGAAAATTAGGACCTCAGCTAAACTTTCAAGGAATCCCATCTCAATTGCTTCTTTAGTTGATAATGAATTAGATAGCTCTTGTAAGGAGGTAATGATTATAGGTGCTGGAGATGTCTCTCAAGCTTTAGTGACCAGATTCACAAAGAAAGGCTTGAAAATAAGCCTTTTTAACAGATCAAAAGTTAAAATCTCTAACCTAGCAAGCAAAAGCTTGACCAGCATCAAAAAAAATATTCATTTAGTTGGTGCGATAGTCATTGCAGCTCCAGCTGATGAACCTTTCTTTAATGCCAAGGATTTAGCAAATTGCAAACAAAGATTGCAAGTTTTTGATTTAGCTATTCCAAGAAATATTAATTATTCAGTAAAGAGCGCTCATATTGAATTACTTAATCTTGATCAATTAAGCGAAACAATTGCGTCTAATCTACATTCAAGACAAGCTGCAGTGACTGAAGCCGAAACATTTATTGATGAAAGTATCGACCATGAGTATTCAAAAATTCGTGGACTATCAAAACTAAAATCTAAACAAAAAGATATTAAGGAGAAGCTAAAAGAAGTAAAAGATGATGCATTGGCCAATGCAAAGAGTAAGTTCAAATCAGGTGCAGATTATGAGAGGGTTTTAGAAGACCTAGCAAATGAAATAAATGCTAAAGATTTATTTCATATTTCTAAAGCCCTTGAAAAGACAATCCAAAATAGCTCAAAAGGTAAGTGATGAAAAAAAATATTAGAGATTCACTGGAAAGCATTAAGTCAAAAGCTGAAGACCTGTCAACAAAATTGTCCGATCCTGAAATTACTTCAAATATTGAGCAATTGACAAAACTGAACAAAGAATTTTCCGAAATTAAGGATATTGTTGAGAATTGGGAAGAATATCTTGATTTGGAAAGTAGTCTCGAAGAATTAAATGAGTTGTTGAAAGATGAAGAAATGAAAGAGCTTGCCGCTGAGGAAAAGAAAATAAGCGAATCAAGAATTGAGGCTCTTGAGGCGGAAATAATGGTTCAACTTTTGCCTAAAGATAAAGATGATCAAAGAAATTCATTCTTGGAGCTAAGAGCAGGCGCTGGTGGAGATGAGGCTGCTATTTTTGTTGGTGACCTATACAGAATGTATATGAGATATTCAGAAAGAAATAACTGGAAAGTAGAGAAGGTAAAAGAAATTGACTCAGGACCTGGAGGCTTCAAAGAAGTAGTGATTAGAATTTCTGGTGTAGATGTTTACGGAAATTTAAAGTTTGAATCTGGAGTACATAGGGTTCAAAGAGTACCTTTAACTGAATCTCAGGGAAGAATTCACACTTCAACAGCAACGGTGGCTGCTCTACCAGAAATGGATGATATTGAAGAAAAAGATATTGATATGAGTGAAATAAGAGTAGATACCTTTAGAGCTTCTGGAGCCGGAGGGCAGCATGTTAATAAGACTGACTCTGCAGTTCGCCTTACACATTTGCCCACAGGAATTGTTGTTGAGTGTCAAGATGATCGAAGTCAACATAAAAATAAAGCTAAAGCTTTGGCATTATTATCTTCAAAAATTTATGACATAGAGAAACAAAAGATTGAACAAGAAAAGGCATCAGAAAGAAAATCTTTGGTTGGCACAGGAGATAGAAGTGAAAAAATTCGAACGTATAACTTTCCACAAGGAAGGATAACTGATCATAGAATTAAGGTTACCCAATACAACATTGAAGCTTTTTTGGATGGAGAAATCAAAGATATGATTGAATCATTAAAAGCTCAGAGTAATGCCGAAAAACTTCTAGAAATTGAAAATCAGTAAAGAAGTCATCCAAAACTTAAAAAATGCTTGGCAACTGCAATACGGTGACTCTTACAACGAGGGATTTGGCTTCCTTGTCGAGTCGCTAAATGAACAGAATAAAGAGATTGATCAAGTTATAAAAGAAATAATATCTGGCAAGCCCATCCAGCAAATAATTGGCGAATGGTCATTCTACTATGGCACATATTATATAAATGAGCATGTATTAATTCCTCGACCTGAAACTGAGCAAATGGTTGATTGCATCAAGAGCATAGTCAAATCACCAAGCCATATCATTGATTTGGGAACTGGGAGTGGATGTATAGCAATTGAGCTCGCCAAAATATATCACAACGCAATTGTGCAGGGTGTTGATAAAAGCCTAGAAGCCTTAAAAGTAGCTAATATTAATAACCAACAAATTGATTCTAAGGTCAATTTTTATTTCTCTGATTGGTTTTCGAATGTCGATGGAATATACGATTTAATTGTGTCCAATCCACCTTATGTATCTGAAAATATAAAATTAAATGGATCTCTTGATTTTGAACCTAAAACGTCAATTTTTTCTGCAGAAGATGGCCTAAAAGATATTAAGCATATTGTATCCAATGCTAAGAGGCATTTAATGCCAGAAGGTTATCTATTCCTTGAGCATGGCGAGGATCAAAAAGATTCAGTCCAAGAGCTATTAAATAACTATGGATTTAATAATATAAATACAGGAAAAGATCTTTCTGGGTCTGATAGGTACACATATGCTCAAAAATGAAGATTTTTTAAAAAGGTATTTTTCTCAGCTAGTTCTTGAGGATATGGATTTAGAGATGCAGGAGGCATTGCTAAACAAATCCATAGTCGTAATAGGGTGTGGAGGTCTTGGGTCACCATTGGCTACATATCTAGCTGGCGCCGGTGTAGGAAATATAACTTTAATTGATCCTGATATTGTTGAGCTTAAGAATCTTCACAGACAAGTTTTTTATACAGAAGATGATATTAATAGAGATAAAGTCAGTGTTTTAGCAAAACATTTAAATAGCTTAAATCATTCCTGCCAAGTAAAGACATTTAAGAATAAATCATGGGATGTCGAAGAATCACATTTTCATGCAGATTTGGTTATAGATTGCGCTGATAACTTTAGGACAACTTATTCTCTGAATTCAATCTGCGTCAATGAATGCATACCATTTCTTACGGCATCAGTATCAGGAACAGCTGGACAGACAGTTTTATATAGAAATCTAAAATCTGAGCATTGCTGTCATTGTTGCATTTTCCCACCTGATGGCGAGCTCGATGGAAATGAATGTGCTGAAGTGGGAGTTTTAGGACCCACTGTATCAATGGTCGCTGCAATGCAGAGTTCAATTGCTTTAGATTTTTTGTTAGGCCGAGATAGGCATTCAGAAATATTGTATCGATTCAATGCTAATGATCTGAGCACCAAAAAAAATAAAATTAAAAGCGATAATTCTTGTAAACTTAAATGATGCACAATTATGGTATTGTTGAGGGTTTTTATGGGCGACTATACAGTTTTTCAGCTCGCAATGTCCTTGTAGAGACATTACAAAAAAATAACCTTAATTCCTACTTCTATGCACCAAAGGAAGACCCCTTCCTAAGAAGTAATTTTCATTTAAATCCTAGCGAGAATTGGAGAGCAGAATTTAAAGATTTTGTTGCTTATGCTTCTGAAAGATCGATAGAGGTAAGTGTTGGCTTGACACCCCATACTAAAGAGCATATCGACCAATTGGGTAAAAAAATTGATTATTTCGTGCAGCTTGGATGTACAAAAATTGCCCTGCTGTTTGATGATCTTGAAACATTCGATGCTGAAGCTCAGTTTCGAGCATTGGATAAATCACAATCTTCTTTTCCTCAAATCACTTTCTCTTTTTGCCCAACAGTTTATTGCAATGAGTTAATTGAAAAGGACAGTTTCCACAAAGATTATTTCAATTATTTTCTAGCCAATTGCCCTAAAGGAACAGACATAATTTGGACCGGCGAAAAAGTAATCTCAACCATCTTAAATACCGATGCAGAGAGCAAACTTGACAATATTGCATCTGAAAATATTTCTATTTGGGACAATTATTTCACTATTGATTCCTGTCCTAAAAGGTTAAATTTTACTAACTTTAATCACCTTAACTCGGAGTATCTTAAAAATAAGAGAAATTACTTTGTAAACCTTACAGGTATGGAAAGAACAGATCGGTTAATTGTTGATTTGCAGGGAAATTTCTTCGGTTCAAACCAAGAAGAGTTCAATGAACTATTAAAAAGACATGGTCTTACTGATGAATTAGTTCAGATGATAGATTTGTTTGATCCTCAAATTAAAATTAAACTGTCAGATAGCGATAAAGAAAAATTACATAAAATAATTTTTTCATGGTTCCATCCATTAAAGAATGAATGGTATCCTTATCTACACAATCTAAAAAACTGGGGGTAAAGAAATGAATATGCAAGATTGGAATCAGAATGTTGGGAGCATCATTGACTATGCTCAAAGAATCTTTCCAGACGTAGAAATAGTTACAAGAAACTTAAATGGCGTCATCACCAAGACCAATTACGGTGAAGTTGGTAAGCGAGCCAGAAAGTTGGGCTCAGCCCTTGAGAAATATGGCATTAAGCATGGGCAGAATGTCGGATCTTTAGCATTAAATACTTATAGAAATATGGAAATGTACTACGGCATATCAGGTATGGGTGGAGTTATGCATACCATTAACTTCAGATTACATCCTGAGCAGATTGTCTATATCATCAATCATGCAGAAAACAGAGTAATTTTCATTGAATCTGTTTTTGCACCACTTCTAGAAGCTATCCAAGATAATTGTCCGACTGTCGAGCAATTTGTTTTACTTTGTGGCCAGGAGGAGATGCCTGAAACAAAGCTAAGAAATGCAATCTCTTATGAAGAATTTATTGCAGAAGGTGATGAAAATTACCAGTGGCCAACCTTGGCAGAAGATGCACCATGTGGATTGTGCTATACCTCTGGTACGACTGGAAATCCAAAAGGGGTCCTTTATTCACATAAATCTACCTTGCTTCATGCATGGGCTGGGTCATCTGCAAATGGACTGGGTCTTGATAAAGATGATTCAATCTTAATGGTTGTACCCATGTTTCATGTCATGGGGTGGGGCTTGCCTTATATTGGTGCTATGAACGGCATTAAATTAGTGCTTCCAGGTATGGGTATGGATGGTGCTGCATTGGTAGAACTTATTCAAAAGGAAGAAGTGACATTAGCCTTTGGTGTTCCAACAATTTGGCTTGGCCTATTAGGTTATTGTAAAGAAAATAACATCAAGCTTGATACAGTTAAGCAAACTGTTATTGGCGGTTCTGCTGTTCCGTATGCAATGATTAAACAATTTGATGAAGAGCACGATGTAAATGTAGTTCAAGGCTGGGGCATGACTGAAACAAGTCCTTTAGCAACAGCTAATATCAGAACAAAAGCAATGGAGGCAATGTCCAAAGAAGATAGATACAAACTGCAAACCAAACAAGGCAAACCAGTTTATGGTGTCGAATTAAAAATCGTAGATGATGAGGGTAATCAGCTTCCAGAAGATGGTAAAGCATTCGGAAAGTTATTAATTCGTGGCCCATGGGTCAACAAGCGTTATTACAAGTTTGAAGAGGATGCTATTGATGCAGATGGCTGGTTTGATACTGGGGATATATCTTCTATAGACCCCGATGGCTACATGACAATTGTTGATAGAGCGAAAGATGTCATTAAATCAGGTGGAGAGTGGATCAGTTCAGTAGATCTTGAGAATGCTGCACAAAGCCATCCTGATGTCATGCAGGCTGCTGTGATTGGCGTTGCACATCCAAAATGGGACGAAAGACCAATTTTGTTAGTTGTGCCTGCCAATGACAAAAAAGACAAAGAATCTATTTATGCATTCCTAGAAGACAAAATAGCCAAATGGTGGAAGCCTGACGATATTGTATTTGTCGAAGCCTTACCAATTGGAGCAACTGGAAAAGTCTTAAAAATAGATTTAAGAGAGCAATACAAAGATCATTTAATGAAATAAGGAGTATGAAATGGAAGCAATTAAAGTAGAAGATTTAGCTAACCATGTTGGAGTAGTCAGAAGCACATCCTGGTTTACTGTCACTCAGGAAATGATCAATCAGTTTGCTGATGTATCTGACGATCATCAATTTATCCATGTTGACCCAGAACAGGCCGCACCAGTTTTTGGAAGCACCATAGCACATGGGGCGCTAATGCTTTCATTGTCTATTGGTAAAGGTTATGAGACTGCACTTTTTGTAGAAGGCACCAAGATGGCTATGAACTATGGCTACGATAAAGTACGTTTCGTTAACCCAGTGCCAGTAGATTCAAAGTGTCGGTATAACTCCAGCCTTTTAGAGGTAAATGACAAAGGAGGAGGCAGGTTGCTTATGAAGTTTAAGATTGAACTAGAAGTTGAAGGTTCAGATAAGCCGGGCTTTGTGGCAGAAAACCTCGCAATGATCTTTGTATAGAAAATATCTTTTAGTTGCAATACTGATTCTAATTTCAGGGTGTTCTGAGGAGTATCTTGATGTGGATGCTTGTCAAAGCAAAGGTGTTCTAGAGTTGATATGTGGACTCCAAAACCCTGAAGATTTTGCCAAAATTCCTGATGAAAATGCTTTGGTTGTTTCCCAGTTTGCTGGTCTTGCAGCACTCAATGAGGGCAGCACCTTTGAGGGAAAAATATCAAAACTTAACCTGGAAACAGATCAAATAAGTGACTATGAGATTGTTTTTGTGGCTGAAAATGCTTTAGGTATTGGCCAGACAAACTGCCCTCCATATCAAGAATTTTATCCGCATGGCATAGATTTATTTGAGGGTGTGCAATTGAGTGGTGAAAATCTCAGTCCATTCCTCGAAGAAGCTAATCTTTTAGCTGTGGTAAACCATACAAGCATCGATCGCATAGAGTTTTTTTTATTATTTCCTGAATACGTAACATTTTCTGATTCTAATCAAGAGACTTTGTTCTGGGTTGGATGTGTCGAAGGACCAGAGAGCAATACCTATTTTAATGATGTTGTGATTGCTGACGCCGATGGTTCATTTTATGCGACACATCAATATGACAAAGATATGAGCTTAACTGAGCTTACCTTTTTAAATGTCTTCCGTCTCAATACCGGCTTTGTCTATCAATGGACACCTGCTACTGGCTTTACAAAATTAGAGGATTCAGGAGGGTCTTGGCCTAATGGAATAGAAATGCTTGGTCAAAATCTGTATGTTAGCTATCGCATGAATGGTTCTATTGGGATCTTTAAGGATGGAGGTAGAAAGGACTACAAACTGAGAAATTATCTTGGTGGTGGTGCTGACAACCTCCTTGTAGTTGGTAATGAGATATGGGCGGCAGTTCAGAATACAGATCTGGGAGGTTTCTATTGCATCAACGAAGAATTGGTGCAATGTCCAACACCCTTTTCAGTGCAGCGCCACACACAAGATTTAGACTTAATTGAGAGACACGATTTTAAAGATGTAGCATTTGGAGGCGCTTCTGTTGCTTACGGCGATGGTGAAAAAATCTATATTGGCGCTTATAAAGCGGATCGTATAGCGATTTATCAACCAGAATGAAAAAGCTCTTTTATGGTTTTAGAGACTGTAAAAAGGTCCCTAGGAGTATTTTTCTCAGCTATTTAAAGTTTAGATTTTAGAATTTGATTAATTAGCCCAGGGTTAGCTTTGCCTTGAGTCGCTT
>JAYPTH010000008.1:0-52258 GCA_038133485.1 Gammaproteobacteria bacterium | reverse complement strand
AGGATCAGTAGGAATTGCAGGGCCATTTGCTTTAGACTCTGATGTTAATAGTCCTGATATTGAAAATATTTCCAATAACTTTACAAATAGAGCTCAGTTTTTAGAGACATACTCAACAGTTTTAGGCTGGATGGGGGGAGAGGATGATATTGAATTATTTCAAATCGTTGGCATAGATTCGCCTGTGGCCGTCGAGTTAGATATTGTTAACCATGACGGTGACGAAGACAATACAGAAGAAAATTCAGATCTAGATATATTTGTAATTAATACTGATCTTGAGACAGTGTCATCTTCTGGTGGGTTAGGTAGAATTGAGACACTTGAGATACCTGCAGGTGAAGGTGAAATCTATTACATTATCGTTGATCATTGGAGAGGTTATAACAGTGAACCAACAGCCTACACAATTACTCAACAACCAACTTCAGCAACAACCTCGGAGCAGAAAGTTAAACTTCATGAATCAAGTGCAGATATAAACTATGGGACTTTGATATTCTCAAAGTCAAAAGATTTCGAGGAAGTCAGGTATGACCCTAACCTTCGCAGAGAGATATCAGAGCAGATTGCTTCAAATTCATCTGGAGTTATAGATATAAGCCCTCTTTCTCTCGAGCAAACAGTTAATTTGCCAAATGATGACGGTTATAACTCAACTCTTAAACGCGATTTCCCAGAAGTATATACACATGCTAGGTGGAGGAAGTCAGTTGAAAAATTAAAATTAATGCTGCCCGGAGTGAAAATCGACTTGGATTATAAACAGTATTTACATGTCGATTTTACCAAAGACCCACTATATGACGCATATCAATGGTGGAATTTTGACATTGTAAATCTCCCAGAAGCATTAAATATTCTTGGCCAAGAAACCAAACCTATCAACGTCGGAGTTTTAGATTCAGGTAGTCCTTACGAAGTTGATCTTGCCTTTCAAAGATCTATTTTTGATACAGATAGGGGTTGGGACATGATTGATGAAGATGATTTAGCAGATGATGTTGAGTTTGAGCAAGGCGATTTTAGTCATGGCACTCATGTTGGCAGCACTATTTCTATGCTTAATGATGGTGTTGATGCCAATGGGTTTGGCGCTAGAGTAACACCGATAAGAGTATGCTTTGAAAGAAGTTGTCCAGGCTCAGCTACCTTCTCTGCTTACCTTTTTGTGAATGGTGATATTGAAAATGAAAGCAACCTTTCTTCAACAAGTTGGGCTCAGAGAACTGCGGATAGTAAAGGAGTGCCGCTAAATGAACTTGATGAAAAACTTCATGCTATAAACATGAGTTATGGTGGTGGTGGAAGTGCTAATTCCTCTGCATGCCAAAAGTTAGCTGAAATTTCAGAGAATGGAGTATTAGTAGCTTCATCTTCAGGTAATGGCGGGGTGGGCAGTACTAATTTCCCTGCAGCTTGCCCGACAGTGTTTTCCGTAGGCGCCACAAATGGAGTTCACAGAAGATCTTCCTATTCATCAACAAATGAGTATGTTGACTTTGCTGCTCCTGGTGGAGAGTACTCTGACTGGAATGATGATGGGATAGATGATTTGGTTTGGGCTTATGCAAGATGGGAAGCAGCAATGACAAATAGCCCAGTGCCACTTGTAGGTGCACAAGGCACATCAATGGCTTCGCCGCATGGCGCTGGTTTTTTAGCATCTATAAAGTACTACTACGAAGATATAGCAAAACCTTTTGAGATTAATGAATCATTACCAACAATACTTAAATATACGGAAGTAGAGAAAATGCTCAAAGCTAATTTACTTACAAATGATGTAAATAAAGAATCAAGAGAATTCGACACTACAGCTAGACCAGGCAGGGATGACCATCTAGGCTATGGGATCATTGACCTAGAAAAAGCGATCAAATCAATAGATGCATTTAAGAATGGATATTTTGACTCGTTCGATAATCTTCCTTACTATGAGGGTCCTTCTTCAATCAAATTAGAAACAGATGTTCCATCAGAATTTAGTTTAACGCCAAATGGCAAGGCTGGCTCAGAGTTCAATTCAGTAGAACTTTCTTATAACTCAAACTTCCTTAAGGTAACAGATGATGGGAACCTTAATTATACAGTTGTTAATGCTCCTGGTTACTCAGATGGTGGATGGATAAGCACTCCAATCACTTTTGAATTCCCAATGGCAGATGGCGCAGATGTGCCATATGAAGGTTATGAGGTGCTCGCTGTTGGGGTGCAAGTTTTGTTCCATATAAAAGGGTCGGCATATGAATTAAACCTACCAAGACTAAAAGTTAACTTACTAAATTCTGAGGGTGAAATTATCCAAGAAGCATATACAGCTGTTACAAATGGAGTAGGATCCATAGGCATAGCTGACGTTGCCCCTGGCAACTATCAGTTGCAAATATGTTCTGATATTAACGGCGATGACGCATGGTGTGGTTCAGGGGAAATGGCTGCCTTGAGTGAATCATTTGAAGTGTTAGCAAGTGGAATAAGCTCCGTTAACTTAACAATGGAAGCCATAAATTCAGGGCCACCAAACAATGCTCCAGTAATTACATCTGATCCGGAAAATTCAGGCACATTCTTATCTGTTGGTGAAGAGTATCTATATCGAGTTCTTGCAACTGATGAAGATTATGAAGATGAAAATAACCCTGCAAACAATGGTAAGCCACCGCGTAACTGGTTTGATTACACCATTGAGCTAATCAATGAAGAAGATGGTTCAAGAGGTTCATTTTTATCAATAGATATAATTGGAGAAGTAACAGGGAAAGCAAGAGACAAAGATATTGGAACTTGGAAAGTTAGGATTGGGGTCAGCGATAGAATTGATACTACTTACCAAGAATTCCTCCTTGAAGTTGATGAATAACATCAAACATTTGTATTATTCTTTACTTAATGGATGATTTCCTCGACAGCATCACCCCTTCACATAATTTTTTAGAAGAAGAGATTAAACAAAATCCAGACTACAACAATCAAAGCTTCTGGGCTGCAATTCCAAAAAAAGAAAATTTTTCTTTAAAAGATTTTCAGCTAATTAACTATGGAGATGATAAAAAGGTTGATTGTTTTTTTGTACATCCTACCGGTTACTTTTTAAAACAATGGAATTCTGATTTTAATTATGATTGTGCATCTTATGATCGTGTAAATTTCAACCTCGTTACCCAGGCTTCAGCTTATGGAGAGATTTGTAATATATACGCTCCTCACTACAGACAAGCAACATATGCTGCAATCGCTACAAATCAAAAAGACAACAGTCATTCAGCTCTAAATCTTGCTTACTCAGATATTAAAGAAGCCTTCAGATGTTTCATCAAGAATTACAACGCTCATAAGCCTATAGTTATTGCAGCTCATAGTCAGGGTTCATTGCATTGTCAGCGATTGCTGACCGAAGATGAGTTTAAGGAAATCTTCAAGACAAAATTAATTGCAGCATATCTTATAGGATATCCATTAGAAAAATCTTACCTTGATCATCTTAATCTTAGTGTTTCAAAATCACCTTCAGATACTGGAGCTGTTATCCAATTTTGTACTGTTGGAAGTGGAGCATCAAATGTCACATTAGGAGGTTTTAGGAAAAGATTAAAATTTTGGAAAGTTGATAAGGATAATTTTGTTTTAGATAAAATAGATGAACTTGCCAGCACCAATCCTGTTACATGGAATTCTGATCATTCTTGGCATCCAGTGCCAGCAAATAGTTTTATCATGCCAAAGTTTGGTGGAAAAAATGTTTTCTTTGATTATTTTGCTACAAGCAGAACAAATCCAGAATTTAAGGACATCAGGTTTATTGAAGATCAAAATATAGAAGTAAGGTTAAGGGATGATGGGTTACTTGAATCAAGAGGCACTACAGTAGATAGAATCTTAAAAAAAGATTTTACTGGAAACAAAGATTTGCATATATGGGATTACCAGCTTTTCTGGGGCCAGATTAAACAAAATATAAAACAAAGAGTTGCATTTCTGTCAGACTAGTTAAAATGAATTTAACTTTAAATCAAAGATTGTTTTATGGTTTAGGTGGCGGTGTTAATGCTGTCAAAACAGATTTTTTTGTATTTTACTTAGGTTTTTATTACCTAACTGTAGTTGGTCTTAACCCTCTTTTAACTGGCCTAGCTTTATTTATAGCCTTATTGATTGATGCAATAACTGACCCTCTAATTGGAGGGATATCAGACCGTCTAAGCACAAGGTTTGGCAAAAGGCACTATTTAATGCTCATCTCATTGGCCCCAATATTTATTTCTTACTTATTATTATTTCTACCAATAAACATTTGGGTTGATCAGCAAATATTTTTGTTTTTCTGGCTTCTATGTTTCTCAACCTTAACAAGGTTTTCTGTAACTTTGTTTGATATTCCTCATCGAGCACTAGCAGTTGAACTTCCAGATAGTTATGAAGATAAAACCAAGATCATGTCTTTGAGAGAAGGGTTTCAAGCTCTAATAGCCCTAAGCCACTCCTTTCTTTTACTGCCAATTTTATATCCTTCACTAAGATCAAATGCAGATACAAGTGAATGGTTTAATGTAGGACTTTTAGGAGCCACAATGATGGTTATCTTTGGGTTCATGTCCTTTTTTGGGACATTAAAAATCATTCCTCATTTACAGCAAATAGATGACAATAAAAAATTTAAGCCCAATAAAATTAATGATATTTTTTCTGATCTTTCATTTATATTTAAGAGCAAGACATTGCTGATATTTCTATTTGGTTCACTTTTAATACAAGCAGGATGGGGGTTAGCAAACAGTTTAACTTTTCTTACTCAAGTTAAATTTTGGAACCTGGATGCCTTACAAATACAGAAATTTATATATATATATTTTCTAGCAGTTTTTTTTAGCTGGTTTGTGACACCAAAAATTATCAAAACCCTTGATAAGCACCACCTTGTTATCTTAAGTTTATTTGTAGTTGGCTTATTTCTTTCTATTCCATATTTAGGATATTTAGCAAAAATAGCTCCTGAGGAAGGCTCCAGTAACTTAATTTCGTATTTAGGGTTCTGTATGTTTTTTACTAGCACATTTGCGTATGTAAGTTTAATGGCTCGTGAAAGCATGGTTCCTGATATTGTTGATGAAATTTCTAAATCATCAGAATTTAGAAGAGATGGTTCAGTTAGCGCAATTACATCATTTTGTGCTAAGTGTATGTCGGGGCTTGGTCAATTTTTTTCTATGTTTATCTTATGGCTGATCGGTTTTCCTGAGGGAGGCGTTAATCCTAGCTTAGAGCAGAGAGAGCTATTGGCATTTTTTCAAGGCCCATTCATATTTATCCTTTTTCTTATGCCAATTTATATTTTTTCAAAATACCCTTTGACGAGAAACATTCATAGAAAATTAAAAGAACAAAATCTTTAAATCAAACAATAAATGAACTAATCTGATTGGTTGGAGATCGATAATATGAAAAAATTTATAATTCTTATTTCTTTAGCATTATCCTTTGATGCATATACAAAAAATTTAGTTCCAGAGAGTTACTGGGACATTCAATCAATTTCAAATCCACTCGTTAGCCCGGATGGTGAATTAATTCTTTTTTCAAAGAGATACATTGATAAAGTTAATGATTCTTTCATATCTGAAACTTGGATCATGGATTCAGATGGAAATAATAAAAGACTGTTTACTGAGGGCTCTAATGCACAGTGGTCACCTGAAGGCAATAAAGTTGCTTTCACAAAAGGTGATGATAACGATGTGTCGCAAATCTTTGTCAAATATTTGAACAGTGAAGCAGAAACAAAAGTAACCAATGTAGATGAAAGTGTAAGAGATTTTGCTTGGTCTAGAGATGGTAAGTTTTTTGCATTCTCTTCATTCAATGAATATGACGATGATTGGAAGGTGGCAATTCCAGGAAAAAAAGATGGTGAATCTTACAACTGGACTGATGAGCCTACAGTAGTAAAAACAATGCATTGGAGAGCTGATGGAAGAGGAGAGCTAGAAAGTGGAGAAAACCACCTTTACATCGTAAGTTCCGATGGTGGATCTGCAGCAAAAGTAAGTGATTGGGGGCTAGATTATCAGAGTAGCTTATCTTGGTATGATGATTCTACACTGCTTTTTTCTGGCAATGCCTCATTAAACGACTTACAAACACCATGGAAACAATCTGCAGTATTCTTGCTTAATACTGCAACCAAGGAGGTGCAGCAAATATCACCTGCAGATGGAGTATTTAATTCACCAAAATCTTCTAATGACGGCAAGATCGCTTTTTTAGGTCACCCATCTACAGATTACTCATCAGTAGCATTTGATGTTTATTTATCTAAGAAAGGATCAGAAGCTAAAGCACTAACTTCAGATCTAAGCGCTACGCCTGGTGAGCTATTCTGGCTTAATAACAATGAGTTAGCATTTGATATTGATGACCATGGTGCCTCTAAAGCAATGAAATTGAATGTCATGACGTCAAGGTTGTCCGAAGTAATTCCAAATTTTAAAGAGCAATTTAATCTTGCATCAGTAAATGATGGAGTTCTTTATGGGACTTATGCAAATGATCAAAGACCCTCCGAAGTCGCATCTTTACAGGGGGTAAACATTGAACAATTAACTGAATTTAATGAGGTTGTTTTATCGCAATATAATCTTGGAGAGACTGTGGAAATTAACTACCAAGCTCCAGATGGTACTGATGTTCAAGGCTGGTACATTCTTCCACCAGATTTTGATGTAAAGAAAAAATATCCATTAATTCTCATCATTCATGGTGGGCCTCACGCAATGTATAGAAATCAATTTAATTATTTATGGCATCAATTTGCAAGCGATGGTTACGTAGTCCTTTATACAAATCCCAGAGGAAGCACAGGCTATGGCTCTGAATTCGCGAATGTAATTGACAATGATTATCCTGGTATGGGTGATTTATCTGATCTTTTATCGGGTGTAGATCATGTTGTTGCTAAAGGTTTTATTGATCAAGATAGAATGTATGTTCAGGGCTGCAGTGGCGGAGGTGTTCTTACTGCCTGGGTAGTAGGTCATGATGATAGATTTGCCGCAGCAGCATCCTTATGTCCAGTAACAAATTGGATTTCAATGGTTGGAACTACTGATATTCCTGCTTGGACATTTGAATGGTTTGATGTTCCATTCTGGGAAGATCCAACCAATTGGTTGGATAGATCTCCTATTATGAGAACTGGTTATATTAAAACTCCAACCTTATTTATGACAGGGGTATTAGATATTAGAACTCCAATGCCTCAAACAGAAGAAATGTATGTTGCACTTAAAGAAGCAGGTATAGACACTGTCTTAATAAGAATGAATGGCGAGTGGCATGGCACTGGAAGAAGAAAGCCTACAAACTGGTTTAGAACATATGGTTATCTAAGCGAGTGGTACGAGAAATACTCCAAGGAGTAATCGATGAATGTACTTGAGGCGATTAAATCCCGCCACTCTGTTAGAGCTTATCTCGATAAGCCTGTTGAAGAGGATATTGTTAAAGAGATTATAGAAATTTCAAGCCAATCACCTTCAGGGGTTAACTCCCAACCATGGAAAGTTTATGTCGTCATGGGAAAGGCTAGAGATTCTTTGGTAGAAGAAGCTCTAAAGAAATTTGATGAGGGAAGCGTTGAGAGTGAAGAGTATCAAGTATATCCAGCTAAAGATGTAATGCCAGATTGGTACAAGGCCCGGCAAAGGGCATGTGGTTTTGGTATGTATGGTGTTTTAGGAATTGAACGAGATGATATGGAAAAACGTATTGCTCAAGGAAGAAAAAATTATGAATTTTTTGGGGCACCAGTAGGATTATTTGTTACGGTGCCTAAAGTTGTTGGGCCTAATGGTTGGGGCCATGTTGGTCATTATATTCAAACATTATGTTTAGCAGCCAAGGGAAAAGGATTAGATACCTGTTTACAGGAAGCATGGGCTGGATTCCCTGATACATTGAGAAAACATCTTGGTTATGGCGATGATGAAATTTTATGGTGTGGTATTTCTTTAGGCTATAAAGATGAGGACCATATAATTAACAGCTTTGTACCAGAGCGAGAAAAATTTGAAAATTATGCAAAAATTTTTAAATAATGAAACATATTTCATTTGATTCTTTAGCTGGTACCGTTAAAGCAGTTTGCTGGGATGACGTTGCAAACCCGATAGGCACCATACAGCTTGCTCATGGGTTAGGAGAGTATCATGATAGATATCATGAATTTGCTGAATTTTTTAACCAGCAAGGTTACATAGTTTTTTGCAATGATCATTTGGGCCATGGATTAAATATTTCGGAAGATATTCCAAAAGGATATTTCGGTGACAAAGATGGCTATGAAAATGTTGTAAATCAACTAGCGGAAATGAATTCTTACATTAGAAAAAATCATCCCCTAAACCTACATTTTCTTGTAGCTCATAGTTTAGGAACTGCTATTTCTCTCTCTTTATTAAAAAGAGGATTGATCTTTGATGGCGTGGTTTTAAGCGCAGCATTTTCAATTAACCCTTTCATGTTATTTTTAAACGGTTTGTTATTAGGATTAGAAATGAGAGCTATAGGCCCAAAAGGGATAAGCAAACAAATGGAGGAATTTACAACGATTAAACATAATGCCCCATTTAAACCTCAGAGAACTACACATGATTGGCTTTCTACAGATGATAAAAGAGTAGATTCATATGTAAGCGATCCATTATGTGGGTTTCCTAATACAGCTAAATTATGGGATGACCTTAAGAATGGTTTTAATGGTCTTTGGTCAAAAAATAGTCTTGGTAACATAGATGAAACTAATAGATTTCTATGCATAACTGGCGATAAAGATTCAGTTAATCAAAATGGCAAACAAGCAAAAAAGATTCATGACACCCTGATTGAAATTGGTTTCGAGTCGAACTTTATGTCTTATAGTGAAATGAGGCATGAAATTTTCCAAGAAGTTAATCGAAAAACAGTTTTTAAAAATGTTTTGGATTTCCTAAAGAATTAGCTCGGTCTTCCTCTGGTATTTCTCACATAAGTTTGAAGGATTAAAATTCTTTCAGTAATTATTTCTTTAATTTTAAAATTGTTGGTTGCAATACTCCTTGCTCTCTGAAGGTCTCTTAAAGCTTCTTCATAGCGGCCTGAGTAAAATAAATATTCACTATGAGTCAAGTGATAGCCTAGCAGGTTATTGCTTTTAAGTTGCACCTCACTTAAATCTTTAAGCAAGTTTATATCAACTGGTCTGTAAAATTTTATATCTTCAAGGATTTGTTCTGCTGCTAAAAAATTATCTTCATAAATATGGGCGTTTGCCAAGTTGTAGCTTAGAGGGAAGTTTCCTAAAGAGATATCAAGAAGGTTTTGTGTGTAACTTTTGCTTTTACCAATATTGCCTGATTCAGTATAGGTTTCAGCAATTGTTGTTTTGATGATGAGATTATCAGGATACTTTTCTTCAAGATTCTGAAGGATCTCTAGTGATTTAGCAAAATTTAATTTTTTCTTCTCTAGCAATGCAGAGAAATATTTGCCTTCATCAGTTTCATCCCTTTCATTTTCTAATGACTTGATTGAAAGATTATCTGTCATTAAAAATCTTACTCTTTGTTTAATAAATTTAAAGTTAAGACTATTTATTATTCCTGATTCATCGCTGTTTCTTGCCCTTTCTCTGGATTCAGTGATTCTTCTTGTAGTTATTGGGTGAGTTAATAAAAATTCTGGCACATTATCGCCCGACAATCTTCGAACTTCTTGCATATTTCTGAACATTTGAGCCATTTCTTGAGTTCTGTAACCTGCCTTTTCGAGGGTTACAAAACCCTCTCGATCAGCTTCAGATTCGTATAGTCTTGAATATCTTAGACTTTGTGTAGCAATTAAGCCTTGGCCTCCAATAACTGCAGCTGGGCTTCTGGTTGCAACTGCCACCACTATTGATGCAAGCAGAGTAGCCATATTTGCATTACTTCTATCACTATTCTCTAGAATTTGTCTAGCAAAGTGTCTTTGACTTAGATGCGCTAACTCATGAGCGATAACTGAAGCAAATTGAGCTTCATTTTCAGAATATTTAAATAATCCGGCATTTACACCTATTATTCCCCCTGGCGCTGCAAAGGCATTTAAATTATTGTCTTCGATAATTAGAATTTCAAAAGCTTTTTTATTAACCTTGCTTGATTCTCCAACTTTATATATAAATAGCTCTGTCCATTCTTGTATGAGAGGATCATACAGAAGTTTTGTTTCTCTTTTTAAATCCCTTAAAAATTGCCTTCCAAGAATCTCTTCCTCAGTTTGAGAGACCGCACCACTTAATCTGTCGCCAATTAATGGAAGCTCAACAGAATTTTCTTGAGGCTCAATTGACCCAAGGTACAACAGTACAGTTAGTGCTGAAATTGTTTTTTTAATCATTAGTATTAACTATAATTGTTTGATAGGTATTTTATATAAAGATTCAATAAAAAATGAAAATTAATTCTTTGATAAAAAATCAGCAGCTTATGTTTTTAATTACTGTTGTTGCTTTTGGCTTTTTTTCATTATGGGTAATAGGCGACTACTCCTCATCAATTCTACTAAGTATAGTTCTAGCTTTTTTGTTCAGACCTCTTCTAATTTATTTGGTACAAATTGGACTTCCAAGAAACATAAGTGTGGTAATTACTTTTATGATCTCTTTGCTTGCTGGCGTAGGTTTCTTTTTGATATTTATTCCCTTATTTATTAATGAAGCACAAAGATATATTCAAGCAATTCCAAATTTACAGGCAGTGATTGAGCCTGTTAATAATTTTTTTAGAGATCTAAATATCCCAGTTGATTCACTAGAGTCAGTGCAATCTGTTATTTCAAATTTTGCAGGATTTTTAACTAATACAATCTCATTTGGTTTCTCAACAGTGCAAGATACAGCAAATCTTTTTGTTGGGCTTCTCTTGGTTCCTGTATTTTTATTTTTCTGGCTATGGGATACTGAGACCTTGTCATCCGGTTTCTCAAAGTTAGTTCCTAAAAAAAGAAAGTTTCTGTCAAAAGTTTGGAGTGAAACAAATACTTATTTTCAAGATTATTTCAAAGGCAAATTTATTGAGGTGCTAGTAGTAACTGTATTTGGAAGCTTAATGTTTTATTTGTTAGGATTAAATAGCCCTATACTTATAGGCGTAACACTTGGCTTAAGTCAATTAATACCTTTTTTTGGTCCATTATTTATGACAATTCCAATTTTAATTGTTTCATTGGCCCAATTTGGCATTGACCCTTGGGTCTTAGTCATTCTGTTTGCGTTTGCTGTACTTCAATTTATTGATGGGAATATCTTTTTACCTTTTTTAATGTCAGAAGTTGTCAAGTTACCAGCAATAATAGCGCTCTTGTCTGTATTTTTCTTTGGAGCTATTTTCGGGATATGGGGAGTATTCTTTTCAATACCATTAGCAAGCTTTATAAAATCTCTATTAGACAACTGGAAATATATCGATTCTTAGGTTCTTAAGGATTTAAGAAAATCATAAACTTCTTGTGCATGCCCAGGAACTTTAACTTTTCTCCACTCTTTTAGGAGTTCACTATCTGGACCAATCAAAAAAGTGCTTCTCTCTATCCCCATATATTTTCTACCATACATAGATTTTTCTTTCATCACATCATAGGCTTTACACATTACTTCATCTGGATCAGATATAAGTGGGAAATTTAAAGATTCCTTTTCTATAAAACTTTTGTGTGATTTTAGTGAATCTCTTGAAACCCCAATAATTTCACAATTAAGTTTTTTAAATTGAGTTTTTAAATCTCTGAAATCTTGGCTCTCAACAGTGCAGCCTGAAGTTTTATCCTTAGGGTAGAAATAGACCACCACATATTTTCCTTTAAAGTCTTGGAGTGTAATTGTTTTGTTTTCTTCGATATTCCCTAAAAAATCTGGTGCTTTTGCTATATCATTCATGTTTTAGATTATAGATAAAAAATTAATGAAAGGAAGTTTGGTTGCTATCGTAACACCCATGAATGCTGATGGAAGGGTAGATTATAAGAGTTTTGAGAATTTAATTCATTTTCATGAAAACGCGGGCACAGATGGGCTTGTGCTTGCTGGAACAACAGGCGAATCTGCAACTTTGTCTTCATCTGAAAGGAACGATATCTTTTCTTTTGTAAACAGTGCTACAAAATTACCTCTTATGGCAGGAGTGGGTAGCGCATCCACTAGGGAAGCTTTAGAACTAGTTGAAATTGCTCAGAAAAATAATATTTTTGATTGTCTTGCGGTAACTCCTTTTTACAATAGGCCATCACAAAAAGGACTTTTCCTTCATTTTAGAGAATTAGCAAAACCAGAATCGAATATATATTTATACAACGTGCCAGGCAGAACAGGAGTTGATTTGCTGCCATCGACAGTCAAGCAGCTCATAAGAACAAAGAATATAGTAGGGTTAAAAGAAGCTGTTGCAACCAGTGAAAGGTTCACAGAGTTAGCTGAAATCTTAGTTGAGAGACCAGATTTTATCCTTTTATCTGGCGATGATCCTACATTTGTTAATTTTATGGAAAAAGGAGCGTTAGGGGTCATATCGGTTGCAGCAAACATCATACCTAAGGCTATTAAAAATCTATCTGATTTGTGCTTGGTAGGATCTTTTGATCAGGCTAAGAGAGATATAAGCAAATATTTACAGTTTTTTGAACTTCTTTTTCTTGAGGCAAGTCCAAGTCCTAGTAAATACTTGCTTGAAAAAAAAGGATTACTGAAGAATAATCTAAGACTACCTCTTCACCCTTTATCGGATGAACATAGAGAAACAATTGAATTAGCATATGAACAAATTAAATAATTTAGCACTTATTATTATCTTGGCTTCCTGCGCTTCCAACAATATAGCGACCTTGGAATGTGATAAAGGCAACTGCACTTTAGAGAGAATAAACGAGAATGAGAGGTTAGTGGATGAAGGGGAGGAGCTAATAATTGATGATAATGTGTCATTTGAACCCTCAAATGATTTCCCATATCCTGAGAAAGGTGAAAATTTGCTTAAAGAAGGAGAAGTTCCGCGTCCAAAAAAGATTTTCTCATCAGAAGGATCAGAACAGGTTGAGATCAGAAGGCTTGGTGAGATCTATTGGATTTATGCCGAGGCTCTACCATCTAAAGCATGGCCGCTAGTAAAAGACTTTCTAGGTAACGATTACAATCTATTAGAAGAAATGCCTGAAAGCGGCGTTATAAACTCTGAGTCTGTGGCAACTGGTGAAAAGCTTGTAGTTAGGGTAGAGCATGGAATCAAAAACAATAGTTCTGAGATTTATCTTTACGATGAAATGAACCAAGTTAAGGAAACCGCATTTTATGAGAGTATGGCAAAATATATATCTGAAAATTTACCAGGATACCAAGGAAACTCTATCGCAGCTCAATCACTAAATTTAAATAAGAAAGCTAGAATCGTGTATATCAGAAAAGAAATAGGGATTGAATTTAAACTGAGTTATGAAAGAGCATGGTCAGCAATTTCGCGAGCACTTGAAAAAACAGACTTTAAAATTTCTGATAGAAATAGGGAATTAAAGTATATACAAATTGATCTAGAGGAATCAGGTTCTGGATTTTTTAATTTCTTTGGTTCTCAAGACTCTGAAGCAGAAGTTGATTATGAGCTTGTGTTCTCCCAGTCTGGCGAGAATACCTTATTAGAGTTTAAAAAACTTTCTGACACCCAGGTGTCTGTAAATGAGCTTGTAGATAAGATTAACGAAAATTTATCATAATGAAGAAGGATTTAATTTCACAAGGTAAAGCAAAATCACTTTATCTTACATCTGCAGAAAATCAGCTGCTTATGGAGTATCGCGACGATACTTCAGCTTTTGATGGGAAGAAAACAGAGGCTTTAAAAGGCAAGGGAGAGATAAATAACAAATTCAATGCCTACATAATGAAGTATTTAGAGGGCAAAGGAGTGAAAACACATTTTATCGAAGAAATCAGCCCTACTGAAAGTTTAGTAAAAAAACTTGAGATGCTTCCTGTAGAGTGCGTTGTTAGAAATATTGCTACAGGTTCACTATGTAGAAGGTTAGGCGTGAAGCAAGGTATAAAATTTGAAGAGCCACTATTCGAGTTCTTTTTGAAAGATGACGAGCTAGGAGATCCGCTAATTAACGATAATCATATAATTGCTTTCGGATGGGGAACTCAAGCTGAGATAGACTTTATGAAACAGCAAACTTTTGTAATAAATAAATTATTGTGTGAGTTGTTTAATTCGGCAAATCTAATTTTAGTAGATTATAAGGTGGAGTACGGAAGGTACGCTGATGGGTTATTGCTTGGAGATGAATTCACCCCTGATGGATGCAGAATCTGGGATAAAGATACTGGTGAAAGTCTTGATAAAGATAGATTCAGAAAAGACCTAGGAGATGTTGTCGAGTCTTATCAAATAGTTGCTCACAAACTAGGCATGGAAATCTAAATTTTCCCTTGTACCTCGAAGTTTAGATTATAATTAACCAATATGAATAACTTTGAAAAAGCAATTTACTTTGATTATGCCTCTACAACCCCTGTAGATCCTAGAGTAGCTAAAAAAATGATGGAATATCTTACACTTGATGGTCACTTTGGAAATGCATCTTCACGATCTCATATATTTGGTTGGAAGGCTGAAGAGGGTGTTGAAAAAGCAAGACATCAAGTTGCATCACTAATAAATGCAGATTCAAGGGAGATTATTTGGACCTCTGGAGCAACTGAATCAGATAATCTAGCTATCAAAGGAGCAGCTAGGTTCTATAAATCAAAAGGAAATCATATTATTACTTCAAAAATCGAGCACAAAGCAGTGCTTGATCCATGTCGTCAATTAGAAAGAGAGGGATTTGAGGTGACTTACTTAGACCCAGATGAAAGTGGGGTTATAAGCCTTAAATCTATTAAAGAAGCTGTAAAAGAAAGCACAATATTAATTTCGATAATGCACATAAATAATGAACTTGGTTCGGTTAATGATATTAAATCCATTGGAGAGTTCGCCAGATCAAAGGAGATTATTTTTCACGTGGATGCTGCACAAAGTACTGGAAAATTAAAGATCGATGTTAAGGATATGAATGTTGATTTGATGTCATTAACTGCAGGAAAAACTTATGGTCCAAAAGGCATTGGGGCACTTTATGTATCAAGGAAGCCCAGAGTTAGGCTTGAGGCATTAATTCATGGAGGTGGCCATGAGAGAGGCTTTAGATCAGGGACTTTACCAACCCATCAAATTGTTGGTATGGGAGAGGCATACCGCTTAGCTGGTGAAGAAATGGAAGCTGATAATAAAAGAATCTCAGAGCTGGCAGACTATTTTTGGAATGAATTAAACCAAATCGAAGAAATTTTTCTTAACGGATCTTTAGAAAATAAGGTTCCAAATATCACAAATGTCAGTTTTGCCTACATAGAAGGAGAGTCCTTAATAATGGCTCTGAAAGATGTTGCTGTTTCCTCTGGTTCTGCTTGCACATCTGCTAGCCTGGAGCCCTCTTATGTTTTAAGAGCTCTTGGCAGGCCAGATGAGTTAGCCCATAGTTCAATTAGATTCTCATTTGGAAGATTTACTACTGAAGAAGAAGTTAAAACTGTGGCAAAAATTGCAAAAAAAGCTGTTGAACAGCTTAGGGAGCTTTCGCCTCTTTGGGATATGTATAAAGATGGAGTAGATCTTGAAAAAGTGGAGTGGGCACCCCATTAATTAGATATGGCTTATTCAAGAAAAGTAATCAAAAAGTTTGAAGATACACTCAATAATCCAGCTGCTCACAATGTTGGTAGATTAGACGTAAATTCAAAAAACGTTGGTACAGGCATGGTTGGGGCTCCTGCTTGTGGAGATGTAATGCGTTTACAGATTGAAGTTAGCGAAGACGGACTTATTACTGATTGTAAATTTAAAACCTATGGGTGTGGTTCGGCAATAGCTTCAAGCCAGCAGATGATCGAAATGCTTAAAGGTAAGACTTTAGAAGAAGCTAAACAAATAAAAGATAGAGACATAGCAGAATTGTTGGAACTTCCTCCAATAAAAATTCATTGTAGTGTATTAGCTGAAGATAGCATCAAAAAAGCCATTGAGGACTATGAATCCAAAAAAACACCTGCCTGAAATTATTAATTTTTCTATTAAGGCTATAGCGCATTTTAAGCATAAAGTTGCAGGTCAAGGCAAAGAAAACAAAATAAGATTAGGAGTTAAGAAAACAGGGTGTAATGGTTTCTCTTACTACTTTGATTTCATATCAAAAGCCAATAAATCTGATCACCATATCCAAATAGATGACTTAGATTTTTATATTCCGTCTGATTCGATAGACATTCTAAATGGATGCCAGGTGGATTATGCGATTGAAGGCCTTAACCAAGGTGTAAAATTTTTAAACCCTAATGCAAGTGCAGTTTGTGGTTGCGGAGAAAGTTTTACAATTTCTAATGAAAACAATAAAAGTTTTACCACATGAGGTAATCTGCCCAGAGGGCGTAGAAATACAAGCCTATGAGGGAGAGACCATCTTAGATGCATGTTTAAGGAATGGAATCAAGATAGAGCACGCATGCGAAAAGTCTTGTGCATGCACAACTTGCCATGTAGTGATAAGAGAGGGTTTTCAAGAATTAGATTCAGCTAGTGACGATGAAGAAGATTTGCTTGATAAGGCTTGGGGCTTGGAAGCAACCTCAAGATTAAGTTGCCAGGTTGTGCCAGCAGCTGATCAGACCACTATAGAGCTTCCTAAATATACAATTAATCAAGTTTCTGAGTTAACATAGCATGCTTAATTGGATTGATACCCTAGATATTGCAATAGAATTAGCTGATCTTCATCCTGAGATTGACCCTCAGTGGATAAATTTTGTTGATCTAAGAAATTTGGTTTTAAATTTACAAAATTTTGATGATGATCCAAAAAAATGTAATGAAAAAATATTGGAATCAATACAACAAAATTGGATTAACGAAAAGGAGTAAGAAATGGAAAAAACACTATCAATAATTAAACCCGATGCAACGGAAAAAAATGTAATTGGAAAAATCATTGAAAGATTTGAATCCGCAGGTTTAAAAGTTGTTGCAGCAAAAATGCTTAAGTTAGATGATGCAAAAGCTGGTGGATTTTACGCTGAGCATAAAGGTAAACCATTTTATGAAAATCTTGTTAGCTACATGACATCAGGACCAGTAATTGTGCAAGTCCTATATGGGAATAATGCCATTGCAAAAAATAGAGAATTAATGGGCGCTACAAATCCACAGGAAGCTGCATTAGGAACTATAAGAGCAGATTTTGCAGAATCAATTGATGCAAATGCAGTTCACGGTTCTGATTCCTCAGAAAGTGCTAGAAGGGAAATAAGTTATTTCTTTGAAGAAGATGAAATCTTTGTAAACTAGTTACTGATTTGTTAGAAAATAAAACCAAACGAAAAAAAACAAAAAAAATATGGGTCGGTGACGTTCCAGTTGGTGGAGATGCGCCTATTTCAGTTCAGTCTATGACTAACACTGATACTGAGAATATTAGCGCAACAGTAAAACAAATTAATGAATTAACAGAAGCTGGGGCTGATATTGTTAGGGTTTCTGTGCCTACTGAAAGTGCTGCATCAGCTTTCAAGTTAATAAAAAAACAAACCTCTATTCCTTTGGTAGCAGATATTCACTTTGATTATAGGTTAGCGCTTATGGTCCTTGATCATGGAGTAGATTGTGTAAGAATTAATCCAGGGAATATTGGGTCAGAAAAAAAAATTAAAGAAGTTGTTTCTGCCGCAAAAGATAAAAATGTACCCATAAGAATTGGAGTTAATGCAGGCTCTTTAGAAAAAGATCTGCAAATGAAATATGGAGAGCCAACTTCTGATGCGCTTGTTGAATCTGCAATGCGACATGTAGAGATTTTGGATAAATTTAATTTTGATAATTTTAAATTAAGTATTAAATCTTCTGATATCTATATGGCTATAGAAAGCTATAGAAAAATCTCAGATTTAATTGATCAGCCTCTTCACTTGGGTATTACCGAATCAGGCTCCCTAAAATCAGGAACAGTAAGATCCTCAATTGGATTAGGTGCATTGCTCATGGATGGCATTGGCGACACCATAAGAGTTTCGCTGGCTTCAGATCCTGTTGACGAAGTTGGAGTAGGATGGGAAATGCTAAAATCGCTAAATCTGCGCTCTAGAGGAGTGAAAATTATTGCATGTCCGAGCTGTTCTCGACAGAATTTTCAAGTGATTAAAACTGTAAATAGTCTTGAGCAAAAACTTTCAGATATCAAAGAAGAGGTAACCTTAGCAGTTATAGGGTGTTATGTTAACGGCCCAGGTGAATCAAAAGTTGCAGATGTTGGTGTAACTGGAGCCTCTCCTAAACATCTTATTTATATTAAGGGAAAACCTGCATACAAAGTTGAAACTAGCAAGTTAGAAGAATCCTTAATAAATGAAGTTTTAAATATTGCTAAGGAAAAAAGTAATACAATAGTAGCGCAATGAAAGAGCTAAAAACCATTAGAGGTATGCCAGATTTATATGGACGCGAAGTTCAGGCTATTTCTGTGGTTGAAAAAACATGTGAAACAGTTTTTAAAAGTTTCAATTTTCAAGAATTCAGAACTCCTTTACTAGAAAATAAATCACTTTTTGAAAGAAGTGTGGGAGATACATCTGACATTGTTCAGAAAGAAATGTACGAATTTCAAGACAGGAAGGGAGAAAGTTTATGTCTAAGGCCTGAAGGTACTGCAGGATTGGTAAGAGCGCTAATCACTAACGGGTTAGACAATTCAGAAATAAAAAAACTTTATTACATTGGCCCTATGTTTAGATACGAGCGCCCTCAAAAAGGCAGAAAAAGACAATTTGTTCAAGCTGGGGTTGAGTTAATTGGCGACTCATCAATTAATGCGGATGTTGAAGTAATACAAATTGCGAAATTAATCCTTTCCAAGCTAAATATTGAATCTACTTTAGAGATAAATTTTATAGGAGACTTAGAGTGCTTAGAGAATTATCGAGAATATCTTAGAGATTTTCTTAAAAATTTTAAAAATGAGTTAGATGAAAAATTATATTTTCGTTTAGTTAGGAATCCTATAAGGATGCTTGATTCAAAAGATGAAAAGATTATTACTTTAACAGATAAACTAAAACCTATTTCGAATTTTTTTACCAAAGAACAAGCAGAAAGATTTGAAGAGATTAAAAAACTTTTAGAGTCTCTTGAAATAAAATTTCAAGTCAATGAGAAGCTTGTTAGAGGTCTCGATTACTATACAGGAATGGTTTTTGAATTTACCAATGATAGTCTTGGAGCTCAAAATGCCATCCTTGGCGGAGGAAGGTATGATAATTTAATATCAGATCTAGGTGGGCAAAACCTTCCAGCAACTGGATTTGCTCTAGGTGTTGACAGATTGTCTGAAGTTCTTGAAGTAGCAAACTTTAGTCCTGACCTATTTATTGGCAGTATGGATGATGAGTCGAAAGTATATGCTCAAAAAATAGCCTTTAAAATTAGATCTAAGAATCCAAACATAATAGTAGAAACTTATCTTGGGAACGCAAATTTAAATAAACAACTCAAAAAAGCTGATTCATTAGGCTTTAAATTTGTTATCATAATCGGCCAAGAAGAACTTAATTCTCAGTTATTTAAACTTAAAAGCTTAAGTGATAACGAAAAAGATGAAGAGTTATCGGAAAAAGAACTATTGGAGAAATTCAGTTGATTGATAATTTAATTAATTTTCTTAAGAGCAGGACGTTTATTTATGCAGCTGCAGGGATATTAATTTTAGTTTTAGGCTATAACCTGATGACTTATTTCAATGCTCAAAAAAATAAAGAAGAATTTCTTAATTTTGTAGAAATTAATGAGGGGTTTGGTCGAGAGTTGGGAACCGCAGAAGAATTATATGATCAGCTTGACCTTAATTTTCAAAACTATGGTTATGAACTTATCACAAAATCTATTTTAAGCAGAAAAGCATTAGATGAGTCTAACTATAATTTAGCTTTAGAACTCTACCTGGAAATTTATTCTGAGCTTGCTTCTAGCAGTATTAGTAATCAAACAAAATACATCCTACTTGAGCAGTATGCTGAAAATATTGTCAGGTTATTCATGCAATTAGATAAATATGAAGAAGGCAAAGAGTTTATTGCAACAGTTAATTCTGATTTCAATACTTTTAATGAGCTTGTGGGAGATTTTCATAAGTTTTTTGGCCAAGCTGAATTAGCTAACGAATATTATGACAAAGCATTATCTGCCGATTTGAATGATGCTCAAAAGAACTTAATCAAGCTGAAAAAAATACCATAAATGAAAAAAATAGTTTCTTTATTATCAATCCTTGGATTATTGGGTTGTCAAACTCTGGGTTTCATTGAAGAGGACCCTAAAGCACCCACAAAATTAGATTTAAACTATGAAAATTTTCTTAATGAAAAGTGGGAAAAAATTGAGTATGGACCTCTTATAAATTTTGGAGGCTTGAGCGATAAGTATAATGCTTACCACAATATTCAAATATCAAGTGGTGCTTTATTTAGAATAAAAGGTCAAACGGTGCTCCAGCACAACCAGAATACAGGGAGTTTAATTGATAGTTTGTTCTTAGAGGGTAGCGACATAGTTTCTGGATTAACTATAGGTTACAACACCATGGTTTACTCTGATTCAAATGGTTCTTTATATGCCTATGACCTAAGCACCAATCAGACAAGATGGAAACAAGATCTCAAAGATCTGATCATTTCAGACGTTTTAATTACCTCAAGATTCATTTTTGCCCAAACATCATCTGATGTTTTATATGCTTTTAACTTAAGGGATGGGGAAATTGTCTGGACAAAAACAGCACAATCACCTCTATTATCTATCAGAGGAACGGCTGTACCATATTTTTATGAAGGGTTAATTTTTGCTAGTTTTTCAAATGGAAGATTGGCTGCAATAAGATCAACAGATGGGATCCAGCTGTGGGAAAAACCTATTTCGGTTTTGAAGGGAACAACAGAATTAGAGAAGTTAATGGATTCAGATACTTCTGCAGTTGCATTTCAAGAGAGCATATACGTGGCAAATTTTAATGGTTCCCTCACCAGATTTGATATTAGAACAGGCAATAAAATATTTTCTGTTGATTTTTCAACCTCTGAAAAGTTAGTTCTCTTTAGAGACATGATAATTGGCATTTCTAGTGATGATGAAATTATTGCTTTTGATGCACTCAATGGCTCTGAGAGGTGGAGAAATGAGCAATATAAGTTTAGAGATTTATCTGAATTGATGTTGTACGGTAATCAGCTTTATTTTGGTGATTTAGATGGGTATTTGCATTCAGTAGACCCAAATACTGGCCAGACTAATGGCATCAAAAGAACAGGCCTTGAAAATATCAAACAAATAGAAATATCATCTAATACATTAGCAGTTCAAGATCAAGCTGGTAAACTTAAAGTTTACGAAATCTTGTAATGAAAAAAACAGTAACGCTTGTCGGCAGAACGAACGTCGGCAAATCCTCAATATTTAATAGATTAACTGGTGCCAATAAAGCCATAGTGTCTGATTATGAAGGGCTTACTAGAGATAGAAAAATATCGAGTATTGAGCATAACGGAATCAATATTGATTTAATTGATACTGGCGGATTCTTCTCCTCTGAAGAAGATGTTTTTGAAGAATATATTCTTTATCAAGCCTATGAAGCTATTAATGACTCAGATCTAATTTTGTTTGTAGTTGACAATAAATTTGGGTTGTCACCTTTTGATCACGAAATTGCAGCTAATTTGAGGAAAAGTGGGAAAAATATATTTTTGATCATTAATAAGATTGATGTTAAGTCTATTGAAAATATTGATGAATTCAAGAAACTGGGTTTTAAAAATATATTTTCAGTAAGTGCAGCACATAATCAATTTATAAATGAGCTAAAAGAAGAAATATTTAATCAATTCCCAAAAAACCCTGAAGAGGAGTTTGATGCAGAAGCAAGGATCACTATTATTGGCAAACCAAATGTTGGCAAGTCATCCACTATTAATGCTCTACTTGATAAAGAAAGGCTAATTGTTTCTGAAACTCCTGGCACGACAATAGATTCAATTGATGTCGAAGTGAAATATAGAGGGAAGAATTATTTATTCTTCGATACTGCTGGCATTAGAAAAAAAAGCAAAGTTACAGAAAAAGAAGAAAAGTTTTCAGTTATCAAATCTATTCAAGCGCTCGAAAATTCTGATATTTGTTTATTTCTTTTAGATCCAACAAGCTTGTTAAATGATCAGGACCTTTCTCTTTTAAATAAAGCCAAGGAAGTTGGTAAGGCAATAATAGTTGCAGTAAATAAATCTGATTTATTGAGCACAGATAAGAAAAAATTAATGCTGAAGAAAATCTCATCAGAACCAGTTTTAAAAGGATTTCCAATTAAATTTATTTCTGCCAAAACCAAGTCAGGCCTAAGAGGTCTCTTTGATCAAATTTTTAGAGTGAAGCAAAACATTGATTCAAAGATTTCAACAAACAAACTAAACCTAATTTTAAGAGATGCGATTGAAGCAAAATCAATTCCTTACAAAGGGAAATTTCGACCAAAGTTAAGATATATTCATCAGGGAGGGAAAAATCCACATACTTTTATAATTCATGGTAATTCTCTGGACAGATTAGAAGGCTCGTATAAAAAGTATATTTTAAATAGGATAACGAGCGAACTTGGTATGGAAGGATTAATACATAAACTTAAATTCATCAGCTCAAATAACCCTTACAAGTAATGAAAAAGTTAAAAATATCCAATGGAGATATTGATATAGCAGTGCGTATAACTGGTGAAGGCCCCTTAGTTATTCTTATTCATGGCTGGCCTGAAAGCTGGCATAGTTGGCGTCACCAAATTCCATTTTTATCACAATTAGGATTTAAAGTTGCTGCAATTAGTGTTCGAGGTTATGGGGAATCTTCATGCCCATATGAAATTGAAGAATATTCAATAGACAAGTTGGCTTTTGATATTAAGTCTGTAATTAATGGGCTGGGATATGATGACGCCATATTAGTCGGCCATGATTGGGGTGGGCCAATTGCATGGACTACTGCAATAATGTTTCCAGATAAAGTTAAAGCAGTGGCTGGTTTATCTGTTCCATATTTACAAGTTGGATCTCAATCATCACTAGATTTGTGGAAGCAAATTTATAAGGATAAATATTTTTACCAGCTATATTTTTTAAAAGAGGGTACTGCTGAAAAAGAGCTTGAAAAAGATTTAGTTAAGACATTTGAGCTTTGCTATTTTTCTAATGATTCAAGAGGAATGAAATTCATAAATGATCATCGAGACAACCCTAAATATCAAAAAGACATGAATTCAGGATATCTTGATGGACTACCAGAATTTAAGTCATACCCAGACTGGATAACAAGTGATGATATCAATCTGTTAGTAGAAGAATTTAAAATTAGCGGAATGCGAGGTCCATTGAACAGATACAGAGCTCAAGAGATAGATTTTCAAGAGCTAAGCAAACTAGGAACAAAAAAGATTTCTCAACCAGCTTGCTTTATAACTGGTGAGCAAGACCCAGTTAACTTTTTCCTTACAGGCGCAGCAAATATGGGCAGCTTTGGCTCAATGAGCAATATAAATGTAAAAGAGTTATTTCAAAACTTAATTAGTAACAACTATGAAGATTTAAGAATCTTGGAAGTTCTAAATGATGTTGGTCATTGGACACAAGAAGAGGCGCCTAATGAGGTCAACTTAATTCTTAAAAAATTTCTTGACGGACTTGCTTAAAAACACAGACATTTCACGGCTTTTTAAAGATAATTTTTGTTAACTTATTTATAATACCCACAAGTAATGAGCAGGCGGCCAACATTTATAAATCTTCTTTTAATTAGACTTCCAATTCCAGCAATTTCATCAATATCTCATAGAGTATCTGGTATAGTAAATTTTTTTGTTGGAGTGCCAACTTTCGTTTTTCTTTTCCTTAGTGGATATCTCATTAAAGATGGTAAATGGAATTCAGAATTATTTAATTTTGAAATTAAATTATTAATATCAATTTCTTTAGTTGCATTGATTTATCATTTGCTTGCTGGAATTAGGCATTTACTTATAGATTTTACTAACTATGGTCATGAATTATCTGAAGCAAGATTATCAGCATTACTAACCTTTGCAATGACTCTCATTATTTCCACATTTGCATTAATGGAGGTTTGGTAATGGGCACTATGCTTTGGTATTTTCAAAGGCTAAGCGCAATATTAATCTTGGCTTATGTATTGTTTTTAGTCTTTAGTTACTTAGTCAAGCCATATGACATCCAGGCACTAACATGGGTCAATGACATGCAAAGCATAAATATGAAAATCTTTTCATCATTATTTCTAGTTTCAATATTTTTTCATGGCATTATGGGATTGAAAGCAGTTGAAGATGATTATTTATCAGAAAGGACCCTAAGCTTTGTTTCAGAGCCTTTATCTAAAATCTCATTAATTTTTAGAATTTCCTATAGAATCTTTATTGCATTGGTTGTCTTTGTCACTACCTATGTATTTATATTTAATTATTTGGTATAAAAAATGGAATTAAGTGGACAACATATTTTAGAAAAAAGCTTTGATGTTGTAATCGTCGGAGGAGGAGGTTCAGGATTAAGAGCTTCGCTAGAAATATCAAAGTCTGGATTAAACGTAGCAGTAGTATCAAAAGTCTTTCCTACTAGATCTCATACTGTGGCAGCACAAGGAGGAATTACTTGTGCAATTGCTAGTGCTGATCCTGATGATGATTGGAGATGGCATATGTTTGATACTGTAAAAGGATCAGACTATATTGGTGACCAAAATGCTATTGAGTATATGTGTTCTGAGGGGCCAGATGCAGTCTTTGAGCTTGAGCATATGGGCTTGCCATTTTCAAGGTTTGACAATGGAAGAATCTACCAAAGACCTTTTGGAGGACAGTCAAAAGATTTTGGTGAAGGTGGGCAAGCAGCAAGAACTTGCGCGGCTGCTGACAGAACTGGACATGCTCTGCTCCATACCTTATACCAAGCAAATTTAAAAGCAGGCACTCAATTTTTTAATGAATGGTTTGCTGTTAATCTAATTAAGAATAAAGATGGAGCTGTAGTAGGGGTAAGTTGTTTTGATATGGAAACTGGTGAAGTTTGCGCAATACAGTGCAAAGCTGTTGTGCTAGCAACTGGTGGGGCAGGGCAAGTTTACGAACAAAACACTACATCATTGATATGTACGGGCGATGGTTTAGGCATGGTGTTAAGAGAGAACTTGCCTCTCCAAGATATGGAGATGTGGCAGTTTCATCCAACTGGACTCTATGGTAATGGTTCACTTATGACAGAAGGTTGTAGAGGAGAAGGGGGCTATTTAATTAATTCAGAGGGTGAAAGATTCATGCCAAATTATGCTCCAAAAGCAAAAGATCTTGCTTCCAGAGATGTAGTTTCAAGATGCATAGTTCAAGAAATACTTGCTGGAAGAGGCTGTGGTGAAAAGAAAGATCATGTGCTGCTTAAAATAGATCATCTTGGTGAGGAAGCCATTAAAAGAAAGCTTCCAGAAATTAGGGAAATATCTATGACATTTGCAAATGTTGATCCAATACATGAAGCAATTCCAGTTGTTCCAACATGCCACTACATGATGGGAGGCATTCCTACAAATATTCATGGTCAAGTGCTGACACAAGATATTGATGGTTCCGATAGGGTTGTTGATGGTCTTTATTCAATCGGAGAAGCAGCCAATGTTTCAGTGCACGGAGCAAATAGGCTTGGTGGAAATTCTTTGTTGGATTTAGTTGTCTTTGGAAGGGCTGCTGGTAGACATATTAATGACTTATACAAAGACTCAGGACACGAAAAATTATCAAAAAATGAGGTAGAAACATCATTAGAGGTATTCTTTAAACTTAACGAGACAAAAGAAGGTGAAAATGTTTTTGACTTGAAAGCGGACATGCAGAATGTTATGCAAAATTATTTTGGCGTCTATAGAAACAAAACACTCATGCAAAAAGGAATAGAAAAATTAAATGAAATTGCTGACAGAACTTCCAAACTGCACCTTAAAGACAAATCCAATCAATTTAATTCTGAGAGGGTAGAAGCTTTGGAGTATTTAAACATGCTAGATATAGCAAAAGCTACAGCATATTCTGCTCTGGCTCGAGAAGAGAGTAGAGGCGCTCATGCAAGAGAAGATTTCCCAGAAAGAGATGATGAAAATTGGTTATGTCATTCGCTTTATTTTTCAAAAAATAATGAAGTGAAGAAAAGAGGTGTCAACTTCTCTCCAGAAAAAGTTGATAGTTTTAAACCTAAAGCCAGAGTTTATTAATGAAAAAATTGCACCTTAGTCTTTATAGATATGATCCAGAAAAGGATTCTAGGCCATATATGTCTGATTACGTTATCGAAATGGGCGATACAGGCAATATGATGGTAATAGATGCTATCAGAAAAGCCCAAGAACAAGACTCTACAGTAACTTTTAGAAGATCATGTGCACAGGGAGTTTGTGGGTCAGATGGTGTAAATATGAATGGTCAAAATGGCTTAGCATGCATAACATCAGTATCTGATGTAGCTATTGGCAACAAGCTAGAGGTAAGACCTCTTCCTGGGCTTCCAGTCATAAAAGATTTAATTGTGGATATGAAGCCTTTCTACGATCAATACGAGAAAATAAAACCCTTCCTAGATAATGATGAGAGTGTTTCAACTGGACATGAAAGATTACAAAGCCCAGAAGACAGAGATAAGCTAGATGGCCTTTATGAATGTGTTTTGTGCGCATGCTGCTCAACAAGTTGTCCATCCTTTTGGTGGAATCCAGAAAAATTTGTTGGCCCTGCAGCTTTGCTACAAGCATATAGGTTTATTGCAGATACTAGAGATAAGCAAAAAATAAATAGATTAAAAAAACTCAATGATGCTTTTAGTGTTTACAGGTGCCATGGAATAATGAATTGCACTGCAGTTTGTCCAAAAGGCCTCAATCCATCAAAAGCAATCAATGAAATTAAGAAGGAGTTACGAAAAATAGGCTAGTGACAAAACCAATTGAGGAGAGAATCCAAGAAAGTTTTAAATATGGCGGTAATTCACTTTATCTTGAAGAACTCTACGAAAAATACATAGAAAACCCTGAAGAAATAGCCGAAGAATGGAGAAGCTATTTCGATTCTATAGCCAATGGGCAAAAAGAAATTAGTCACTCCTCAGTTAAAGAGAAGTATAAGAATTTTATTCCAAAAAGAATTCCAACAAATAGTGAAATTACTGTATTGGAGTCACCGAAGAGCTCAGAGGTACAGAATTTTATAAATGCATTTAGAAGAAGAGGACATGAGATTGCAAATATTGATCCACTTAATCTAAGAAAACAAAAATCCATTTCTGATTTAGAATTGTCTTTTCATAATCTGTCTGAGGCAGATTTAGAAACTTCCTTCTCTTTAACTAATTTTCAAAAGGGCAAAGCTGTCAAACTAAAAGATATTAAAGCTTCTATTGAGCTTACCTACGCATCTAAGATTGGATATGAATTTATGCATATAGGTGGAAGCAAGATCAGAAGATGGTTTTTAGATAAGATTGAGGGGAAAGCAACACCTTATGATTTTAATGATAATGAAAGAAAGCAAATTTTAAAAAGAGTAGTAGATTCTGAGGGCTTAGAAAAATTTCTAGCTTCAAAATACCCTGGCGCCAAAAGGTTTGGGTTAGAAGGAGGAGAGTCTTTAATACCGTTGCTAGATACTTTGATAGAAGATTTTGGGTCAAAGGGTGTAAAGGAAATATGTCTTGGTATGTCTCACAGAGGCAGGCTAAATGTTCTTGTTAATGTCATGGGTAAAAAACCAAGTGAATTATTTTCAGAATTTGCTGAAGAGCTTGAAGCACATGATGCCAGAACAGGAGATGTAAAATATCACTTAGGTTTTTCGTCAAATATATTAACAAGCGGAGGTGAAGTGCACCTTTCTTTAGGCTCCAACCCTTCTCATTTAGAGATAGTGAATCCTGTAATCTTAGGTTCAGTAAAGGCTCGTCAAGATCGAAGACAAGATGAATTGAAAGATAAGGTGGTTCCAATCTTGATGCATGGTGATGCATCCTTTGCTGGTCAAGGAGTCGTCATGGAAATTCTACAACTCTCTCAGACAAGAGCTTTTGGAGTTGGAGGCACAATCCATATTGTTGTGAATAACCAGATTGGGTTTACTACCAGTTTAAAGAAAGATGCCAGATCAACAGAATATTGTACCGATGTCGCCAAAATGATTGAGGCACCAATAATTCATGTTAATGGTGATGATCCTGAAGCTTGTGTTATGGCAGCCAAGCTTGCAGTTGAATTTAGAGACACCTTTAAACGCGACATAATCATTGATTTTGTTTGCTATAGAAGAAGAGGCCATAACGAAAGCGATGAACCTTTTGCTACACAGCCATTAATGTATGGGAAGATAAAAGCCAAAAAAAGTGTCACAGAACTCTATTCTGAACACTTGATACAAAAAAATATTCTCGATGCTGAAAAATTTGAAAATTTTAAATCTCAATATAGGCAAAATATGGAAAAAGGCGAACTTGTTGCCTTATCTATGGCTACGGATCCTGATAAATCCATGTACTTTGATTGGGCACCATACCTAAAACCAGACCTTAAGAAATCATATCCAACTGCTGTCACCAAAACTAATTTAGATGAAGCGCTTAAGTACTGCTTTATGTTCCCCGAAAATTTAGTTATGCAAAAGCAAGTTGAAAAACTATATGAAGAAAGAAAATTAATGGCAAAAGGAGAACAAAAGATCAATTGGGGTTTTGCGGAAATGCTAGCTTATGCAACTCTTTTGGCTGAAGGTTACCCAGTTAGAATTACAGGCCAAGATTCAAGAAGAGGAACATTTTCCCACAGGCACCTGGTAGTTAAAGATCAGAATACTGGCGTAGGATACGTTCCGCTATCTAAACTTAATAATGGCAACAAGAAATTTGAAATATATGATTCTTTATTATCCGAAGAAGCAGTTCTTGGTTTTGAATATGGCTATTCATCAACTTGGCCAGAGGGTTTGGTGATTTGGGAAGCTCAATTTGGTGATTTTGCTAATGTCGCTCAAGTAGTTATAGATCAGTTTATAGTTAGTGCAGAAACCAAATGGGGCAGGTTGTCTGGTTTAACAATGCTTTTGCCTCACGGGTATGAAGGTCAAGGGCCTGAGCATTCTAGCTGTAGATTAGAAAGATTCTTACAGCAGTGCGCTTATGACAATATTCAAGTCTGTGTCCCGACGCTTCCATCACAGATATTCCACTTACTAAGAAGGCAAACAGTAAAACCACAAAGAAAGCCTCTAGTAGTACTTACCCCAAAAAGTCTACTTAGAAACCCAATGGCAACTTCAGATATATCAGATCTATCTCAAGGTACATACCAAAACATCATTATTGACAAAATAAATAATCAACCAAGGAAAGTGATACTTTGTTGTGGCAAAGTTTATTTTGACCTGGTTTCTGAAATTAATAAGAAAGACATCAAAGATATCCAACTAGTAAGACTTGAACAGCTTTATCCATTTCCCGAATCTGAGCTAATTTCATTTACCAAGAAGATTAAATGCAAGGATTTTTATTGGGTTCAAGAGGAACCAGAAAATATGGGTGCTTGGTTGATGATAAGACATAGAATTGAAAAAGTGCTAAATGAGACTAAAAAAGGTTACAAGTTAAGCTCTATTGCTAGGAATCCATCGGCAGCTCCAGCAGGCGGATATCAAAAATACCATCAAAAACGACAAAAAGAGATAGTTAGGAAAGCGTTACAGTAATAGAATATACACCATGGCTGAAGATATAAAATCTCCTGTTTTTCCAGAGTCTGTTTTTGAAGGAACATTATCAAATTGGTTAAAAAAAGAGGGTGAGTCATTCAAACAAGATGATGTATTAGCTGAAATTGAAACTGACAAGGTCGTAATTGAGGTGACCGCACCATCGGATGGGACAATAAACGAAATATTGATTGAGGAAGGCTCAACTATACAAAGCTCAGAAGTCATTGGCAATTTTACAAAAGGACCTCAACCGAAAAAACAAAAAAAAGCTGAAACTGAAGAGCCAATAAAGCCAACTAAAACCAAAACACCGAAGATAATCAATCAAGAAGTAGAAGAATCATCATCTTCTAAGGGATTTAGAATGGGTCCAGCTGCTAAGAAACTTCTTAATGAAAAAGAAATTTCATTAGAAAATGTTGCAACAAGTTCAAAAAAGGGTGTACTCACTAAAGCCGACATTTTGAAAGCTCCTCAAGAAGCAAAACCAGCTCAAAACAAATCTAAGAAAGATTTAAATACAAATAGATCAGACCGTGTTCCAATGACAAGATTGAGAGCTGTTGTTGCTAATAGGCTGTTGGAGTCGCAAGCCCAAACAGCATCTTTGACAACATTCAACGAAGTAGATTTATTTGAAGTTAAGAAACTAAGGGAAAAATATAAAGATACATTTGAGAAAAAATTTAATGTAAAACTTGGTTTCATGGGTATGTTTCTGAAAGCATCTTCTATTGCACTTCAAGAAATGCCTATCGTAAATGCCTCAATAGATGGTGAAGATATTGTTTATCATGGATATCAAGATATTGGGGTAGCCGTATCTACTGAAAGAGGGTTGGTGGTGCCGGTAGTGCGTGATGTTCAAGATCTGTCCATTGCAGAGATTGAATTAGCAATTCTTGAATATTCTATCAAAGCACGAGATGGAAAATTATCTATTGACGAAATGACAGGAGGTACCTTCACTATTTCAAATGGTGGAGTATTTGGATCTCTGCTTTCAACTCCAATTCTTAATCCGCCGCAATCAGCAATACTTGGTATGCATAAGATACAGGAAAGGCCTGTAGTTGTAGGCGGTGAAATCCAAATAAGACCAATGATGTATTTAGCCTTAACTTATGATCATAGGTTGCTTGATGGAAAAGATGCAGTATCATTCCTTGTTAAAATTAAAGAATCTCTGGAGTCACCAGAATCAATGATGTTAGGAGTTTAGATGGATTTTGATGTATTAGTAATTGGCGGAGGACCTGGAGGATACGTTGCAGCAATTAAATCCTCTCAACTGGGTCTAAAGACTGCATGTGTAGAGTTTGACTCAACTGATGACAATAAAGTTAAATTGGGAGGAACTTGTCTCAATGTTGGCTGCATTCCTTCAAAATCTCTTCTAGATTCATCGTATAAATTTCATCAATTAGAATCTGGGTTGGAAGAGCATGGTATTTCAGCTGGAAAGCCAAAGCTAGACATTGCTAAGATGATGGATCGAAAAAATGCAATAGTAAAGAAGCTTACAGGAGGGGTCTCACATTTGTTCTCCCATAACAAAGTAACTTCATTACACGGAAAGGGACAATTATTAAATGCTAACACAGTTGAAGTAGTAGATAGTAAGGGGAAAAAGAAAACTTATACTGCAAAAAATATTATATTAGCTGCTGGTTCAAGACCAATAAACATTCCAAGCGTTCCATGGAATGGTACAAGTGTTATAGGGAGTTCAGGAGCATTGGAGCTTAGCGAAGTTCCAAAAAAACTTGCCATAATCGGAGCAGGAGTTATAGGGCTTGAGTTGGGAAGTGTATGGTCAAGGCTAGGTTCATCAGTTGAAATATTTGAAGCGGAGAAAGAGTTGCTTCCTATGTTAGACCGAGATGTAGCTAAGGTTATAGAGAGGGAGTTTAAAAATCAAAATTTAAATATAAATCTTGGATGTTTTGTTAAGGGATCGAAAACTTCAAGAAATACTGTGGCTCTCGAAGTTGAAATAGAAGGAAAGTTAGAGAAAAAATCTTTTGATAAAGTAATAGTAGCTGTTGGCAGAAGACCATTTACAGATGACTTGCTTGGGAAAGATTGCGGGCTAAAACTTGATGAAAGAGGTTTCATTGAAGTGAATGAATTTTGTCAAACAGTTTTAGCTAATGTTTATGCAGTTGGGGATATTGTAAGAGGCCCAATGCTCGCTCATAAAGCGATGGAAGAGGGGATTATGGCTGCAGAAAGAATTGCAGGCAAGAAGATGGAAGTGAATTATGATTTAGTGCCATCTGTAATTTATACACATCCCGAAATAGCATGGGTAGGAAAAACAGAAAAAGACCTTAAGGCTGAGGGTATTGAGTTTAATAAGGGAAACTTTCCTTTTGCAGCAAGTGGAAGAGCCCTAGCAGCAGGCGACTCAGCAGGGCTAGTAAAAGTACTTGCTGATAAAGAAACAGACCAAGTCTTAGGAATACAAATTTTTGGCAACGGTGCTGCTGAAATATTGCAACAAGGTCTTATAGGGATGGAATTCTCTGCAAGTTCAGAAGATTTTGGTCTAACCATGTTTAGTCATCCAACTGTCTCTGAGGCTTTGCATGAAGCTGCATTGGCTGTAAATAAGCAAGCAATTCATATCGGAAATTAATGAACTTACACGAATATCAAGCTAAAGAGCTATTTGAGACTTATGGTTTACCCGTTTCAAAGAGAGGCATAATCACAGACAGAAACAATATTGATGAAGCGCTAAATTTAATTGATTTTTCAAATGGTTGTGTGGCTAAAGTGCAAGCACACACTGGTGGGAGAGGAAAAGTTGGCGGCGTAAAATTATGCAGTTCATATGAAGATGTAATAGATTTTGTGGAAGAGTGGCTTGGCAAAAAGATTGTTACTATTCAGACTGACAGTGCTGGCCTACCTATTAATGTTATTTCGCTTGAGGAATTAACCAATATTGATAAAGAGCTTTATATGAGTTTAGTTGTAGATAGGGGGTCTAAATCTATTTCCATGATAGTCTCAGAAGCTGGTGGGATGAATATAGAGGAGGTGGCTGAAACCAACCCAGAAAAAATACTAAAAGCGCAACTAAATGAAAATTTTAAAATCTCTAATGAAGAAATTTTCAAAATAGCTCAACTACTTAAACTTAATGAATCTCAGACGGAACAATTTAAAAGTATTGTTGACAACTGCTGTCTTTTATTTAAAGACAAGGATTTAAGTCTTTTAGAAATTAACCCGCTTGTGATCACAGATAAGGGAAATCTTCACTGTCTAGATGCAAAAATCAACATTGATGAGAATGCGCTTTATCGTCAAGTTGATTTAGTAGCTCTTAGAGATGCTTCCCAAGAAGACCAAAGAGAGTATGAAGCTAAGCAGAGTGATTTAAGTTATGTTGCTCTTGAGGGAAACATTGGATGCATGGTTAATGGTGCTGGTCTAGCAATGGGAACAATGGATACTATTAAATTATATGATGGTGAGCCAGCAAATTTTCTTGATGTCGGGGGTACTGCAACAAAAGAAAGAGTTTCTACTGCCTTCCAACTAATTCTTTCCGATGTGAATGTTAAGGGCATTCTAGTAAATATTTTTGGTGGCATTGTAAGGTGTGACTTAATCGCACAAGGAATTATTGACGCTATAAAAGAAAGAAGTGTAGATGTTCCTATTGTTGTGCGATTACAAGGAAATCAATCAGAAAAGGGAAAAAAACTTCTTAACGAGTCAGGCCTGAATGTTATTGGAGAAGATTCTCTCCAGCATGCAGCTCAAAAAATAGTGGAGTTAGTAAAATGAGTGTCTTAATTAACAAAGATACCAAAGCTATATTCCAAGGATTCACAGGATCGCAAGCAACTATGCATGCTGAGCAATGTATAGAATACGGCACTAATATAGTAGGCGGCGTGACGCCAGGTAAAGGCGGCTTAACACATCTGGAGAAGCCAGTATTCAATTCAGTAAAAGAAGCTTGCAAAGAAACAAGTGCCGATACTAGTGTAATTTTTGTACCAGCAAAATTTACTAAAGCTGCAATTATTGAAGCGGCAGAGGCCGGGATTAGTTTAATAATCTGTATCACCGAGGGTGTTCCAGTCATAGATATGATTGAAGTCACAAATGTATTAAAACAATTTCCTGAAGTAAGGTTAGTTGGCCCTAATTGCCCAGGGGTGATAACTCCAGGCGAAGCTAAACTTGGTATTATGCCTGCTTCTATACATAAAAAGGGATCTGTCGGAATTGTCTCGAGATCAGGCACATTAACTTATGAAGCTGTTAAGCAGACTACTGATGCTGGCCTTGGGCAAAGTACTTGTATAGGTATAGGCGGAGATCCAATTAATGGGACTTCTTTTATTGATTGCTTGCAAATGTTTGAAGCAGATCAGCAAACTGATTCGATTGTTATGGTTGGTGAGATTGGCGGTACTGCAGAAGAAGAAGCTGCTGACTATATAAAAGCCAATATAACAAAACCAGTAGTTTCATATATTGCTGGAGTTACAGCACCCAAAGGGAAAAGAATGGGCCATGCAGGTGCAATTATTTCTGGTGGTAAGGGTACAGCTCAAGACAAATTTAAAGCACTAGAGTCAGCAGGCGTTGGCGTAGTAACAGACCTTAACAATATTGGTTTCAAGTTAAAAGAGCTGCTTTAGCTGTCTTTTTTTAGCTCTTAAGCGGCTTAGATTCAATATTGCACTGATTGCAATTCCAATCACCATGCCTACCCACATACCTTCTGCCTCATTGGGTATGAACTTACCATCACCAAATGCAAAATATATTCCCAAGGGCAAAGCAAACACCCAATAAGATATTATTAGATTAACCATTGGACCAAAGGTATCTTTATGACCTCTCAAAGAACCAATTGCAGAAAAGCCCAGCGCATCAGGTATCTGAAATACTATGGCATAGTACAGCAGAACTAAAGCCATCACCGCTACTTCTAAATTATTTGTATATATAGAGATTAAAAATGAGCCAAAAAGCAAAATTATTAACATATTTAAAGAGGCAATAAAAAGAGAGATCCTTAGTGAGAGATTGGTTGCATAATTCACTTGAGCATAATTTTTTTCTCCAACCAAATTACCAATGCGAATTGCTGAAGCCAAACCTAGCGACAGAGGAAGCATAAATAATAAACCCACAAGGTTTAAAGCAATTGTATGTGCTGCTAATGCAGTGGCTCCAAAGAAAGAAATTATTAAAGCTGCCCCACTAAACATACTTAGTTCGACAAATACGCCAAAACTAATTGGCATACCAATTTTAAATAATTCCATAGAGCTATTTAATTCTGGACCAATAAACTTGCCATACAGTCTTGTTTCTTCATATTTTTCTGAAAGAAGCGTGATTAACCAGAAGCAAATTAAACCCAGAATTACTAAAAGGGTAGTAGCATAACCGCAACCTACACCACCCATGTCAAAGTAAAAAATAAAGAGATAATTAAAGGGTATATTGAGGAGGAATATTGCAAAACTGATCAAGAAAACTGTTCTTGTTTCTGTGATACCCTCGCTGTAGCCACGTAGTGCTTGATATATAGTCATTGGCACTGCTCCATAAGAAATAATCGTCAAATATTCTATGGATATTTGCTTTATTTCAGTCTCAGCCTCAACTAAATTAAAAATGAGATGAGCATTACTTAACGCTAGATAAAATAAAAAACCAATAATAAGGGCTGCCCACAAAAACCTTCTTGTTTTTAACTTAATCTCCTCAAAGTTTTTTTGTCCGTATAGTTGCGCAATGATGGGGTTGATGCCAAACATAACCCCTGCCGTTAAAAAATAGAGAGGATTGAAGATTGAAGCTGCCAAACCTAAACCAGCCAAATCATTAGCACTATAGTAACCAGCCATAATATAGTCTGTGGTAGTCAGGCCATACATCACTATTTGCGTCCCTAAAATGGGTACACCTATAGCTAAAAATTTTTTAGCTTCTTGGTAAAAATTTGCTACATTAAGGTCAATCACGCTAGATGTATTCTAGCTTATAATTTGGGAAGGAGCAGATCATTAACAAAGAGCAAAGACCCTTTTGGTTGAAACAATTATTCAATGCCTTTAGCGCGTTTTATATCCATCATTTCTTGAAACCAAAATTTACCAATTTTGGAAAGAATGTAATGATCTTAAAACCACAACATCTACGAATTTTTGGCTCAAATATCCATATTGATGATTACGTAACCATCATTTGCGCCTCGGATAAAAAAATTGACCTTTCAACTTGGCAAACGGATAAATTAAATGGTGAGTTGTATATTGGTAGCTACGTTTTGATGTCACCTGGAATAAATATTCGTTGTGCAAAAAAGATTACGATAGGCAAATCTACCATGATTGCCAGTGATGTCTCAATTACTGACTCAGATTGGCATGGTATTTATGATAGAACCGATTATGTGGCAAGCCCAAAGGAAGTGGTTATTGAAGAAAATGTATGGATTGGAGAAAGATCTTTAATTTTGAAAGGGTCAAAAATAGGCAAGAACTCAATTATCGGTGCAGGCTCGGTAGTTACCGGCGAAATACCACCAAACAGCGTCTATGCCGGCAATCCAGCTAAATTTATCAAACAGCTTGATGAAGAGGATTTTACTACCCGAGAAAGTTTATTCACAGAATCTTCAACTTATCTAGAAGATTTACTAACCATTGAAAAAGGCATGACAAAAGAAAATTCCTTTTTTGGCTGGTTAAAAACACTGCTATGGCCAAAGAAGTAACTTTATATATAGATAAAAAAATTCCTTACTGTGATATTTTTTTTGAAACTTTGGGGTTTCCTATCATTTATTTTGATGATCAAAGTTTTGATATATCCTCAGTCAAAGATCAGGCAATAGTTGTTATTAGATCAACCTATAAAACTCACAATAAAAAGATTAACTCAAATATAAAATTACTGTGTTCAGTTTCTACTGGAGAGGATCATGTAGATAAAGCTTATCTAAAGGAAAAGGGCATTAGTTATGCATTTTCAACTGGAGCTAATGCTACTGCAGTTGCAGAATATATTTTTTCAAGTATTGCTTTACTCTTGAAAGAGGGTTCCATTAGTCGCAGAGATAAATATTTAGTTATAGGACATGGCAATATTGGATCGCAAGTTTCACATTTCTTTAAATATATTGGATACGATCTCGATGTCTATGATCCATATAGTTTTTCGACAATCGATAATTTAGAGAGCCTAGATCAATATAAATTGATTACATTGCACGTTCCATTGACTGATAATGGCAAACATCCCACCAAGAATATTGTTGATTTTAATTTTTTAAAAAAAATGGGAAATAACACATTTATTATCAATACTTCACGAGGCGGTGTAGTGAAGGAAGAAGATTTTCTAGGACAAGACAGTGTAAAAATAATTTCCGATGTATTTGAAAATGAGCCAAATATAAATGCCAATTTTCATAAATCAGCCTATATTTCAACTCCCCATATCGCAGGCCACTCTCAATCAGCAAGATTTGAGATGACTAGAATGGCGTATAAAAATATATTAGATTTTCTGAGGAGAGAGGATGATGGTCCAAGAGAGCTTTCAGTTACTAAGGTTTTGGACATTTCACCCCAAGAGTTGGAAGAAGATATTAAACAATATGGTTTTCCAACTTCACTATTATTAAAAATTTATAACCCAAAAGATGATGTCTTCTCAAAAAATAACTTTAAAAATATTAGAGATAGTTACAACAATAGATATGGATTTAACCAAATAAGCCTAACAAAGAAACTTCAAAACAAATTTAAGCCTATGTTGAATCAACTGAATATTAAAACAAGTTACAATTAGCCTAATGAAAAAGATAAATGAGAATCTTACACCAGAGGAAATTTTTGTTCTGAAAGATAAAGGTACTGAGCGACCATTCACTGGAAGATTTGATAGTTTTTTTGAAGATGGAACTTACAAATGCAAAAACTGCAATGCAGAACTCTTTAAATCAGATTCTAAATTTGATGCTGGTTGTGGGTGGCCAAGCTTTTTTGAGGCTGCTAATGAAAGTGCAATTAAATATGAAGAAGATAACTCAATTTTTGGAAGACCTAGAACTGAAATTTTATGTGCCAATTGTGATGGCCATCTAGGGCATGTCTTTGAAGATGGTCCCAAAGAGAAAACTGGTTTGCGGTATTGTGTTAATTCCATATCTATCGATTTTGAGAAAGAGTAAAACAATTGAATATATCTAAGTTTTGGAAATCTTCTTTAGGTTTCTCGTTTTTTACCTTTATTTCAAGAATTTTTGGTTATCTTAGAGACCTTGTGCTCTCCTCAAATCTTGGTGCAAGCAGCATACATGATATTTTTGTTGTAGTTTTTAGAATCCCTAATGTTTTTAGGAGTTTCTTTGGTGAAGGAGCAATGTCCCAATCACTCGTTCCAAGCATTATTGAGGCGAATAAACAGCAAACCAAGTTCCTTAATCAAGTATTCACACTGCTAGTTTTAGTGCTTTCAGTTTTTGTTATATTGGTTGGCTTATTCCCTTCTGTGTTTGTTAGCCTATTTGCCCCAGGTTTCATTTCCGATCCAAGTAAATTTACAGATTCTGCTTATTTCTTAAGGATAGTTTTTCCTTACATACTTCTTATATCTTTGGTTGCATTTTTTGGTGCTATCCAAAACTCAAAAAAACATTTTCAAATTGTAGCTGCTACACCAATAATCTTTAACATTACCTTAATACTTTTTGCTGTATCTTTCACAGACCTTTCTCTTAATGTAATTGGAGCATCTGTCTTGATTGCTGGCTTTTTGCAGTTGCTATTAAATCTATTCTACACAATCAATCTCGGCTATTTTCCTACTCTTGATTTTAAATTTGATCCTGCTCTCCTAAAGACATTCTTCAATAGGCTTTTGCCCGCTATTTTTGCAGCTGGTATCTACCAAATTAATATTTTAGTTGACACAGTTTTTGCCTCATTCCTTATTACGGGAAGCCCGACCTGGTTGTATCTCTCAGAGCGTATCATTCAGCTACCTCTTGGAATGTTTGGTGTTGCTATAGCATTGGTTTCTCTCCCCAATATTACCGAGCTATTTAAAGCTAATGATTCTAAAGGTTTGAACAAGAATATATGGGTAGGATTTATTTCAGTTCTTTTAATAGGATTCGGTGCTTTTTTAGGACTTTATTTTCTATCTGAACCCATTATTAAGCTCCTTTTTGAGCGAGGTGAGTTTGTTAGCTTTGATACCACCCAAACAGCATCCAGCCTATTAGCTTATGCTTTTGGTCTGCCATTTTTAATGTCCAATAAGTTTTTTAATAGCATCTATTTTGCAATTGCTAAAACCAGAATGGTGATGTGGCTGGGGTTAGTATCGCTACTAATGAATATAATTTTTAATTATGTTTTTGTGTATATTTTCGACCTAAACCATGTTGGAATTGCACTGGCAACAAGCATAAGCGGTATAGTTGTATTTTGTTTGTCAGTCATTTGGCTTTGTTTTTACAAGTTATTTAGTAAAAATGCTCTATTATCAGCGATTATAATTTTGTTAATAATGCTCTTTTTTGTTTCAACTACTTATCAGATAAATGGATAGATATGTGGTGACAGTTGGTAATTTTGATGGGATTCATTTGGGTCACCAAAAGCTATTAAGTGATGTAAGAGAAAATGCGCAGAGCAATAATTTAAAATCTAAACTAGTTACTTTTAATCCTTATCCATTTGAATTTTTTAAACATGACAAAAAAAGAATATTAAGCAGTCTAGACAAAAAAGAATATTTAAATAACTACGGTATCGATGAAGTTGTTGAAATAAGTTTCGATGAGAGTTTCAGGAAGCTTTCTCCAAAGAATTTTTTTACTAACTATTTATCTAAAGACACTTCAATATTGATGGTGGGGGAAGACTTTAGGTTTGGAAAGGATAGAGGAGGAGATGTTAATTTTCTAAAGGAGTTATGCAATGTATCAGGAATTGAATTTAACACTCTAAATGATGTAAGTAAAAATGATAAAAGAGTAAGCAGTTCATGGGTTAGAGAAGAGCTGCAGCTTGGGAATTTTGAAACAGTAAAAACACTTTTAGGAAGAGATTATGTGATAACTGGAAGAGTCTTAACTGGCAACCAAATAGGCAGAAGAATTGAAACACCTACCGCAAATATAAATATTGATAACTTTGATTTTTGTTTTAGCGGTGTATTTTTATGTAAAACTTTTTACGAAAATCGCAGCTACTATGCAATTGCTAATTTTGGACCAAAACCGACCTTTAACGATTACAGACAGTCACTAGAAATAAACCTATTTGATTTTGAAGGAAATCTTTATGATAAAGAACTCAGCGTAGTGTTTTTGTGTAAAATTAGAGATCAAATCAAATTTAAATCGATTGAAGATCTAAAAAAACAAATAAAAGCAGATATAGAGGATGCAAAAAATATAATTTCTAGAAATGAGTGAGAAGCCTGATCTTAAATTAAATCTACCCTATACCAACATCCCAATGAAAGCTGGTTTAAATCAAAGAGAGCCAGAGATTCTTAAGTTGTGGGATGAAAGGGGTCTTTATAGCAAAATAAGAAATGCAAGAAAAGGTAAGGAAACATTTCACCTTCATGATGGTCCGCCATATGCAAATGGGCAAATTCATTTGGGCCATGCTGTTAACAAGGTTTTAAAAGACATAGTTATAAAGTCAAAAACACTTTCTGGGTTTGATGCACCATATATTCCTGGCTGGGATTGTCATGGTCTTCCTATTGAGCTTCAGGTTGAAAAGAAGATTGGAAGCAAAAAGAAAACACTGCCACAAGAAGAATTTAGAGCGATGTGTCGCGAGTATGCTGCGGAGCAGATAGACTTACAGAAGCATGATTTTGTTAGACTTGGAGTTTTTGGTGAATGGGAAAACCGTTACGCAAGTTTAGATACATCTTTCGAAGCTGATGCAATTGATGCCTTTTCAAGGATATATCATAACGGCCATGTAGAAAAAGGTTTTAAGCCGGTTCACTGGTGTCTAGAATGCTCTTCTGCATTAGCAGAAGCAGAAGTTGAATATATCGATAAAGTATCAAAGTCTATTGACGTCAAATTTAAGTTTACAGAATCTAGCAAAGAAAAAATTCAAGCAGCTATATCAGAAGAAATAAATGGAGATTTAAATTTAGCTATATGGACCACAACACCATGGACAATACCTGGCAATCAGGCAGTGTGCATAAATAAAGATATTGATTATTCAATACTCAAAGTTGCAGAGGAGCATATCTTAGTTGCAACTGATTTAGTTGATCAGTGTAAAGAAAGATGGTCAGAGAAGATTTTTGAAAAGATTAAATCTAATTTGAGTGGTTCATTTTTAAGAGACATTTCAGTTATCCATCCACTCTTTAACAAAGAGGTTCCAGTTTTGAGTGGTGATCATGTTACCACTGAAACAGGTACAGGTTTTGTGCATACAGCGCCTGCTCATGGAGTTGATGATTTTAATATTTGCAAAGCGAATGATATCGAACCATATAACCCAATATCAATGAGTGGTTGTTATAAAGATGAAATTGAATTTTTTGCTGGTATCCATGTAAGGAAGGTGGAGGCTTTAGTAATTGAGAAGCTTGCTGAAATGAAGGCACTATTAAACTTAGAAGATTACAGCCACAGCTACCCACATTGTTGGAGACATAAGACACCATTAATATTTATGGCAACGCCACAATGGTTTATATCTATGTCTAAATCTGGTCTGCTAGATGGAGCAATGAACGCTATTTCAAGTATTGAATTTATACCATCTTGGGGCAAAGAAAGAATGGAAATAATGCTTCAAGATAGACCGGATTGGTGCATTTCAAGACAAAGGGATTGGGGGATACCAATAACTTTAGTATACAAGAAAGACTCAGGAGATTTGCATGCTAGCCAAAATGAGATATTCAATAAGGCCTCAAATGCTATAAGGAAAGAAGGTATAGATTCATGGAAAACCTTGAAGCTAAAAAATATTTCTGAAGAGTATGAAAAATCAAAAGATATTTTTGATGTATGGTTTGATTCGGGTGTTACTCATTATTGTGTAATGGACAAGAATTTTGGCCCTAATGTTCAATCTGATCTTTACCTTGAAGGTAGTGATCAACACAGAGGCTGGTTTCAATCATCATTATTAACATCAATCGCTATGAAAGGAATGGCACCGTACAAATCAGTTCTAACACACGGATTTGTTGTCGATGAGCAAGGAAGAAAGATGTCTAAGTCTATTGGAAACGTTGTATCGCCCCAAGAGATAATTGCTGAGTCTGGGGCTGACATTCTACGTTTCTGGATAGCTTCTACAGATTTCAGGGGAGAAATGGCTTTTTCAAAAGATATTTTCAACCGCTCAATTGATGGATTCAGAAGAATAAGAAATACTCTCAGATTTATGATTTCTAATCTCAGTGGTGTTGATAGAGAATTCAACCAAGAAAATCTATTATTTCTAGATAGGGCTATGATCAGAAAAGCTTATTCATTGCAAAATGAGATCATAAAGCACTATGAGGATTACAATTTCCATCTGATTATTTCAAAAGTATTAAATTTTTGTGTGAATGATTTGGGTGGGCTTTACCTAGATATAATTAAAGACAGACTTTATACCATGAATGCTAATTCCTTAGGAAGGAAATCAGCACAATATGCAATAGATAAGATGCTTTCAATTCTAATAAAGAGCATTAGCCCAATACTCTCATTTACAGCATTTGAATTCTACGAGGAACTAAACCCTGGAAAAGGAGATGAAATTTTTATAGCTGAATGGGAGACTGAGCCATTAAAGTTTAGTGAGCGTGATGATGCAAAACTTCAAAAACTTTTATCTCTGAGGTCAAGAGTTTATCAAGCAATAGAAGCAGAGAGGCAAGTGGGAAACTTAAAAAATGCTCTTGATGCTGATATTGAAATTACCCTAGGAAAATCTGATTATGAGGATTTAAAGGAATTCAAGCCTGAGATCAATAAATTCTTTATAGCATCTTCATGTGATATCAATATCGGCAAAAAAGAAGAGATAAAAATTTCTCAATCCTCTGGTAAGAAATGTATTAGATGTTGGCATAAGGTAGCAACATTAAATACACAAAATATTTGTGAAAGATGTGACTCAAATATAAATGGTGAGGGTGAAGATAGAGGCTTTTTTTAAATTGAATTACTTTTATTTTTTTTGTTTTATATTGTTCTTTGATCTTGGGTCAAAATTTCTAATATCAAACTATTATCTTGAGCCAATGACCCTATTGCCTATATTAGATCTGTTATTAGTTAAAAATTCTGGGATTGCACTAAGTTTATTCAGTGATTTAGGAGAAAATGGTCAAATTATTCTTTCAGTGCTCATCTTTATAGCTTTAGTATTCATTTATCTTGAGATGAAAAATTCAGAAAATAAAAACCAAAAGATCTCTTTAACTCTTATCTTAGGCGGGGGTACGGGTAATTTCATTGAAAGAATTTTTTATGGAGAAGTTACTGACTTCTTTCATCTAAGGCTTGGTGATTTCTCTTTTTTTATTTTTAATTTTGCAGATTTTTTTATTACGCTAGGCGCATTTATTTTTGTATATACTTTACTGGTAAATACTAAATCAACATGAAAAAACAAATTATTTTAGCCAACCCTCGTGGATTTTGTGCCGGAGTGGAAAGAGCAATTGATATTGTTGAGCAATCCCTACAAAAATTCTCCGAACCTGTTTATGTACGACATCATGTCGTTCACAACAAAAATGTAGTTGAAAGGTTAGAGTCAATGGGTGTTACTTTTGTAAAAGAAGTTGAGCAGATTCCTGATAATGCTATTGCTATTTTTAGTGCACATGGTGTTTCAGAAGAAGTTGAGGTCTCAGCAAAATCACGTAACTTCAAATATTTTGATGCAACATGCCCATTGGTTACAAAAGTACATTTAGAGGTGCAAAAACATGCTAGAAATGGAAGAGATATTATCCTTATTGGACATAAAGGTCACCCTGAAGTAATAGGCACTCTTGGAAGACATCCAAAAGATTCTGATACTAATATCTTTCTAGTAGAAACTGTTGAAGATATAAAAAAATTAAAAGTGAATTCAGCAAAACTTGCCTATGTAACCCAAACAACTTTGTCTGTAGATGAAACAGCTGAGATTATAGAATCCTTAAGAAAGTCTTTTCCATACATTAAAGGGCCCAGCGCTGATGACATCTGTTATGCAACACAAAATAGACAAGATGCTGTGAAGCAATTATCTTTGGAGTCAGATTTTGTAATAGTTATTGGTTCAAAAACTAGCTCTAATTCAAACAGATTAAAGGAGTTAGCTGAAAAATGTGGGACTGCTTCATGCCTAATTGATAATCCTAATGATTTAGATTTAAGCTTACTGGAAAATGCACACTCAGTCGGCATTACAGCGGGAGCATCTGCCCCAGAAAATATAGTTCAAGACTTAATTTTATTTTTACAGGAAAAGGGTTATGAGTTAGTGCGAGAAATTTCTCGTAACGAAGAGAATATCACTTTTAAATTACCTAAGGAGTTGGCTAATTGAAAAATATCGCTGTTATAGGTGCTGGAATTACTGGAATTAATTCAGCCTATTTTTTAGCAAAAAAAGGTCACAAAGTGACAGTTTTTGATTCTGAAAAGTACGCAGGAATGTCAACTAGCTTTTCTAATGGTGGGCAAATAAGTGTCTGTAATTCAGAAACATGGACCAACTGGACCTATGTTTCAAGAGGCATTAAATGGATGTTTAAGGAAGACGCGCCCTTATATGTGAGACCGCTGCCAAACCTATTTGATCTCTCCGATACTATTTCAAAATATCTTTGGCTTAGTGAATTTTTTTACACAAGTTTGAGTGGTAAACACAAATCAAACTCAGAAAAAGTTTTTTCTATGGCATTAAAATCGAGAAATTTATATCTAAAAATCATTGAGGAAGAAAAAATTGAGTTTGATTTTCTTCAAAAAGGAATTTTACAGTTTTTTCAGTCTTCAAAAGATCTAGAAAAAGCATGTTTAAAAAAGGAATGGGTCGAATCGATGGGTGTAGAATGGGAGCATCTAACCTTTGAGCAAATTAAAGAACTTGAACCTACTCTATCTCACAATAAATCCATAGTTGGTGGTATTTATACTAAGTCTGACGCAACTGGTGATATCCATAAATACTGCATAGAACTTGGAAAAGTTTTAAAGAATAAATACCAAGTTGAATTTAAATACGATCAGCAAGTTAACCAGATCAAGGGAGCAGATTTGCCAATTATCTCAACAAATAATGAAGAACTTATTTTTGATAAAGTTGTAATTAGTGCAGGGGTGAATACAGAGTATTTTAAGAGGAAATTTGGCGATAAATTTAGAATTTATCCAGTCAAAGGATATTCAATAACCATAGATCTGGATGAAGAGTCTCAAGCTTTTGCGCCATTTGTATCTCTAAAAGATGAATCAAATAAGCTTGTATGTGCTAGATTAGGTAATCGCTTAAGAGTAGCAGGCACAGCTGAACTTGATGGCTACAATAAAGATATTAGAGAACATAGAATTAGGCCTCTTCTTGATTGGGTTCATAGCTACTTTCCAGAAATAAGCACAGAAAGTTATTTACCATGGACAGGCTTAAGACCAATGACATCTAATATGATGCCAGTAGTGCAGGCATCTAAGAGGAAAAATATCTTCTATAATTCAGGTCATGGTCATTTGGGTTGGACTCTGGGAACATATACAGCAAAATATCTTTCTGACGTAATCTTAGATTAGCTTTAATATCATTTTCCATAAGTTAAAATTAATTATGGAAATTATTAATCACTACCTTAGTACTGCAAATAAAATTAATTCACCAAATTTTTCTGAAAGAACTGAGGATATAGACTTGGTAGTAATCCACTGTATAAGTTTGCCTGAAGGATGTTATGAAAATTGTCATGTTGAAGAGCTCTTTTTAAATCAACTTGACACACATAAACACCATTCTTTCCATTCTCTTGAAGGCATTAAGGTATCCGCACATTTATTTATCAGAAGGAACGGAGAGGTGATCCAATTTGTGCCTTTTAATAAGTGCGCATGGCATGCGGGAAAATCCTCTTTCAATGGACGAGAAAATTGTAATGAATTTTCAATCGGAATTGAAATGGAGGGCTGTATTTCAGAACAATTTGAAGAAGTGCAATATGAAATATTAAATAATATTCTAGCCCTAATTAAAAATAACTATGGAAGCATAAGTGTTGTAGGGCATTCAGATGTAGCTCCAGAGAGAAAATTAGACCCTGGAGAAAATTTTATATGGGATAAGGTAAAAAATGTTTAAAAAGCTGCCAATTAATTTCATTTTCTTTGGAATATCAGCCTCTCTGCCATATTTTGTTACAGGTGCTGCGCTTTCCAGGTGGCTAAGAGTAGAAGGCCTAGATTTATCGGATATAGGTTTACTTTCTTTAGGCGGATTGATTGTAGCATTTAATTTTATATGGTCTCCATTAATCAATAAAATTAGATTGCCCTGGTTGCATAATTTACTAGGTTTAAGAAGATCATGGCTGTTGTTATCACAACTTTTTCTAGGAATTTCTGTATTTTTTTTATCAACCATAGACCCTAGATCGGAATACCTTGGCATTGTTCTTTTTGTTTTGTTAATTACTTTTTTTGGTTCAGTCCAAGATATCGCTTTGGATGCCTACAGAGTTGAATATGATAAATTTTATGAAGCAGCAAACTTGGCTAGTACATATGTCATAGGGTGGAGAATGGGGTCATATCTATTGGGGGGAATAATCTTCTCTCAAGAGACCACATTAGATTGGCCAACGATTTTAAAAATCATATCTTTGATATTCCTGGCTTTATCATCAGTTACTCTTTTATCAAAAAGAGTCGCCGAGAGTGAATTGAATTTAACTAGTTTCAATCAACTTTTAGAGGCTATAAAAAATTTACTACTAAAAAAAGATCTAATCTTAATACTGCTATTTATTGCATTCTATAGAATTTCTGACCAGGTTTTAGGTTTTATGGTCTACCCATTATATACAGACTTAGGTTTTAGTGGAGAGGATCTGGCAGCAAAGAATTTTGGTAATTTTATTGCAACTTTCTTTGGAGCGCTCTTCGCTGCAACAATTATTAATAAGTTTTCTTTGCAGTTGGGTCTTTTCATAGGGTCTATCTTAATCTTAGGCACAAACCTGCTGTTCTCATTTCTCTACTTATATCCTACTTTTGAAAATTTAATTTTAATTAATTTTGCAGATACTGTTGCTCAGGCATTCGCAACCGCAAGTTTTTTGGCATATCTAGTTAGTCTAATTAACAGAAATTTTACTGCAATTCAGCATGCATTTTTTACTTCTTTAATGTTAATTCCAGGAATGATTTTAAGAGGTTATTCTGGGTTTTTAGTTGAATCATTCAATTACTACAATTTCTTTATTTTTTGTGGTTTAGTGGGCATTCCTGCAGTATTGATTTCATATTTTTTCGTGAGAAATTCTGAAGTTAATATCGAAAATGTCCTAAAGCTTAGCACCATTGCTCTCCTGTTAATTGTTTTATTAATGTCATTATTCAATATTGAAGGCGCAGTTCCAGTAGATGATAAGTTAATTCACTTCCTTATCTATGGAGCTGTTTCTTTTATTGGTCTATTGGCTAGCAGAAATAGCTCAACTTTATTTTTATTGGTATTGCTGATCATGTTTGGAATATTAATTGAATATTTACAAGGTTTAACTGGATTGAGGAATTATGAGTATATGGATATAATAGCCAATTCTTTAGGAGTATTTGGGGGATTTGTATTATATTTTTTCATAAAAAAATACTTGAAAAAAAATACCTGACACCTAAATAAAAGCTAGTTATTTGGAGGATAACAAAAAATGAAAATTAGACCATTACAAGATAGAGTCGTAGTAAGAAGACAAGATGAAGAAACAACTTCAGCTGGTGGAATAGTATTACCAGGCTCTGCTACAGAAAAGCCTCAACAAGGAGAAGTTGTAGCGGTAGGACCTGGCAAGAAAACTGAAGACGGGAAAGTGGTTCCTGTAGATCTTAAAGTAGGGGATCATGTTGTTTTTGGCCAGTATGGCGGAAATACAGTAAAAATTGATGGTGATGAGTTATTGATTTTGAATGAAAGTGAAATATTTGGAGTCATTAAATAGGAGGAAAAATGGCAGCAAAAGACGTTAAATTTGGTGAAAGCGCTAGAGTAAAATTACTAAAGGGCGTAAATACACTCGCAGACGCAGTTAAGGTAACACTAGGACCTAAAGGTAGAAATGTAATCTTAGATAAATCTTTTGGAGCTCCAACAGTCACAAAAGACGGAGTTTCAGTAGCTAAAGAGATTGAATTAGAAGATAAGTTTGAAAATATGGGTGCCCAAATGGTAAAAGAAGTGGCATCACAGACAAGTGATCAAGCTGGAGATGGTACAACTACAGCAACTGTTTTAGCACAAGCAATAGTTAACGAAGGCTTGAAGTCAGTTGCAGCTGGCATGAATCCTATGGATCTGAAAAGAGGTATTGATAAAGCAATACAGGCAGCAGTTGAAGAAGTTAAGAAACTTTCTTCTCCTTGCAAAGATAGTTCGGCGATAGCACAAGTCGGATCGATATCTGCTAATGGAGATACAAATGTTGGAGAAATTATCGCAGAAGCCATGGACAAAGTCGGCAAGGAAGGCGTAATTACCGTTGAAGAAGGCAGTGGGATTGAAAACGAGCTTGATGTAGTTGAAGGTATGCAGTTTGATAGAGGATACTTATCTCCTTACTTCATCAACAATCAAGACAAGATGAACGTAGTTCTAGAAGATCCATTTATTCTGTTATTTGACAAGAAAATTTCCAATATAAAAGATCTTATTCCTCTACTAGAGTCAGTAGCTAAAGCCGGTAGAGCTTTATTAATAATTGCTGAGGATGTTGAAGGAGAGGCGCTAGCAACATTAGTTGTAAATAACATGAGAGGTATTGTTAAGGTCGCAGCATGTAAAGCGCCAGGATTTGGTGATAGAAGAAAAGCTATGCTGGAGGACATTGCAATTCTAACTGGTGGCAGAGTGATTTCTGAAGAAGTAGGACTTGCATTGGAAACAGCATCTATTGAAGACCTAGGTTCTGCAAAAAAGGTAGTTTTAGATAAAGAGAATACAACTATTGTAGATGGAGCAGGAACTCAAGAGATGATTTCTGGCCGAGTTCAACAAATAAGAACTCAGATTGAAGAAACAACATCTGACTATGACAGAGAAAAACTTCAAGAGAGAGTGGCAAAGCTTGCGGGTGGTGTTGCTGTGATTAAAGTTGGAGCAGGATCTGAAGTTGAAATGAAAGAGAAAAAGGCAAGAGTAGAAGATGCTCTTCATTCTACAAGAGCTGCTGTAGAAGAAGGTGTAGTTCCTGGCGGTGGTGTTGCATTAATTAGAGCCTTACAAAAAATTGGCTCTCTTGTTGGTGACAATGAAGATCAGCAAGCTGGGATTAATATTGCCTTAAGAGCATTTGAGTATCCATTGAAAACAATAGCAAGCAATGCTGGAGAAGAAGCTTCTGTAATTGCTGAGAATGTCAAAAATTCAAAAGGTAATGCAGGTTTTAATGCTGCTACAGGAGAATACGGCGATATGTTAAAAATGGGTATTATTGACCCTGCAAAGGTAACTAGAACTGCACTGCAAGCAGCTGGTTCGGTTGGAGGCATGATGATTACTACAGAATGTATGGTGTCAGAGTTGCCTGCAAAAGATTCACCAGCAGGTCCAGGAGGCATGCCGGGCGGTATGCCAGACATGGGCGGCATGATGTAGTCTGTTAATAGTTATTATTAAAGGGAGCTTATGCTCCCTTTTTTTTATTCTTGAATTAGAATAAAGATGTGGGAGAAAAATTATGTATGAGTTTTTATCACAGATAGATCGATTTCTTCATGTATTATTTGGAATTACATGGATAGGCTTACTTTATTACTTCAATTTTGTTGGATCTGGCTATTTAAAAGAGGCTTCACCAGAAGGTAAAAAAGATGCATTACAAAAATTAGTGCCTAATGCATTATGGTATTTTCGTTGGGCTGCCTTATTTACATTTTTAACAGGTCTATACCTCCTTTATTATGTATCTGAGATACCAGGAGCATACAATGTTGGCATATCATTAGGAGCAACAATGGCCACCATTATGTTCCTAAATGTTTGGTTAATTATCTGGCCCAATCAAAAGAAAGTGATAGCTGGGACTCCTGATGCTGCGGAAGCTGGTGCAAAAGCAGCCTTGGCTTCAAGAACAAACACACTTTTCTCATTCCCAATGCTTTACTTTATGATTTATTCAGCACACATAAACTCAGGTAATGATGCATTGGTGTTAGCAGGTGATTATGGTCCAGGCTGGGAAACCTCTTCTTTATGGGTTGGCGCTTTAGTAATCCTGCTTATCGAATTAAATGCTATTTTTGGAAAAATGAGAAAATGGTTTGAATCAGTTAAGGCAGTAATTCATTCAGGTATATTGTTAACCATATTTTATGGCGCTTTAGTTTACATTGACTAAACAATTTAAGCAGAGTCTTCAACTGAGACTCTGCTAACTTTCACCGCTTTAATAAGATTGTCTTCAATGCCCAGTGTTTCTAGTTTATAACTGTCTATAGTTATACATATATCAGCAGTAGGTATCATATCCATTTCGTCGGTAATCAGACCACTGATAGTTTTTTGGCCGTCCTCTGGTAAATCCCATGACATATGATTATTCAGCTCTCGTATACTTATTGATCCGTCAACCGTCACTGAAAAATCATCATTAATTAGTATTCCCGCATTACTATCTTCTTGATTTAGACGTCCGACTATTTGTTCAATTAAGTCTTCAAGTGTGACTATTCCTGTAAAATTTCCATATTCATCAACTACCATACCAATTTCATTTCCACTTTTTTGAAATTGCTTCAACTGGGCAAATAGAGAAGTTGATTCAGGGACATAATAAGGCTCAATGAGCAAATCTTTAGCTGAAGCCCCCATGTTCTCAAGCTGGATGACTTCTTTTGAATGAATAAATCCAAGGATTTCTTCTGATTTGTCATCAAAAACAGGAAAAAAGATATCTTTATCGGGTAGATTTTCAAAATCTACATCGTTAATTTTAATTGAAATAACTTCATTAATTGGTATCAGAATATCTTCAACAGTAAGTTCATTTAGTTCAAGCAGCGACTTTAGTGCTGTCATTTCATCTTGTTCAACTTCTTCAGTATCTTTTTGCAAGACAGATTTAAGCTCTTCTCTATTTAGGTTTTTAGAAAAGTAATTCTCTTCATTAGTTGTGCCAGTAATTACATTTCCAATTGATGTGAGAATCTTTGCAAACCATCCAAATATATTTGTTAAAACTTCCAAGGGTCTGCTTGCTGGATAGGCTATTGATTCTGGTTTCTTAGTTGCAAAATTTTTTGGAGCTATTTCAGCAAACACGATAACAACTATCGTTAGGATCAGGGTGCCAGCCCAAACATACTGATCACCAAATCTAACTATTATGAAATAAGTTAAAAGGGCAGAAGCAGATATATTTACTAAATTATTACCAATAAGAATAACACCCAGGACTTCAGTGATTTTAGATCTTAAGTTATTAACCCTTTTTGCGGAAAGGTCACCTTTTTCTTCAGCACTATCCAGTTTTATTTGGTTTAGCGTCATCAACGAAGTTTCAGAGCTCGAAAAAAAAGCAGATAAAAGTATTAGAAACAGCAAAATTACTGCAACAAATAGATCAAAATTATCAAAATTAGAAATATCCAAAATTAATTAAGAAAATAAGAAATAATTTGTGAATCTTCGTAAGAAAAGGTGTAAAATGCCATTTTCAAATATTATACATTAAAAATGGTTGTAATAAGACTTTCTAGAGCAGGGGCAAAGAAAAGGCCTTTCTATCATATTTGTGTTTCCGATAGAAGAAGCAGAAGGGATGGTGCTTTTATAGAGAAAATTGGTTTTTACAACCCTATAGCAAAAGATGGTGAAGAGAAAATAAAGCTAAATATTGAGAGATATGAATATTGGTTATCAGTGGGAGCGCAACCTAGTGATACTGTAGAGATGTTGGTTAAAAGATCTGGCATGTCTCAAGAAGAAATTGAAAAAATAGAAAATAAAAAGAAAGAACAACAAAGAATTAGAAAAGAAAAAGAAATTTTAAAAACTCAAGAAGAGGCTGC
>JAYPTH010000007.1:0-56010 GCA_038133485.1 Gammaproteobacteria bacterium | reverse complement strand
GCTTTCATTGCTTGACCCACAAAAAAGCCAAACAATTTATCCTTGCCTGACTTGTAGGCAGCTACTTGCGAAGGATTATCAGCAATTATTTGATCAACAATTGTTTCAAGCTCACCCTCATTAGAGATTTGTTGCAGACCCTTGCTCTCAATTACTTTGGCTACATCTTCACCACTTTCCCAAATTTCCTCAAGAACCTCTTTAGCAATTTTGCCAGATATGGTGTCATCAGAAATTTTTTGAATTAACTGTGAGAAGTTATTGGCGCTTATTTTGCTATCAGATAAATTGATATCATTCTTATTCAATAAGGCATTGAGGTCACCAATAATCCATTTCGCTGCCAGCTCAGGGTTAGCATCTTTAACGACTGCTTCGTAAAAGTCAGCGGTATTTTTATCTGCGCAAATAACACCGGCATCGTATTCACTTAGCTCATAAGTCTCCATTAATCTAGCTTGCTTTTGTTCAGGCAGCTCTCCCATATTGGCTTGCACTTCTTTTTTTAGCTCATCTGAGATGCTGAACGGAACCAGATCTGGGCAGGGGAAGTAGCGATAATCGTTAGCAAATTCTTTGGTTCTCATTGACCGGGTCTCATCTTTCACAGCATCGTATAGCCTTGTTTCTTGCTCAACTTTACCTCCAGATTCAAGGAGTTTAATTTGTCGTTTAATTTCAAAATTAATGGCTTTTTCTACAAAGCGAAACGAATTGATATTCTTAATCTCAGCCCTAGTACCATACTCTTTATCGTCAGGACGCATAATTGAGACATTGGCATCACATCTGAGAGAGCCTTGTGACATATTGCCATCTGAAATATCCAAATAAGTTACTATTTGGTGAATTTTCTTTAGATACTTTACCGCTTCTTCAGCTGATCTAATGTCAGGTTCTGAAACAATTTCAAGCAGTGGCACACCAGATCTATTAAGGTCAATAACCGATTCGTCATCGTAGACATCGTGCATTGATTTGCCGGCATCTTCTTCCAAATGGGCTTGATGAATACGTACTTGCTTCCCCCCAATGTCTACTGCGCCATTTTTTACAATAGGGTAATGCAATTGTGTGATTTGATAACCTTTAGGCAAATCCGGATAAAAATAATTTTTTCTGTCGAACACCATAGTTTTGGCAATCTCAGCATTAGTGGCTAACCCAAACTTGATACCCTGTTTAATAGCTCCTTCATTCAGCACGGGCAGAACCCCAGGAAGGCCCAAGTCAATTAAATCAACTAAAGTATTAGCTTCCTCACCAAACTGATTGCGGGCGGGTGAAAAAAGCTTGGTATTGGTAGTCAGTTGAACGTGGACTTCAAGACCTATGACAGGCTGCCAGCCGTTAATTAAGGTGTTATCTTGTGCCAATCTGTCACCTCCTGAAGTTTATGTGTGATATTGAGGAGTAAATCTTCTGCAAAATATTTGCCCACAAACTGAGCTCCTATCGGTAGCTCATTGGCCAGCCCATTGGGGAAGGAAATAGCAGGTAATCCAGCCAAGTTTGCTGGGATAGTTAAAAGATCCTCTTTATACATTCTGTTTGGGTCTGAGCTGGTTCTGTTCATTTCAAACGCTTGATCAAGCGTGGTTGGCAGAAAGACTAGGTCAACTTCATTAAAGAATTGATCAAATTTTGATTTCATCATTCTTCTTACCTTTTGGGCCTTGCGATAATAGGCATCATAAAATCCAGCAGATAAAACATAAGTTCCAATTAATATTCTTTTGCGCACTTCTTCACCAAAGCCTTCAGATCGAGTTTCTAAATATAAATCATTGATATTGTCAGCAGTCGATCTGTGTCCAAATTTGACGCCATCAAATCTAGACAGATTGGATGAGCATTCTGCTGGCGCTATAACATAGTATGAGCATATACCAGATGAGAGTTCTGAAAAATCGAGTTCTACAAAGGAATGCCCCATTTGCTCTAGGACGGTTTTTGAATTTTCATAAGCTTTCAGTATTTCCTCAGAAATACCCAATTTATCAATATCTTTGAGTATGCCTATTTTTAATTTGCCAAAATCTTGTGTTAGCGCTTTTTCATAGTTAATTTCTTTGCGGGGTGCACAAGTTGAATCTTTATTGTCGTAAGAGGCCATGGCATCTAAGAGGGCTGCACAACCAAAAGCATCTCTAGCAAAAGGTCCGGCTTGGTCCATGCTCGAGCAAAAGGCAATCATGCCCCATCTTGAAACCAACCCATAGGTTGGTTTCAAACCAGTTATTCCACATAATGCAGCGGGTTGTCTAATTGAACCTCCGGTATCTGTGCCAGTGGCAAGTGAGGTAATATTGGCTGCAACACAAGCTGCCGAACCACCTGAGCTGCCACCTGGAACAAGAGACTCACCCCAAGGATTGTAAACTGGGCCAAAAAAACTGGTTTCATTGGATGAACCCATAGCAAATTCATCCATATTTGTTTTACCAATCATAATTGATCCTGCCTCATGACAATTTTGAGTTACTGTTGATTCATAAGGTGGAATAAAGTGTTCCAACATTTTAGAGGCACAGGTTGTTTTTTTTCCGGCGGTGCAAAAGATGTCTTTATGAGCTATTGGCACTCCACTTAATGGCAAATCTTTAAATGTTTCAAAATTATTATCAATTTGCTCTGCTTTTTTTAAGGCATCTTCTTCAAAAATGCTGATGAAGGCATTTAAATTCGACGATTCTTTAGCCTTATTAATGCTCTCTAATGTCAGCTCTTTTGCCGAAATATCTTTATTTCTGAAGTTCTGTCTTATGTCTTTGAAATTCATTCTACAATCTTGGGCACAACAAAAAAGTCATTGTCTGATTTTGCTGAATTCTTAAGGAAATCTTGCTTTAAATTTCTATTGTTGTTTTCATCTGCACGACTTACATTGGTAAGCTCAAGAGGATTGTTAAGAGGTTCGTATTGATCTAAATCAAGCTCGTTCATTTGGTCGATCATTGCAAATGTCTTCTTAAGTTTGTCTATGATCTGCGGATAATCTTCCTCTTTGGCACCAATTCTTGCCAAAAATAATAGATTTTTTAACTCGATTTTATCCATTAAAAGCCTTATTCTATAAAGTTCTGGTTATTATAGAGTTTAATTAAAGAAATGTTTAAATTTTTAAGAAGTCTTTTTTCCAATGATATCTCAATTGATTTGGGAACTGCAAATACACTGATCTACACCAAAGAAGATGGCATTGTCTTAGATGAACCATCAGTGGTAGCAATACAAGAGAGAAGTGGACAAAAGACGGTAGTAGCTGTTGGTCATGATGCAAAAAAAATGCTTGGAAGAACTCCAGGCCAAATGGAAGCAATTAGACCGCTTAGAGATGGGGTGATTGCAGATTTTAATGTTACTGAAAAGATGTTACAGCACTTCATCAAAAAAGTTTCAAACAGCTCAATTCTGGCGCCAAGTCCCAGAGTGCTGATCTGTGTTCCCTCAAAAGCCACTCAGGTTGAAAAAAGAGCAATTAGAGAGTCTGCCTTATCTGCAGGAGCTAGTGTGGTAAAGCTCATAGAAGAGCCGATAGCAGCTGCATTAGGAGCAGGAGTAGCAATTGACAAGCCAAGAGGAAGCATGGTTATAGATATTGGCGGAGGCACATCAGAGGTTGCTATTTTATCCCTCAATGGCATTGTCTACTCAGAATCATTAAAAGTTGGAGGAGATAAATTTGACGAAGCAATTCAGGCCTATGTAAGAAGAAAGTTTGGCGTTGTAATTGGAGAGTCCACTGCAGAATTAATTAAGTTACAAGTAGGTTGTGCAACCTTAAATTGTAAGAAAGATTTTGAACCTTTTGAATTTAGAGGGAGAAACTTAGCTGAAGGCATTCCCGAGCTTGTAGTTTTTCAGAAAGAAGATGGATTTAGAGCTCTAGAGAATCAAACCTCTGCAATTGTTCGATCTGTAAGAACTGCTTTAGAGCTTTCACCACCTGAACTTGCAGCTGATATTTCTCAAGATGGTATTGTTTTAACTGGCGGAGGAGCTTTATTGCATTGCTTGGACACGCTTATTGAACAATCTACAGGCATTCCGACAAGAGTTGCTGAGGATCCGCTAACTTGTGTTGCTCGAGGAGGAGGGATTGCTTTAGCGCTAATGGATAAAGACTTTGATCTGTTTGCCGAAGAGTAATGCCCACAGAAAATCTTCCGTCAAGAAAAAAAATTCAGCTAACCTTATCCTCCTTAGTCTTAATATTCATCCTTTTTTTCCTTGCAAATTATTTTGATTTAAATAAAAAATCTCAAAGACTTTTAGAGAAGACCTTCTTATTGCCTCAGTCTTTTTTTGGTGAGTTATTTAATAATATTAAAGCCTTCGAAAGTGAAAAAATATTTGAGCTGGAAAATAAAATTCTAAAGCTAGAAGAAGATATTTATGAAAAAAACTTAGAAATTCTTTCTTTAGAAAACAAAAAATCATACTCAGTTAACACCAATTCCAGTTTTAAAGAATTCACAGCCTATGTTTCTGGTTTTGATCAGGGCAACTACTCATGCTGCAGGAAACATCGGATATATATATCTACTGATAAGGTGATTGATGAAATACCTAGATCCATAACACAAGGTAGTTTCGTTGTAGGTAAAACCAAATCAAGGGTATTTGATGAAGTTGAGGTTAGACTAGTGAGTGACCCTGAGGAGTATATTTCAATTAAAAATAGCATGGGGTTCTTTTGTATAGCTCAAGGAGCTGGCCAACCTAGGCAGATAATATGCGAAAATGAGTCTAAAAATAGCCAATATGAAGAGGGTGACACCTTTTTTACTACTGGTTTTGATGGCATCTATCCAGAAGGGCAGATTGTAGGCAGGCTTGAAAAAATTATTAATTCAGAGGGCTCAAACTTTAAACAAGCTCTCATAATTAATTTATTCTTTGACCCATATAATTCTATGAATAAGCAATTGGTAATACATGAATAATTTGATCCTAACCCTGCAAACGCTTTTTTGTATTGGAATAAATTACTTGCTGCTAAGCCTTAATTTATGGTTTTTGTTTCCTGATATTTTTTTAATGCATCTCTTGCTGATGGCTGCAACCAATATTAAGTATCCAAAAATTTATTTTTTTATTCTTCAAGGCTTTATGGTTGATTTATTTTTTATGGAATGGGTTGGACCCTATACTGCAATTTATTTTCTGTCTGGCTTATACCTAAATTTTTCCATTGTTAGGTGGATTCAGAAATCACTTTTTATACAGTTAATTTATTTAGCTTTAATAAGCATCTTATTGAATCTAAGTATCGGTTTGGTCGAGGGTTTTGCATTAATTGATAGCAGAATTTTTATCAGCACTTTTTGGGTTTGCTTGCTTTGGATGATTATTTTTATTCTACAGAGGGATAAATGGCTGAAAAATATTTAATCTGGCCCCTTAGATTTTTTTTATACATCTCATCGATTCTTGTTGCTCTGTTTTACTTTACGATTTTTTCTTTGAGCATCAATTATGTGTCAAAGCTATTTATTCAAAATACCATTGGAGATGATATTGTCTACACCGATCTAAGTGTTCAGCCAAGCTTGACAGGCATTTTGGTTAAAGCTAGTGATTTATCTTATATAAGTGAAGAGGCAACTTTTAGTGCAGAAGAAATAAGCGTAGAAGTAGATTTTATTAACACCTTAATCACTAAAAAGTTTTATCTTAATGAATCAATTATTAAAAATGGCAATGTTAATTTTTTTGGACAATCTGAGCAGCAATCAAATACATTAAATTACTTTGTAGAAGATGCTAAGTTTAGTAATTTTAGCTTTGAGAATTTGAGATTTGCCAATTTGCAGCTCAATAATATTATCTCCGGTAATGGCTTTGTTGGTTTCAGTTTCTCATCTTTGAATCTTATCCTGCCAGGGAATTTGCAAGAAATAAATAATCTTTATGGCAAAGGAATATTTTTAGACCGACAGTTAAAATTGCTAATTAACTCATCCTTGGGCCAGATAAATATTAAAGGTTTTGACAGATTTCAGTTTCCTGAATTAGAAGGATTCATTGTTTTAGATTTTATTGAGAAATTTAATATTCCAGAAAGTTACTTGCTTTCAAAAACTAGTAACGAATCTTTATATGCCTCCTTCGTCTTCAATGATTATTTTAAGATAAGCTTAAATCAACAAGCAGGCTCAGAAAGACTTATACCAACACTTCCGCAAACCCTCAAGGAGACAACGGATTTTTTAAAGAGTGCAGATTTTAGGAGCGAAACTATCCATTTGCTTTTATCTTATATGTCTTTAGATGGCCAGAATATTTTTGACTCAGTTGCATATCTTGATGATGTCTCGATAAATCTAAATAATTTAGATCTTTCTACAAGCAAAGCTAAAAGCTACATCAACAGCAATTCATTCTCATTGTTTTCTAAGGAAATTAAGGAGGAAAATCTTTCCCTTAGTAAAGTAAATATTTCAAAGAAACACTCCAATGAAAGATTTCAATTTCATTTCGATCTTTATGGCTCTTCTTTTTGGTCTGAGTACAGCGATCAAAAAATTTATGATCCATACTGGCAATTTACCTCTTCTGATGCAAATAGTTTGTTTTCAGTTGGTGGCAAAAAGACAATTTTTAGACAAAATGACTATGTATTTGGTTTTGATTTGCCAGAGGAAATACTCATTTCTGGAAAAGGCATAAGATTTAATCCATCAAAAATTAACTCAAATTTTTTCGAGGTCAATAGAGATAAAGGAAGCGAATTCTTTCTCAACTTGCAAGACACTAGAATTGAGAACATTAATATTAATGCTGCCTTAAAGCAGAATGAGCTTACTCCTGAAGGCTTAACATTTAAAAGTTTAGACTTTTCTCTAAATAATGGTTTCTATGATCTTGGGTCAGGTGATTTAAGCATGGGCGGGTTGTTGAATATAACTGGAACAAATGTCATTTATACTGAAAATACATTTACTCCTGGAATTTTAGGCGTTTTGTCTTTAATTGACATTAGATCAAATATCTTAGATTTATTGAGCCTAGATTTTGAGAAGTTAAATACAGAAAACATTCTTGTTGATAATCTTGAAGCCAACTTATTTATAGATAGCGATAATTTTATAAATATTAATAATATTAATTTGGGGTTTGGGTCAGCCGAAGCTAATATCTCAGGCACGGTCAGCACAGAAGCAGAATATCTCGATACCTATGACCTCAATTTAGTATTTGATACAAATTTATCCCAGAATATCCCATGGTATTTTGCGCTAATCGGCAATATACCTGCTGCAGCTGGAGCGGCAGTGCTATCTAATTTAATTGAGCAAGATAACAACAAATTATTTTCTACTAGATATCAGATTAAAGGGAACATAGAAGATCTTAAGGTTATTCCTAAACAATAAGGACACTGATGATGCCAAGAAAGCTAACAAATCCCAAGATATCAGTCACAGTTGTAATTACAACTCCACCAGAAATAGCTGGATCATAGCCTAATTTCCTTAAAAATCTTGGGACCATAAAACCAAAGATAGCAGCAGCCAATAAATTGATAATCATTGCCCCTGAAATGGCAAGTGAAAGTCTGAGATCATCGAACCAAAAATTTGTAATTAGGAATATAGCTATGGAGAAGAATATGGCATTGGCAATTGCCACGATAAACTCTCGTCTAAAAAGATAATTTTTACTTTTTTGGTTTAATTTCCTTAATGCTTCGGCTCTTATGTAGATGCCGAGGGTTTGCGTTGCTGCAATGCCGCCCATGCTGGCTACAATTGGCATTAAAACAGCTGCATATATTATTTTGTCTAATATTTCTGTAAAAAAGCTTATTGCAAATGATGCCATGATTGCAGTCAGCAGATTAATGGATAGCCAGATTAATCTGGTATAGATAGCTTTCCTAGGAGAGGCGAATATATCATCTTCAATTTGCGCAAGCCCTATAAAGTCTTGTTCAACTTCATCTACTGCAATATCAATTATGTCATCCACTGTAATTCTTCCAAGCAACTTATTTTTTTCATCTACTACTGGAGCTGAAAATAAATCCTTATTTTTGAACATGTTATAGACGTCTATTTGATTAAGCGAAGAGGCAATTGGTTGAAATTCTGTATCCATAACCTCTCTTACAGTCATATTTTGGTCAGAGGTTAAAATTTTTGTTATTGGTAGAATGCCCAAATACTCATCATGCTTATTTACGACATAAATATCATCGGTATTTTGGGGAATATTTTTTAAAAATCTTAAATATCTTGAGACAAGCTCTATGGAATTATCCGCTCGAACTGTTATTACATCAGTATTCATTAGCCCGCCTGCTGTTTCTTCTGGAAAATCCAAGACATTTTCAACTCTTCCTCTATCTCTAGAGTTCATTAATGAGAGAACCTCATTAGTAATTTTTTCAGGCAGTGATTGAAGGATATCAGCCAAGTCGTCGGCTTCTAGATCGCTAATTGCTAAAGAAATTTCTTCAGGCTTCATCTCGGTTAATAACTCCTCTCTTAGGTTTTCATCTAATTCACCCAGGACTTCTCCTTCGATATCAAGTTTAATCAGATCCCAGATAATTTTTCTTTCCTGTGAAGGTGAATTTTCAATTACATAAGCCAGCTCACTAGCAGTCATTTCTGAAAGCACTCTTGTAAGCTTTGCTTTGTATTCAGGATTATTGATTGCTGACTGAATCAGTTCATATTTTGATTCTGGAATTTGATAAGCCATGCGGCTATTTTACAGGATTATTTTAAATTTTATTATTCACCAAAATAAAATTTCTTAGCCAAAGGATCGCTGGAGATCTGAGCAGGGTCTCCTTCTGATAGGATTTCTCCCTGATTCATAAGGATAATTTTGTCACAAACATTAATAACATCCCTAAAATTATGATCGCTTATGAAAATTGCAATGTCTTTACTTAGTTCTTTAAGAATCTTATTAATTTCATCAACCGAAATAGGATCAACTCCAGCAAAGGGCTCATCAAGCAGCAGCACTTTTGCATCTAGCAATATTGATCTTAAGATTTCAGCCTTTCTCTTTTCCCCGCCTGATAAAAATTTAGCTTTGGTATCCGCTTTTTTGCTTAACCCCATCTTATCAAGCAAGGTACTTAATTTTTTTTCCTGATCTATAGTAATGGCATTGAATTTTAATTCCATGACTAGCTTTATGTTTTCAATTAAGCTTAATTCTTCAAATAATGAATTTTCTTGTGGGACATAACTTAATCCCAATTTTGCTCTCTGCTCAAGGTTAAGGTTTGTAACATCTTTTCCATTAAGCATTAATTTCCCCGCATCAATTTTTGTTAATCCAGCAATTGCTCTAAATAAACTCGTTTTACCGGCTCCATTAGCGCCTAAGAGTCCAGTAATTTTCCTGTCTTCTATGATTAGATTTATAAACTTAAAAAGTTTTTTGTTATTAATGGTTTTGCTGATATCTTGAGTCGCAATCATTTTTGAAGTTTTATGATGATTGAATCTGAGCTAATTTTATTATTATTTCGCATTAGTTTTACCTGTCCTTTTAATGAAAGCGTGCCCTCAATGAGTTCAAGTTTTTGTGCGCTCCCGGTCACTTCATCAGCATCTTGAACATAGCTTATGTATATGGGGTTGCCTTCAGCAAAAAACTTTTCTGATTTTTGATCAATAATCAATTTATTTGAAGTAAAGTTTATTTGACTCGAAGTAAACTTCACACCTCCACTATAGATAACAAGATCTTCCGATGTATCTATTTCGACGGATTCTGATGTTATTTCATACTCTTGGCTCCATATGCTCATTACAAAGACAGCCAGCAATGGAACTAGAAATTTATAGTACATTTGATTCCAGTATTTGATGCATAGTAAGAAAACCAACAATTGTGCTTTTCTCAGTAACTACTAGGTTATATATTTTATTTTCCTGCATATATTTAGCAGCATCGACTGCAAGACTATCTGTGCTTATTGTTTTAAATGATCTCGTCATCACATCTTTTATAGCCATCTTATCGATATCAATTCTTTTTTCTAAGCTTCTTCTTAAGTCTCCATCAGAAAATATTCCTAAAATTTTAGAATTATTTGATTTAACTAAAGCAAAACCTTGCTTCTTCTTTGATATCTTAATTAAAACATTTCTAATGCTTTCACTTTGATCAACCAGTGGCGCATCATTGATCTTGGTCATAATATCTGACGCCTTAAGCATCAACCTCCTTCCAAGTTTTCCCCCAGGATGAGATCTAGCAAAATCTTTTTCTGAGAATTTTCTTGCTTTCAACAGTGCCACAGCAATTGCATCGCCAAGTGCAAGAGTAACTGTGGTGCTTGAGGTTGGCGCTAGGCCATTTGGGCATGCCTCTTTCTTCACTTTAACCTCAATATGGCAATCTGAGGCTTTACCAATTGTGGAAAGCTTATTCTCTGTGATTGATAACAGCTTTACTTTCAAATTTTTTATAGCTGGAATAAGGTCAACTATCTCACTACTCTCACCAGATTTTGAAAATGCAATAAGTAAGTCTTGTTTTTGGACCATACCTACATCGCCATGAAGTGCTTCTGCAGGATGGATGTAAAAAGATGGTGTTCCTGTACTGGAAAGAGTTGCTGCAACTTTGTTTGCGATATGGCCAGATTTCCCCACACCAGTCAGAAAAACTTTCCCTTTGCATTTGTATATGAGTTCACAAAAATCATTTACTTGGAAGGATTTTGAGTTTAAAAAGTTAAACAGTTCTTCAGCTTCAATTAAAAGTGCCTTTTTTGCTTCTTTTTGGAAATTAATTTTTTTCATTTCTACTATAATTACACCATGTTACGATTTTTTTGCTACAAATTAATATTTCTTTTTATTTTTTCATTCAATTTATCAGCAGAAAGAATCCCAGAAATTCATTCATTTATTGATAAAAATGCCCAGTACTTTTTGACCGTTATAAAGACAGAAGGTTCAGATTATGAAGATAACCCTGAGGCATTTAAGAATAAATTGAAGAATATATGGGAACCAATGGTTGATGTAAGGTTGGTCTCAAGGTTGATTCTAAGTAAAGCTTATTCTGAGGCAAGTGAGGATCAAATCACCAGATTTCAAGACAGAACTAAAAAACTCCTTTTAGATACTTATGTGACTACTTTGCTTGAGTTTAAAGATTATGATCTAACAACAGATGAAGATATCAAAGTCAATAAAAATAAAACATTTGAGGTTAATGTAAAATTTTCATCATCAAGCTCTTACTCCTTTATGACAAAATTTACTATTTATAAAGATAAAAATGGCGAATATAAAATAGTGAATATTATTATTGATGGAATAAACTTAGGCCTGACATTTAGGAATCAATTTCAGGGAGTTTTGAAAAGAGAAAGCAATGATCTAGATAAAGCCATACAATCATGGCAACCATTATCTAGTGAAGAGCTATTTAGTAGTTAATTTATGGAGCGATTAATAATTAAAGGTGGCATTCAATTGCACGGCGAAGTTAATTGCTCTGGCGCTAAGAATGCTGGCCTGCCTATTCTGGCTTCAACCATATTATTTGATGACCCGATATCTATTTTCAATTTGCCACATCTAAAAGACATCTCAACAATGCTTGAGCTTTTAAATTCAATGGGATCAGAAATAAGATTTGAAGCAGAGAATGGTATAGAAATAGATTCATCTTCGATAACTAAACCCGAAGCAAGATATGAGCTTGTTAAAACTATGAGGGCCTCAGTATTGGTTATGGGGCCATTGCTTGCAAAATATGGAAAAGCAAAAATTTCACAACCTGGAGGCTGCAATATCGGAAGTAGGCCCATTGATTTTCATCTTGCTGGGCTACAAAAGATGGGTGCAAAAATAACCACTGATTCAAAGTTTATTTACCTAGAAGCAGATAGACTTAATGCAACAAATTTTGAATTTCCAAAAATTTCAGTGACTGGCACTGAAAATCTAATAATGGCTTCAGTGTTATGCAAAGGCACAACTATTTTAGGCAATTGCGCAAGAGAGCCTGAAGTTGTCGACTTAATTAATTTCTTAAATTCAGCTGGCGCAAAAATAAAAGGTGCAGGAGAGTCGGTTATTGAGATTGAAGGTGTTGATAAGCTGAAGAAAGTAGAGTGGAGCATCTTGCCTGACAGAATTGAAGCCGGCACATATCTAGTAGCTGGGGCTATAACCAACGGACACATAAAAGTTAAGGGGATTGAATCAAATTTATTAGAACCAGTAATTCAAAAGTTCAAGGAAATGGGGGTAGTTGTTAACGCAGGCAAAAATTATGTGGAAGTTGATGCAACGACGACAGAACTAATTTCTTGTAGCCTGGATACTGCGCCTTTTCCTGGTTTCCCTACTGATATGCAAGCGCAATTTATGGCATTAAATTCAATTGCTAAGGGTGTAAGCATGATTGCAGAAAATGTTTTTGAAAATAGGTTCCAGCATGTAGTGGAGCTACAAAAAATGGGAGCTGATATTCAACTTGATGGAAATAAAGCAAAAATTTTGGGGGTTGCTAATTTAGTTGGCTCTTCTGTCACAGCCTCAGACTTAAGAGCTTCAGCAAGCTTAGTTCTAGCTGGATTAGTTGGAAAAAATAGAACTGAAATTGAGGACATTTACCACATTGATAGAGGGTATGAGTGTATTGAGGAAAAGCTCAATAAGTTAGGCGCTGAGATTATTCGTGAACCAGTAATTTAATCAGCTGGTCTAAGAACGGTAGCTATCTTTAAAGGAATAACACTTCCATCTCTAACTATTTCAAAATCAATATTTTCTCCAGGAGATATACTATTAACTGAAGCAATAAAAGTTGCCCATAATGCATCAGTTCCTTTGATTGAAATTATTATGTCCCCATCTTCTAAGCCATCATCAATAGTTTGATCGGTCCCAATTACCAATAGCCCGGGAACAACTTCTCCAGATTCTTTTCTATACGAAACTCCCCTAAATCTAAAATCGCCTATCCAGGCGCGTTTTATTTCTCCAAACTTAATAATTTCTTGGGCAATACCTATAACTTTATCTGATGGTAACGCAAAACCAACACCCTCTGACCCTCCTGAAACTGATGCAATAGATACATTTAAACCAATAAATTCACCATTTTTATTTACAAGAGCGCCGCCAGAATTTCCTCTATTTATTGATGCATCAGTCTGGAAAATATCTAAATATGGGTTCCCAAAATTTCTTCCGGTAGCACTTAAAATACCTGATGAAACTGATATGCCTAAATTAAATGGATTGCCTAAAGCATAAACTTTATCTCCTATTGAGACATCCATTGAGTTTGAAAACTTTATTGGTTTAAGATCATTGATCTCTGATTTTAGTACAGCAATATCAGAAAATTGATCATAACCAATTAATTTAGCAGGGTAATCTTTTCCTTCGTAGGTTATAGCAATATTCGTTGCATTACTCACTATATGAAATGCTGTAATTACATAACCATCATCTGAAATAACAACACCGGAACCAAAGCTTGAGTTGCCACGAAAGTTAGTTGATTTAACTTCCAATATCGAAGGCATGATTTCTTCGAGATTTAATTCTGAATTATTGGATTTGCTCTCCAAAAATAAAACAATCTGAGTCCCAACTAATAGCCCCAAAAATAATAATACTAAAAACAGGTTTTTCATGTTTCAAATCTATTACCTTTATATTAATATATAGCACGTCAACTTTGAGCATTACATGAAAACTACAGCATTAAGAACTCAAGATATTGAGCAAAAATGGTACTTAATTGATTGTTCTGACCAAACATTGGGCAGATTATCTGTAAAAGTAGCAAATATTTTGAGAGGCAAGAACAAACCTGAATTCACTCCAAATTCTGATGTTGGTGATTTTGTAGTTCTTGTTAATGCAAAAAACTTGAAAGTAACTGGCTCTAAGAGAGAGGATAAGATTTATTATAGGCATACTGGATATCCTGGGGGTATCAAGCAAATTAATTTTAAAGATCTGCTAGAGAAAGATCCTGAAAAAGTTATAAGATTAGCGGTAAAAGGAATGTTGCCAAAAAATAAATTGAATAGACAAATAATTAAGAAATTGAAAGTTTATGCTGGAGAAGAGCATCCGCATGAAGCCCAAAAACCAGAGGTAATGAACTAATGACAGTTATTTCAGGCAGAAGAAAAGAAGCTACTGCAGTCGTAAGGCTCAAAAAAGGCAAAGGACTTATTACTGTAAATAAAAAAAGTCTTGATGATTACTTTGGAAGAGATGTTGCCAAAATGATAGTGAAGCAACCCTTAGTGCTCACAAAACTTGATAATGCCTACGACTTAGACATTAAAGTAGAAGGTGGAGGTTCTTTTGGCCAAGCAGGGGCTATAAGGCTAGCTATATCAAAGGCTTTAATTGCCGAGACCCCAGACTTAAGAGGTGAGCTTAAAAAGGCAGGATATTTGACAAGAGACTCAAGAGTTAAAGAAAGAAAGAAAGTAGGTTTAAAGAAAGCTAGAAAAAGCCCACAATTTTCAAAAAGATAATTATAAGTTAATGTCAAAAAAAATTGACCAAAATAGAAGAAGAGCTCTCCATATCACATCAGGAATTGTAGGAGCTGTGACTGTAGCAGGTTTTGCTGTTCCTTTTTTAAGCGCATGGAATCCAAGCGAAAAAGCAAAAGCACTAGGCGCATCAGTTAAATTTAATTTATCCAAGTTGCAACCAGGCTCTATGGCAGTCGTGGAATGGAGAAGGACACCAATTTTTATAGTGCATCAAACTACAGAAGCAATAAGTAACTTGCCAAAATTAGATGAAAAAGTTACAAACCCTGCAAAACAAGAAGGCATTACTAGATCAGTAAACAACAAATATACAGTTCTAAAAGGTGTGTGCACACATCTTTCATGCGCTCCAAAATATCATCCAGAGATTGAACCAAAAGCTTGGGATCAGGAGTGGTTGGGTGGTTTCTTTTGTCCTTGTCATGGCTCAAAGTTTGACCTAGCTGGCAGGGTCTATAAAGGAGTTCCAGCACCAACAAATCTTGAAGTTCCTCCTCACTCATTTGAGGGAGATGTGTTGACAATAGGTGAGGTGGCTTAATGGAGAACAATAAAAATTCATTTATGAGCTGGCTGGATAAGAGATTTCCAGTTACTGAGAATCTTGAAAGACATCTAACAAAACATCCAGTGCCTAAAAAAGTAAATTTCTTTTATATTTTTGGCGCCTTGCTGATGGTCATTTTTATGGTTCAAGTTATTACCGGCATCTGGCTAATGATGTTTTATACAAATACCGAAGAGGGAGCATTTGCCTCTGTAGAATATATTATGAGGGACGTTGATTATGGTTGGCTCATGAGATATATGCACAGTACTGGTGCTAGCGCTTTCTTCTTTTTGATGTATTTTCATATGTTTAGAGGGCTTCTTTATGGTTCTTATCAGAAACCAAAGGAGTTAGTTTGGTTATTTGGTTGTTTCTTGCTCTTCTTATTGATGGCTGAAGGTTTCTTGGGTTACGTGCTTCCATGGGGGCAAATGTCATATTGGGCTGCAAACGTAATTTTATCTTTGTTTGGGGCAATACCTGTTATTGGTCCAGATCTTCAGGTTTGGATTCAAGGTGATTATGTTCTTTCCGGGGCAACTTTATCACGATTCTTTGCTTTGCATGTTGTAGTTGTTCCCCTATTAATGATTGCACTTGTAGTATTTCATATCTTTGCACTACATGAGGTTGGCGCGGGGAATCCAGAAGGTGTAGATATTGAAAAACATAGAGATGAAAAAGGCATGCCATTAGATGGAGCGCCATTCCACCCTTATAAAACATTTAGTGCATTACCAGCAATCGGTATCTTTTTTGTCATCTTTTTTGCTATAGTATTTTTTGCTCCAGAGGGTGGTGGTTATTTCCTTGAAAAACCAAATTTTGAGGAAGCTGATTTCCTTAAAACTCCGGAACATATAGCTCCTGTCTGGTACTATGCTCCCTTCTATTCAATTTTAAGAGCTATAACTTTTGGAATACCATTTTTAGGTATTACTAGTAAATTCCTTGGGTTTATTATTTTTGCAGCAAGCATTGCAATATTATTTGTTGTTCCGTGGCTTGATAGATCTAAAGTACAAAGTATTAGATATAAGGGCATATATAGTAAAGTTGGCATGATCTTATTTGCTGCATCATTTATTACTCTTGGATATCTTGGTACAAAACCAGTAAATGAATTAAGAACTCTTATTGCTCAAATATGTACCTTATTCTATTTTCTTCCTTTGGTATTGATGCCAATTTATACAAAATACGAGAAAACTCTTGAGGTGCCAGATCGCTTATGATTAGATTTCTTGCATTTTTATTCACACTATTTTTATCTAGTAAAGTTTTAGCAGCTGGTGAGAATGAGTGTGGCTCCCTAGAAAGTTGCCTTGAATATAAAGCTGATGTACATGATTTATATTCTCTTCAAAGAGGGCTTGGCTTGTATATGAATTATTGTTCCAGCTGCCATAGCTTGGAGTATCTAAGATGGAACAGATTGCAGAAAGATTTAGATATTCCTGAAAATATTTTAAAGGAAGATTTAATTTTAGATCCAGAGAAAAAAACTAGCGATTATATGACATTTGGGCTCACAGAATCAGATGCAACTAATTGGCTTGGTGCGTCAGCACCAGATCTTACACTAAGGACTAGAGTACGAGGTGAAAGCTGGGTGTTTACATATTTGAATTCATTTTATGAAGATGCATCTCGACCTCTTGGTTCTAACAACCTTGTTTTACAGGGCAGTTCAATGCCACATGTATTATCTGGACTCCAAGGCAGACAACAACTAAATGCTTCTGGCATGCTCACCAAGGTTTCAGAAGGAAGTCTTACTGAAGAAGAATTTCAAATTGCAATGCAAGATTTGGTAAATTTCTTAGCATACGCCGCTGAACCAATAAGAAGTGAACGAGAAAAAAATGGGATTTTTGTGATACTATTCTTTGTTATTTTTACTGCGGTGATGTGGTTGCTTAATAGAGAGTACGCTAAGGACATTAAATGATTTTTTATTCAGAAGAAAAGGGACACTTTAGCCATATGGTGAGATTAGTGTTAGCAGAAAAAGATATCTCTTGTGAGATAAAAGAGTTTGATCCTGATGGCAAAATGCCTGATGAGCTTCCTACAATTAATCCATACAATAAGCTTCCAGTCCTAGTAGATAGGGAAGTAACTATTTATGAGCCAAGAATCATACTTGAGTATCTAGATGAGAGATTTCCTCATCCTCCGCTTCTACCAATTTACCCCAATGAAAAGGCGGAGTGCAGATTATTGATTCATAGAATCGAAAGAGACTGGTTACCTTTAATAGATAAAATGATGGAACCAAAAATATCTCAGAAAGAATTCGATAAACTTAAAAAAGAGCTGGTTTCACTTGTTTCAGGGATAGTTTTAGTCCTGAAAGAAAAGCCATATTTTATGAGTGATGAATTTACATTAGTCGATTGTTATATGTCTACAATTCTATATAGGTTGCCATATTTAGGTATAACAATTCCAAATACTAAATCTTTTTCTACATTGAGATCTTATCAAGAAAAGCTCTTCTCAAGATCGAGCTTTGAACTTTCACTAACCGACTCAGAAAGGGATCTGAAATACTCTTTTAGTTAAGGTACGATTTAGCTTTAATTTCTGAGCTGCTAAGCTGATAAATAGCATTGAACCCTCTAATTTCTCCTGAAAGCTGATGTGATTTAGCAAAGGCAAGGAGCATGGCATCGTATCCTAAAGCAAAACTCCTACTTTTCTTTAAGTCGTAGCCAAAATCATTCTCATAGGCATGATCAAATGTGTTCACTCTGTGTAGAGCAATTTCATTTTCATTCAGAGATTTATCTAAATTAAAAGTCATGGAAGTAATTTCATACTTAAGCCCATAGTTAAATCTAATAGTTGATGCAATTTCATAAATTTCCTCTTCATTGCTTGGAAAAATAATTATTTGATTAAAATCACTTCTCACTCTTGGAACAAAATTTACACTTGAGAAGCTTGCTGTATCAATAATTTTATATCTGTCTTCACTTTGATCAACGCCAAGAACATTTCTTATTTCTTTAACTTTGATTGGTAATTCGAATGTTAGGAGGTTCTTATCTGCATTAATAGCATTTTCATGATTTATGACATCATTGCTAATAATTGCTATTTTTTTATCTTTTTTATTCTTCAAGTATTCATTTAGAGAATTAAGTTGAGTTACATAACTAGATGGGATAAATAAATTTTTTGAAGATGAGTTCATCAAAATTAGATTATTATTTTTACCTTGTGCATCAATCGCATCTACGAGTGAAGCTTTAAATGGGCCAACGACGAAACCCTCATTCAGAAGAGAATATGTGAAAGCATCTTCATTTAAGAATCTAATCTGATTTGAAATCTTGAGATCTTTGTAAGCATGAAGAACACCTAATTGGAAGTATGTTGAAAAATTTTCAAATTTACTTGGGTTTGGAATTAAGAAAATAAAATTATCTTCATTGAGATTGATTCTTTGATTAGAGAAATTTGTTATACCACTAAAGTTGATTGCTTGAGTTGGTTGAATGTATTTCTCTTCAATAGTGTCGTCGCTAATACTTGTGCAAGCAGAGATAAAAATAATATGAAATACTATAAGCAAATATTTTTTCATCATGATTTTTTATATTATACCTACTCCTATTGGGAACCTTAATGATTTGTCACCAAGAGCAATAGCGACCATATCTTCTTTAGATTTTTTAGTTGTTGAAAGTTTTAATATTACTAGAAAATTGTTAAGCAGGCATTCAATTACACCTCCTAAAATTTTAATTTATAACGATCAATCAAAGGAATCAGACAGAATCAAGATATGCAATCTTTTAAAAAAAGGATTATGTGGAGCAATTGTTTCTGATGCAGGTACTCCATTAATTTCAGACCCAGGCTATAAATTAATAAAAGAATTGGTAACAATCGGAGTTGAGATATTTAGTATTCCAGGCCCAAATGCAGTAATTTCTGCACTGGTTGCGAGTGGTCTACCAACTGACCAGTTCCAGTTTTTAGGATTTTTTCCAAGAAAAGATAAAGAAAAAATTAAATGCTTAAATTCTATTAAAAATTTTACTGGAACCTCTATTTTATATGACACCCCCAAAAGATTAGTAAATAACCTTGAATGGTTAAACTCTAATTCAGAATTGAATGATTTTGATATTTGCATTGCAAAAGAAATATCAAAAATAAATGAGAGTTATTTTAGAGGCAAGGCTTCAGAGATAATTCAATTACTCAAGCATAATGAAAGTTTTAGGAAAGGTGAGTTTGTAGTTCTTATAAAGTCCAATAAGCATGAAAATGATGATTTATTGGTTGAAGAGCTATTTCATCACTTCGCCAAATATGTTCCAAATAAAGAACTTATTCAGTCAGTATCAAAAATCACTGGGAATCCAAAAAATAAAATTTATAAGATATTTTTAACACTTTCTAACAGAGACTGATAATATATTCTGCGAGTTGGTCGAGCTATCGCTTAATTTATTAAGAGGAAAGTCCGGACTTCATAGAGCAAGGTGCCAGCTAACTGCTGGGGAGCGTGAGCTCACGGATAGTGCAACAGAAAATATACCGCCATTTTGGTAAGGGTGAAAAGGTAAGGTAAGAGCTTACCGCTTAGATGAAAGTCTAAGGCAGTGCAAACCCCACTTGAAGCAATGCCAAGTAGAGATTAGATTGTGTTGCTCGCACATAATCAGGGTAGGCAGCAAGAATGTTCTGGCGACAGAACATCAAGATAAATGATAGCTGAAAACAGAATCCGGCTTATAGACCAACTCAATTCTCTCTACTAGAATTTAAGTATGACTTGGCAAATTCTTGACGCAAATTATGAACAGGCAAAAATTGCTGTTATTGGGATTGGCGGCGGCGGCGGAAATGCTATACAACATATGATAAATTCAGATATTCAAGGAGTTGAATTTATATGCGCCAATACAGACTCTCAGGCCTTGAGCATGATTCATAATGCTAAAACTATCAAACTTGGAAGCGATTTAACTAAAGGTTTAGGGGCGGGGAATAATCCAGAGATAGGCAAACAGGCAACTGAGCTAAGCAGACAAGAAATTATTGACCATCTAGCAAATACTGAGATGTTATTTATTGCTGCAGGGATGGGTGGTGGAACTGGTACAGGTGGAGCACCAGTTATTGCGAAAATTGCTAAAGAATTGAATATATTAACAGTCGCTGTAGTAACAACTCCATTTAAAACCGAGGGAGAGAAAAGAGCAAATCAAGCAAAAGCTGGAATTTCAAGTTTAATTGAAAATGTAGATTCGTTAATAGAAGTTGACAACGAAAGAGTATTTGAAATTTTTCCTCCAGAAACACCAATTGAAAAAGCATTCACTAAAGTTAATGACGTTTTAATGAATGCTGTAAAAGGAGTAGCTAACATTGTCCTAAAACCATCAAAAATAAATGTTGATTTCGCTGATGTTCTGGCAGTTATGTCTCAAAAAGGGATGGCTTTGATGGGTTATGGATCTGCTGCTGGCGATGATCGAGCAATAAAAGCTATCTATGAAGCACTAAACAACCCTTTTTTTGATAGAAATGAAGTTAAAAATGCTAAAGGCCTTTTGGTAAATGTGTGTGCATCTTCAAGCATTACACAAAAAGAACTTAAGGATATCCTAGAAGAAGCATCTTCTATTGGGCAGGATGGTGTCGAGGCTATTCCTGGACTTACTATTGATGAATCATTTGGAGATTCAGTAAGTGTAATCATTATAGCTACAGGATTAAGAAGATTTAATTTGGGAGATTTTCAAAGACCCAAGGTTTTTACCACAAGATCAAATATTGAAAATTTTCAAAGTGAATATGTCGATCTGGACGATTTAAAAAAAGTTAATCTTCAAGCAGCTCTGGGGAGACTAAAAAATTAATCATATATCTGTAATGCTTGAAGAGGCAGTCAATAGTCTTGTCAAAAATGTAGATGGAAATTACGTTGATTGTACTTTTGGTCAAGGTGGACATTCAAAAAAAATTCTTGAGGCAATAACTGCAAAAGGACATTTAACTTCATTTGATTTAGATGAAATAGCACAGATAGAAGCAAATAAGATTCCTAATAAAAATTTTACTTTTTATAAGGATAATTTTAAAAATATCTCTAAGTATTTTAGTACAGACTCACTAGATGGAATACTAATTGATTGTGGGGTCTCCTCTCCGCAACTAGATATTGCAAAAAGAGGTTTTAGCTTTATGAGAGATGGTCCTCTTGATATGAGATTTGGCAAATCCATTGAGAGCACATGCGAAGAAATAGTTAACTCTTATTCATCAGAACAACTAGCTTTCATTTTCAAATATTTAGGTGAAGACAAGGAAGCTAAGAGAATAGCTAATGAGATAGTAAATAGAAGAAAGGTAAAAAAAATTTCTTCTACTAAAGAGCTTTCAGAATTAATAGCTGGCATAAAACGAGAAAGCAAGAAAAAGAACCCATCAACAAAAATTTTCCAAGCATTGAGAATGGAAGTAAACCAAGAATTAGAAAATTTAAAGCTTTGTCTTGAATCTGCAAAGAACTTGCTCAAAAGAGATGGTCACCTTGTTGTAATATCATTTCATTCATTAGAAGACAGAGTGGTAAAAAATCTCTTTAAGGATAAAGGCTTGCTTCACGAAAAAGATTTACCATTCTATGGCCACCAGATGAAAAAAAATAGTTTTACATTGAGCAAAGTGAAATTGCCATCAAGTTGCGAAATAGACTCAAACAGAAGAGCAAGAAGCGCAAAAATGAGGATAATTAAAAAATTATGAAAGCTTATTTAGTCATGATATTTTTACTCACAAGCATCTCTGTAGCCTCATTTATAAAAGTAAAGCTTGTTTTTGAATACAAAAGAGATTTCTTATATTTAGCACAAATTCAAAAAAGAATAGATTCCTTGAATAATGAAAATACAAAATTAAAACTGGAGTTAACATTAGCCAAATCTTCACATTTGCTTCAAAAGTCTAATGAGGCTGACATGGAAGGAGTTGAGATTGAGTAAATTAAGGCTAATTTTTTTGGTATTTTTTATTTTATTACTAACCCCTTTTATTAAATTTTTTGATTTGAATCAAGATAAAGAAAGATTCATTCTTGCTGGCAAAGGAAGGGCATACGTAGAAGATATTAAGAATCACCCAAGGAAAAAAATTTTAGATAGAAATAATAATGAGCTCGCTGTTAGTATTTTAAGATCCACTCTACTGTTTCGATCCGAAGAGAAAAAAGATCTAGGAATTAGATTTTCAGAAATATCCAATGAACCAATTTTTTTAACGAATCCAAAAAGAATTTATTTTGAGAACGAAATTGATAAAAAATTCATTAATGATCTAAAAAACTTTTGCAAGTGTGTTGCTATCTCAGAACCTATTTACAGAAGGTATTATCCTCATGGAGGCATAGTAAGCCCATTAATTGGTTTTTCAGGTGTAGGTGGCGGCCTTGAGGGTATTGAAAGATCTTATGACTCAATTTTAAGTTCAGATGTAGAAAATATTAATTTTTTTAGAGACGGTAAAGGAAGAAGGGTAAAGGGCGATATTAAAGATTTTATTGAAAATAGATTAAAAGATGATCTTAGATTAACAATTGACATAAAAATCCAGTACAAAGTTTTTCAAGAATTAAAGCAAGCAATATCTGATGCCAAAGCAAAGGGAGGCTATGCAGTTTTAATGAATTCAAGAAATGGCGATATTCTCGCTATAGCAAGCTACCCAACCTTTAATCCAAATAGAAATGATAGGGTGGTCCAAAGAAATCTATCAATAGATGAATATTTGGAACCTGGATCATTGATAAAGCCTTTAACAATTGCTGGCGCAATCAAGCATGGCCTAATCAGCAAAGATACAATAATCGACACCAATCCTGGTTATGTAAATTTATCTGGATTCAAAAGAAGTGAAGCTGGAGGGAAAAATTTTGGAGAATTAAATCCAGCTGAAATAATTATTAATTCATCTCAAGTTGGTATTGCCAAGATAGCAATACAGCAGAGTGAAGATGATATCTATTCAAATCTTAGAAATTTTGGTATTGGTAGAAGTTTAGATCTTAATTGGTATGGCATAGATTCTAGTTACTTATATGACAATCAAAAATTATATGATATTGACAAAGCATCACTTGGTTATGGATACCTAATCAGAGCCAATATAGTTCAATTAGCTAGAGCATATTCTGTTTTTGCAAATAAGGGCAAAATGGTTGAGCCTAAAATCACATTTGATGCAAAAACTAATGCTTTGGATGTTATATCTGAGGATACTGCAGAATATATACTTAATGCCCTTAGGTCTACTGTCATAAACGGAACAGCAGATTCAATCAGCAATTCATTAGTTAATATTGCTGGTAAAACTGGCACTACAGAAAAATATATAGTTGGCACTGGGTATGCGCCTGGTAAATATATTTCTAGTTTTGCTTCAATATTCCCTTATGAAAATCCAGAATTTGTAATGGTTGTGTCAATAGATGAGCCTAATCCAAATAATTATTTTGGAGGAGAAATTTCAGCTCCAATAGTAGCTAAAGTAGCAGAATATATGCAATTAAATGGTTACATCGAATGAAAGTAGAAGGCACAAAGACATATGTCGACCACAATAAAGATGTAATCAAGGGAGCAATATTTGTATCTCAAAATAATGGCCATAGTTTTTTATCAAAAAAAGATTTAGATCTGGTCTCATCTATATTGGTTCCTGAACCCATTCTTGAAAACCTAGACAAGATTAAAGTTTTGCCTAAATTAGACAAAAGAATTTTAACAATCATTGAAAAAGAATATAGATTATCACTTGATAGTTTTGAAAACTTTTTTGTCACAGGCACCAATGGCAAGACAACAGCTGCCCATTTCTTATCTCAAATACTATTTAAAAATAAGATTAATAATGGCTTGATGGGTACATTAGGTAGCTTTATTAATTGCAAGCAAATTAACCAGCAAAGGCTTACCACAGAAACACCAATATTTATTAGAAATTTCTTAAGGGTTAATAAAGAAAATAAGATAAAGCATATCTTGTATGAAGCTTCTTCAATTGGGATAGAGAAAGAAAGATTATTTGGACTACCAGTTTCACATTGCGGGTTTACAAACTTTACTAGAGATCACCTAGATCAACATTTGTCTATGAAACATTACCTAAATGCAAAATTAAAACTTGTAGAGAGAGCTCAAAAGACTTTTGCCTATAATGCTGATGATCCCATGTCTGATAAATGGCTTAGCGTATTTAGTGGTCAAGATGCTTTTGCAATTTCGTCTGCTAACCCGAATTCTGATATTTACTTTGAAATACTAAAACGTTACTCAAATGGACTTATTGAATTTAAGATAGAGACCCCTTGGGGCTCAGGTAAAGCCTCTGCAATGCTCTTTGCTGATTTTAATATAACTAATTTGCTTATTGGGCTCCCTTATTTTATTAATCAAGAATTAACCCTAGATAATTTTTTATCTTCAATCAAAGATCTTGAATTACCTGATGGCAGACAAAAGTTACTTAAATATAAACGAAATTCTATTTTTATTGATTATGCTCATACTCCAGATGCCATTGAAAAATTGCTTAGCAATTTAACTAAAATAAGGCCATCTAAATTAACACTTATTATTGGAGCTGGTGGAGATCGAGATCATGGAAAAAGAAAACTTATGGGAAATGTATCTTCAAAATATGCTGATCATATTGTTATTACTTCTGATAACCCAAGAAATGAAAGCCCCCAAGCTATTGCAGAAATGATTAAAGAAGGAATTGAAAAATCAGCAAGATATGAAATTATTTTAGATAGAGCAGAAGCTATTTCCAGCTCAATAAGAAACTTAACAGAAAATGAAATTTTAGTTATTGTCGGAAAGGGTCATGAAAGCTATCAAATAAATGGTAATAGAAAAGAATTTTTCTCTGATGAAGAAGAGGTAAGAAGATGTATTGGGTTGAAGGGCTAAAATCAAAAAGGGATTTTACAGAGTATCTGGATGGAGAGCTAATTGGTGAAGATAGGATCATAGAGGGCATTTCTTTTGATACACGCACCATTAAACCCAATGAGCTTTTTATTCCATTAGAGGGAGCTAACTTTTCAGGCAAAAATTTTATAAATGATGCATTAGAGAAAGATGCAATTATTTTGAATGATGAGAATTCTAGCAATTCAATTATTGTTGATGATATTTATATTGCTCTGTTAAGGCTATGCCAGAAGCACATAGATTCCCTAGGCGTGAAACTTATTTTAGTAACTGGAAGTTATGGAAAGACTACGATAAAAGAAATGATTAAGCATGCATCTGGGGAAAATTGTCATTCTAGTTTAGATAATCAAAATAATGAGTATGGCATTCCCTATACCATCTTAAGTTGCCCCAAAAATGTAGATTTTCTTGTAGTTGAGTGTGGAGCAAGAAAAATAGGAGATTTTGATATACTTTCAAAAATATTAATGAGCGATGCTTTGATTCTTTCAGAAATTGCGCCTGTTCATTTAGAAACATTTGTGAATATAAAGAATATAGAATCAACAAAGCTAGCCCTAAAAAGGACTCTAAAAGATTCAGGAATTTTCATTGATGGAAGAACGATAGAAGCAGCAGGTTATAAAGAAAAGAATTTGAAGTTAGTTAGCCTTTTATTAAATGGTTTAAACATTCCTATAGAAAAAAGCCTTGAATCATTCCAACCAACTAATGGTCGAGGAAAAGTTATTGAATTTATGGGAGGTAAAATTATTGATCATACTTATAACGCAAGCCCAAATACCTTAAAAGAAACTGTTGCGGAGTATGACAGTAAAAATACCATTTTGGTTTTAGGGGATATGGCTGAGTTAGGACCAAATGAACTAAACCAACACATTGAAATATTAGATTACTTTAATGATTTTAAGATTTGGGTAACAGGCCCAATCTATAAAGAAGCAAAAAATTTGTGCAAGACTAAGACTGTAAATTTTTTTGAGGGAGAGGACGATTTTCCTAAGGAAGAATTGAAATTAGCATTACAAACTAACAATAATTTGTATTTTAAAGGCTCCCGATCATCTAAAATGGAAAGATTCATTAAGATGATAATAAATGATTGAGTATTTCTTAAATTTCTTTCCTGACAAGCCTGGGATATTTAATATTCTGTCTTATTTGTCATCAAGAACAATAATCTCAACCCTAACAAGTCTGTTTTTAGTTCTTTTTTTTGGCGACAGATTTATATCATTTATAAGAAAAATACAATTTAATCAGGGTTTCGATGGTAGGGCTCCAGATGCTCACAAGCATAAGGATGGTACGCCAACAATGGGTGGCTTGTTGATCATAGGAAGTGTAGTTTTTTCTGGATTAATGTGGGGGGATCTTTCAAATAAATACTTTCTCTTAGGGTTATTATGCTTAGTTGCATTTGCAGGGATTGGTTTTGCTGATGATTATAAAAAAATTAATGATCCAAGTTCGAAAGGGCTTTCATCTTCAACAAAAATCTTTTATCAGATAATTTTTGCCACAATAATTTGCTTATCCTTATATATGACTGCTAAAAGTTCTAGTGAGCTGGTTTATATTGTGCCCTTTTTTAAAGATGTGCTAATGGATCTTGGAATATTTTTTGTATTGATTTCAGTTTTCATAATTGTAGGAAGTTCAAATGCTGTCAATTTAACAGATGGTTTAGATGGCCTTGCAATCTTGCCAGTAATTATTATCACAATGGCTTTGGGAGTTATTGCATGGGCTGCAGGTAACACCATTGCTTCAGAATACCTTTATATCCCATATTTAGAGTCCACTGGAGAGCTTCTTGTTTTATGTGGGGCGCTAGCAGGAGCTGGTATTGGTTTTTTATGGTTTAATTCTTATCCAGCTCAGATATTTATGGGAGACATAGGTTCACTATCAATGGGCGCATTTATTGCATTTGTTGCCATAGTTGTTAGACATGAGATAGTTTTTGCCGTTATGTCAGCTGTTTTCATAATGGAAGCACTGAGTGTAATTTTGCAAGTTGGATCTTTTAAGCTTAGAAAAAAAAGGATCTTTAAAATGGCTCCAATTCATCATCATTTTGAACTCAGTGGCTGGAAAGAGCCAAAAATAATTGTAAGGTTTTGGATTCTTACATTTATTTTTGTATTGATTGGTTTGTCGCTTTTAAAGATAAGATGACCAATAAGTCAGTAATATTGGGTTATGGAGCTACAGGAAAATCATTTGAAAGATTTTTAATATCAAAAAATACTGAATTCGTTTTGTATGATGAATTCTTTGATGAGGGCGCTAAGTCTGAAATTTCTGGAATGCCGTTCATAAATTTTAATAGCCTGCAAAAATATAATTCATTTTTTGTTTCTCCCGGATTTAGTAAAAGCAAATTGGATCAGCTTGGAGTCCTAGAAAAAAATATCATCACCGATATTGATATTTTTTCTGAACTAAATAATTCTTTCAAGATAGCGATAACTGGAACTAATGGCAAAAGTTCTTTAACTCATTATCTAACACAGATTTTAAATCATACAGCTTCAGCGATTAGTCTTGGCAATTTTGGTAACCCTTTGCCAGATTACATAAATCATCAAGCAAAATACAGTGTCATAGAATTATCGAGTTTTCAATTAGAGAAAATGACCATAAATAATTTTGACCTATCGGTAATTACAAATATTTCTAGGGATCATATTGATTATCACGGAACTTTTGAAAATTACAAATTATCAAAATTAAATATTTTAAACTCAAGAGCAGAAACTTTTTTCTATGATAATAGCGGCAGCTTAAAAGATTTTGCTTTTAAAATTGCAGGTAAAATTGAGGGAAATATTAATCAAGATTTACTTCTTGAGGATCTGCCTTTTCGTCTTCAGCAAATAGGAAAAAATATTTACAACGATTCAAAATCTACTAATTCCGCATCATTGCTTTATGCAATAAAAGAATTAGATTTCTCAGGAAAATTGATTATGTGTGGAAACCCTCTTAAAGAAGATTACAGAGATTTTCCAATACATGGTCCATCCCAAATCTTGATTTTTGGAACACATAAAAATGATATAAAGAAGAGAATAATTCATCCAAATATTAAGACTTTTGATACCTTTGATGATTTGATATCAAGCCTTACTAAAGAAGATAGAATTCTTTTTTCGCCTGGAAATCCAAGTGGCAAAGATTTTAATAATTTTATTGAGAGAGGTGCGTATTTTTCAAAAAAAATAGGAGAATATTTTGGATCTTAGGAAGACGGAATTATTTGATAGATATCTAGTTATTCCTTTTTTTGCATTGACTTGCATAAGCCTTATATTTGTTTTTTCTTCATCAAATGTAATTGCTAACGAGATTTATTCTGACCCATATTTCTTTTTAAAAAGGCAGATTTTTGCAATCTGTTTGGGTGTTATTGCAGCATCAATTTTTTTATTCATACCAACATCTTTCTATCGAGAAAATGGTGGGTTATTTGTTGTAATTTCAATTATCTTGCTCTTATTGGTTGCAATTCCATTTATTGGCACAGAGGTAAATGGAAGTAGGCGCTGGCTTAATCTTAGGATATTTAATCTTCAACCTTCTGAGGTGGCAAAGATTTTAATACCCCTATATTTGTGTGGATATTGTTTAAGGAGAAAGGAGCAACTTGAAACGAAATGGATAGGCTTCCTTAAACCATTAATTCTAATTGGCATCTGCTGTATATTATTATTGCTTGAGCCTGACGTTGGAGCTACTGCAGTACTTTTTACTGTATCTCTGATAATCCTTTTTGTTGGTGGAGCTAAAGTTTCACAGTTATTAATGCTTGCATTAATCTTTGTAACTTTGATTTCAATTTTCGTGTACTTTGATGAGGAGAGATTCTCTAGAGTGCTAAGTTTTTCTGATCCATTTGATGACCCTCTTGGAACAGATTATCAATTGCTAAATGCTCTTATAGCATCAGTCCAAGGAGGCATAACCGGGATGGGAATAGGAGAAAGCACACAAAAATATTTTTTCCTTCCAGAAGCACACACAGATTTTATTTTTTCAATTTTCGTTGAAGAAACAGGTATTGTTGGTTTAGCGATACTCATTTCACTTTATTTGGTGATATTGTTTCGCCTCTACATATTGTCTAGAGAATCAGCGAGAAAAAATAGATTTTTTCTTCATCTTATAATAATTTCCTTCTTTGTTATTTTTTTTATTCAAACTCTGCTCAATATTTTTGTAAATTTAGGCATTCTACCAACAAAGGGATTAGCGTTACCATTTATAAGCTACGGCAGATCTAGCGTGATTATGAATTTTATAGCACTAGCTATTACACTAAGAGCAAGTTGGGAGTTACGAAATAATATAAGATGAAAATAGCTATCTTTGCTGCAGGCACAGGAGGTCATATCTTTCCAGCAATATCTATCGCCGAACAATTTAAGCATGATGAAGTTATTTTTTTTGCCTCTTCGAGAAATTTAGAAAAGGAAATCTACGCAAAAACCAACTTTAAGGTTATTCATCTAGAGCTAGATGGCTTTAGAGGAAAAAGCTTGATTAAAAAGCTTTTATGGCCCATCCAAGCAATTAAATGTTTAATGATTGCGCTCTCAGAAGCAAAAAAGGAGAAAGTGAAAAATATTCTTTTAATGGGTGGTTATATTTCAATTATTGGATTGTTAATGTCAAAATTTCACAAAGCAAACCTTTTTATTCATGAACAGAATTCTATCCTTGGAAGTGCTAATAAACTAGCTCTTAAATCAGCTGTTAAGGTATTCACTGCTCATAAAATTGGACTAAAGAATGAAGTTATAACTGGTAACCCAGTAAGAAGTAATTTTAAAGATAGCTCATATGTAATTAATCAAAAAAGAAATAAAATTCTAGTGCTTGGAGGGAGCCAGGGATCAAAATATTTTACTGATACAATAGCAGAGGCGCTGGTTGCAGCTTTACCAGATCACGACATTATTTTTCAAAAAGGAAGTAATGAAATTTCATATGAAACCAAAAGGATTAAGTACCTTGAATTTATAGATGACATTACAGGAATTTTTGAGGAAACTAAATTTATAGTTTGCAGATCGGGAGCCTCTACTGTTGCCGAAGTTCAGTCTTATGGCATGCCAGCAATTTTTATTCCTTTAAAAAACTCAATTGATGACCATCAGAATCATAATGCTATTAATGCATGTGCTGATGGAGGAGGGATAATTATCCAAGAAGGAGAAACCACATTAGAATTAATAAAAATCATAAAAGATTTTGCATCAAAAGATTTTGAACAACTAAGTAAAAAAATGAAGAAAGATATACACTTTCAATCAGCAACAAATATACATAATGAAATTAAGCAGAATTAAGCATATTCATTTTATTGGCATTGGTGGAGTGGGTATGGTTGGCATTGCAGAAATGTTAATTCATCAAGGTTATAAAGTAACTGGTAGCGACTTAGTTGAAAATAGAAATACTGAAAGACTTAGAAATTTAAATGCAAAGATAACAATTGGACACAATGCTTCCAACATTGGCAATTGTGATGTTGTAGTTTTTTCTTCAGCAGTTAATTTCTCAAATCCAGAAATGGCAGAAGCGAAAGCAAAACATAAGATAATTATTCCAAGAGCAGAAATGCTATCCAGCTTAATGAAGGGTTACCAAAGCATTGCAGTCGCAGGATCGCATGGCAAAACAACAACAACAAGCTTAGTTGCAAATATTTTTTCAGATGCTGATTACGATCCAACATATATTATTGGGGGGAAAATTCTAGGAAAAGAGGATAATAGCATCTTAGGGAAAAGCGATTTTATTATTGTTGAGGCAGACGAGAGCGATGGTTCATTTCTTCATTTAAATCCTGAAATAAGTGTTTTGACCAACATAGATAATGATCATTTAGATTTTTATGACAATATGCCAAGAAAGCTTGAAAGAACATTTCTCAATTTTATGGAAAAACTCCCTTTTTTTGGCACAGCAATAATTTGTACAGATTGCATAAGATCTAAAAAATTATTCAAGAAGATCTCAAGACCAAAAATATCTTATGGCTTTAATAAATCTGCTGATTTTCAAATCCTCAAAAGATTGCAGCATGCTGATTATCAAGAGTTTAAGCTACTTGATAAGGCAAACAGTAAAGAACTAAATTTTAAACTGCGTATCCCAGGGCAGCACAATGCTTTGAATGCGGTTGCTGCTTTTATAGTTTCTAGACTAGCAGGTATAAGCGTAAAGATTGCTACGAAATCACTCGAAAATTTTAGCGGTGTTTCAAGAAGGTTGGAGCAAAAAGGCGAATTAAAAATTGCAGGAAATAATATTTCTCTTTTAGATGACTATGGTCACCATCCGACCGAGATTAAAGAAACTATATCAGCAGTAAGACAAAGCTATAAAGGGAAAAAAATAAACATGATTTTTCAACCTCATCGTTTCAGTAGATCTGAGCTATTGTTTAATGATTTTGTAGAAGTTCTATCAAAAATAGATCGACTTATTGTAATGGATATTTATTCTGCCGGAGAAGAAAATCCGAAGGGCATATCTTCATATGATTTTGTAAATATTTTGCTCCAGAAAGGCGTTGAGGTGTACCACGCTAAAAATTTGTCTGAAATAACTAGGATTCTTGAATCTCATATTAGAAATAACCAACTTCTTATAACTCAAGGAGCTGGCAATATCGCAGATATATCTAATTCTTTGGCCGCAATGTATAAATGAAAAAAGTAATAATTGTGTATGGTGGAGATTCTAATGAAAAGGAGATTTCTTATGAATCAGCTAAATCAATCTTTTCAAATATTGATAAGTCAAAATATGACCCACTTTTGATTGATTATAAAGAAGTTAATTTTGATAAATCTTGGGATAATTCTATTTTTTTCATAGCAATTCATGGGGAGGGTGGAGAAGACGGTGAAATACAGGAGATCCTCGAAAATAAAAAGATTAAATATACTGGATCAAACTCCAAAGCAATGAAGTTATGTTGGGACAAGGCAGTCTCCAAGAAACTTATGATCGAAGCAGGGATTAATACTCCAAACTACGTTTGTTTTAAAAAAGGAAGTATAGATTTTTCAGGGACATTTCTTGTAGAAGGGAATGATTATTTTGTGAAACCTGCAATGAATGGTTCAAGCTATGGTATATCAAAAATAAATACACTTTCTGAATTAACTGAAGCTCTAAATAGAGCATTTCAGTTCTCAGAAGTAGCAATAGTAGAAGAATCATACAATGTTGCAGAGTATACCGTAGCTATTCTTGGCTCTACTGCTTTACCGCCCTTGCAGATTATTACAGAGGACAATGAGTTTTATAATTACGCAGCCAAATATCAATCTAATGAAACTATTAAAATCAAAGTTGAAGAATTTAGTTTGGCAGAGAAGCTAAAAAAAATAGCCTTAGCAGCATTTTTAGCTCATGGATGTAAAACTTGGGGAAGGGTTGATATAGTATCAAATGGCAATGATCTTGCTGTTTTAGAAATTAATACAGTGCCTGGATTTACTGAGAAAAGTTTATTTCCACTTTCAGCAAAATATAGCGGCATTGAGTACCAAGAATTAGTTACTGAGATCATTGAGCATTAGATGCTTTTGAATAAAGAACTCTGCATTTAAGATATAACAAAAAGAAGCAAACAAAAAATCAATGTTAACTATTTTAGATTTAGGCACATCAAAAATAACTGGGATATCTGTCTCAACAGAGAATCATCAGTCAAAAGTCGAGGCATTCTCTTACAAACCAACATCTGGATTAAAGCGAGGCTCAATAATTAATATCACAGAAACATCACAAGCTATCAAAGAAGTTACTACTGACCTTCAGCAACAATCTGGTGGAAAGGTTAGAGATATTCAGATCTCTTTTTCTGGAGAACAAATCTCTAGTAGAAATAATTCAGGTGTCTCAAAAATTTCGGATAGAGAAGTTTCCCATACAGATATGCATGCTGCATTGCAATCTGCCCTAGTTATGCATATTCCAAGTGAAAAAGAGATGCTAAATGTGATTCCATCTGAATACACCATTGATGGTCAGCCAGGCATTAAAGAACCAAAAGGTATGACTGGAGTGAGATTGGAGGTCAGAGCACATGTTATTTATAGCTCAAAAAATTCTATAAGCAACATTAAAAAATGTGTCGAAGAAATGAATGATCTTAATATCAGTAAATATTTTTACAGCCAAGTTGGCGCAGCCAAATGTATTTTATCTAGCGATCAAATGGATTTAGGTGTGTGTCTGATTGATATCGGAGCTGGTACAAGTGATATAACTGTTTATAAAAATGGGTGCCTTATTTTTTCAAAGGTTCTGCCTTATGCAGGTGACTATATTACTGAAGACATAGCAAGCTCTTTAAAAATTTCACTATCTCAAGCTGAAGAGATAAAAAAGAAATATGGATCCGCAATTTCTAAAAATATTCCTGATGAGATGCTTAAAACTAATGGTATAAATGGAAAAATTGATAATAAAGTTTCTAGGAGAATGTTGTGCGAAGTTATCGAGCAGTCCGTCTCAAATATAATTAGATCAGTCATGCAAAACATAGAAGACAGTGGCTTAAAAGATGTCTTGTCAGCAGGATATGTAATAACAGGAGGCACAGCTAATTTACAAGAAATTGAAGACCTCGGAGCTATAATCACTCAAGACTCCTTCAGGATCGGCAATCCAGGGCACCATCTACCGTTAAACTCAGAAAAAATAATTTTGCCTCAATTTGCAGCACCCCTAGGAATGGTTAAATATTGTATAGAAGAACAGAATAAAGAGTTTACCTTTAATCAAAGCAAGGGTATCATAGCCCGAGTGCTCGATTGGCTAAAAAATAATATGTGATGCAAAACTACGAATTAATGCTACTAATGAACCCCAATATCGGTGATGAAGTCGATGAAATCATTAATAAAGTTAAAAGTGCAATTTCTGAGAATAAGGGGGAGCTAGAAGAAGTAAAGCTGCTTGGGAAAAGACAACTTGCCTATCCAATTCACAACATGAATTATGCTAATTATGTTCATTTAAATATGAAAATTAATTCCGATACATTAGATATTCTGGAAGAAATGTTTAAATTTGAGCAAAATATTTTTAGGCACCTTACTGTAAAAATTGGAAAATAATATGACAGAAGAAAAAAAAGTAACTTTTGATTACAAAGACGCTGAATCTCTAAGACCTTTTATATCTGAAAATGGAAAAATACTTTCATCAAGGTATACACGACTTGATGCCAAGCAACAAAGAAAACTTACAACAGCCATCAAAAGAGCAAGAGTCTTGGGCATCATCCCATTCACTGATAAGCACAAAATCGAAGATAACTAAATGAAAGTTGTTTTAGTAACAAAAATAAAAAACCTAGGCGATATTGGAGATATCGTTGATGTGAAATCTGGTTTTGCAAGAAATTTTTTACTTCCATATCATAGGGCCCTTCCTGCAACAGAAAGTTATATAAAAGACTTTGAAGAAAAGAAAGAAGATTACTTAAAGAAAGCTAAAGATGAGTTGTCATTAGCTGAAGCGAATGCTCTTAATCTTGAAAAAATAAATCTTTCAATCAAAGCAAATGCTCAAGAAAGTGGTGCTTTATATGGATCTGTAGGAATCTCTGAGGTTTTTGATGCTTTGAGAGCGGCAGGAGCTGATTATGTTGAAAGATCCTCAATAATTTTACCAGATGGTCCTTTAAAAGAGGTCGGAGAATTTACAATAAACGTTGAACTTCATCCTGAAATAGTTAAATCTATAGCTATAGAAGTTTTACCAGCGTAATGCCAAATAGTAATATTGAAGCTGAGCAGGCCGTATTGGGTTCTTTGCTCTTATCTAAAGAAAAATATCCAGAAGTAGATGCTCTGCTCAGTTCCACTGATTTTGAATCAGAAGTACATAAAGAAATTTATGAATGCATAAAAATTTTGGCTGATCAGGGCAAAGGTATAGATCACATAACTGTCTCAAAACAGTTAGATAGAAATAATGCGCTCCAAAGAGTTGGAGGAATTGATTATCTCAAAGAGCTGCAAACAATTCCTGTGTCTGCTTTAGCGGCCGATAGTTATGCAAATCTAGTTAAAGATCAGTCAATAGATCGAAATCTAAGAAAAGTTTTGCAGGAATTAATAAATCTTTCTCAAGATCCAAAAGGAAAATCTAGTGATGAGGTTTTAAATGAAGCTGAATCAAAAATCTTTGAACTTTCAGAAAATAGGTCAAAAGATGATTCACTCAAAAAAATAGACATATATGTTAAGGAGACCTTGGATAAACTTGATGATCTTTCTAAAAAAACTGGAGACCTAATAGGCATATCTTCAGGATTTAAAGCTATAGATGGAGTTACACAAGGCTTAAAACCAGAAGAATTAATTGTTATTGCTGGTAGACCGAGTATGGGTAAAACCTCCTTAGCTATGAATATTGCAGAAAATGTAGCAAAAAATGAAGATGGGTGTGTTCTGGTATTCAGTTTAGAGATGTCTTCCCAATCTCTTACTTCAAGAATGATAGGTTCAATGGCAGGCATTTCACAACAAAGTATTATGTTAGGCAGAAATCTTACTGACAGACAATGGGAAAAAATTGTTGAAAAATCTAAAAGACTCGGTGATATGAATATTTTTATTGATGACACAGCAAATATCAATCCGATGGAAATTCGAGCTAAATGTAGACGGCTTGCAAAACAGTTTAGGAAAGAAGGCGGTGTAAAACTGGTTGTTATTGATTATATCCAGTTAATGCAGATGCCCGGGAGAAGTGAAAACAGAGTGAATGAGCTTTCAGATATATCTAGAGCATTAAAACACTTAGCTAAAGAGGTTAAAGCACCTGTAATTGTGCTATCACAATTAAACAGGAGTGTAGAGCAGAGACCTAATAAACGCCCACAAATGTCTGATTTACGTGACTCTGGAGCAATTGAGCAGGATGCAGATTTAATTTTTATGCTTTATAGAGATTATGTTTATAAGAAAGATGAAGAATGGAAGAGTGTCGCAGAAGTTCGTTTAGTTAAACATCGAAATGGCCCTACAAAGGATCTATTATTATCGTTCCGTGAGGAGTTAACTAAATTTGGAGATCTTGCCCCTGAAATTATGAATAGCTATGCGCAAGACAGAACTTCAGATTAACCTTAGCAATCTAGAGCATAATATCACCCTAATACAATCATATACCAACTCCAGTATACAGGCCGTTGTTAAGGCTAATATGTATGGGCTTGATATCCCTAATCTCATTGAAATTCTAGAACCACATGTAGAGTCTTTCGCTGTAATAACTACTGAGGAGGCAGCAGAAGTAAGGAAATATACAAGTTTGCCCATTTTATTACTACAGGGCGTACATGAAGCTAGTGATTATTTTCTTATAGAAGAACTAGGGTTAGATTTTGTTTTTCACTCTGATTGGCAAATCGAGAGCTTAAAAGAACATTCTTTACCAGAAAGTAGGGCTTGGTTAAAAATTGATACTGGAATGAACAGGCTTGGTTTCGAGCATGAAAGATTATCAGAAATTTTTGATCTGATATCTAATTCAGTCTTTAAAGAAGTAGTTTTAATGTCACATCTTGCTTCTTCATCTGATATTGATAACAATCAAAATAGCGATCAAATAAAATTATTTAGCGAAATTACAAAGAATTACTCAAATAAGAAGAGCCTGGCAAATTCAGGAGCAATTTTTAATTATCCTGAATCACATTTTGATATCGTTAGATCTGGTATAGCGTTATATGGCGGCAAGTACATCGAAAAAGGGATTAAGCCAATAACAAGACTTCGCACACAAATCATAGCTATAAAAAAAATAAGGAAGGGAGAGAGAGTTGGTTATGATGGTTCTTGGCAAGCTTCACAAGACACTTTAATTGCCGCAATCTCTATAGGTTATGGTGATGGTTTCCCGTACATTGATAAACCATTTTCAGTAAGCATAAACGGAGAAAAATATAATACTGTAGGAAAAATTAATATGGATCTAATAACAATTGATATAAATCATAGCGATAATATTAAAGTAGGCGATTGGGTTGAGCTCTGGGGTTTTGATACAGACCTAACCGAACTCTCTAGTAATCTAAATTCGATTTCTTACCAATTATTAACAAATTTATCGAGAAGAGTTACTAAAAATTATTTAGAATAGCCATTTAGATTTTAGAAATTTGTTAAAAGATACACGGTATATTTTCGTAACTGGTGGAGTAGTTTCATCTCTAGGGAAAGGAATCACTTCAGCTTCAATAGGAGCAATCCTTGAATCAAAGGGTTACACAGTCACTGTCATTAAATTAGATCCATACTTTAATGTTGATCCCGGGACCATGAGTCCATTTCAACATGGGGAAGTATTCGTCACAGAAGATGGTACTGAAACTGATCTAGATTTAGGACACTATGAACGATTTATAAACTACAAATGTACTAGAGAAAATAATTTTACAGCCGGTAAGATTTATTACTCAGTATTGAAAAAGGAACGAAAGGGTGAATATCTTGGTAAAACTGTTCAAGTTATTCCTCATATTACCGACGAAATAAAAAAAAGAGTTCTTGAGGCGTCAAAAGGTTTTGATATAGCCATTGTTGAAATTGGTGGAACAGTAGGAGATATTGAGAGTCAACCATTTATTGAAGCAATTAGACAGCTTGGTTTGGAATTAAAGAGATTTCAAACTTCATTTTTACATTTAACTTTGGTCCCTTTTCTAGAGAATGCAGGTGAGCTGAAAACCAAACCTACACAGCACTCTGTAAAGGATTATAGGTCGATGGGAGTTCAGCCGGATGTCTTAATTTGTAGGTCTGACTTTGACATTCCAGATGAAAGTAAAGAAAAAATTGCATTATTTTGCTCTATGCCAACAGGAGCTGTAATTTCACTTCCAAATTTAGAAACTATCTATGAGGTACCTCTTAAACTCTCTGATGAAGGAATAGATAAGATTCTTACAAAAAAACTCAAGTTAGAAAAAGTTAAACCAAATTTATCTGTGTGGAAGAAAGTTATTAAAAGAAAAATTGACCCTTCAAAAGAGGTAAAGATTTCATTTGTAGGGAAATATGTTGATTTAAAAGATGCATATTTTTCTCTTGTTGAAGCTTTAGACCACGCTGGTATTCATAATGATACTAGGGTAAACATAAATTATATTAACTCTGATGAACTAACCCAAAAAAACTATAAAAAATTTCTTAAAGGCTCAGATGGAGTTTTAGTCCCTGGAGGTTTTGGAGATCGAGGAATAGAGGGAATGATTCTTGCAGCGCGATATGCAAGAGAATCAAAAACTCCCTATTTAGGAATATGTTTAGGGTTGCAAATCGCAATTATAGAATTATCTAGAAATGTGCTTGGGTTAAAGAATGCAAACAGCACAGAATTTGCACCTAATTCTAATCATAAAGTAATTTCTTTAGTCACCGAATGGAAGAATAATGATGGATCTATTGAAAAAAGGGATAAGGATTCAGATCTTGGGGGAACAATGAGACTAGGTGCCCAACGTGCATTTTTAATTGCAGGTTCAAAAGCTCAAAAACTTTATAAAAGTAAAGAGATATATGAGAGACATAGACATAGATATGAGGTTAATCCCGATTACCTAGATCAGCTGCAGGAAGCTGGGTTATTTGTATCTGCTAGATCAGACATTCATAATCTTGTTGAGATGATAGAGTTGAAGAATCACCCTTGGTTTATAGCTTGCCAATTTCATCCAGAATTTACTTCAAATCCAAAAAAAGGTCATCCACTTTTTAATGATTTTATTAAGAAGGCTGTAAAATAATACTTAGTGCAATATGTTAGAACTTAATAACCAACAAATATCGAATGAAAGCAAGTTAACTATTTTTGGAGGCGTGAATGTCATTGAATCCGATGAGCTCTTATTTCAGGTTGCAGAAAAATTTTGCCTACTTTCTGAGAAGATAGGTTTTAACTATGTTTTTAAAGCATCATTTGATAAAGCAAATAGATCTTCATTAGATTCTTATAGAGGGCCAGGGCTTGAAGAGGGTCTTAGAAGTCTACAAAAAGTAAAAGAAAATTTTAATGTTCCCATACTTTCTGATATTCACGAGCCTAACCAAGCCATACCAGCAGCCGAAGTATGTGATGTGATCCAGATTCCAGCGTTTTTATGCAGACAAACTGACCTTGTTGTAGCAGCTGCCAAAACAAACAAAATAATTAACCTAAAGAAGCCACAATTTTCATCAGCTTCAGAACTTTCTCACGCTATTAATAAATGTGAAGCTGCTGGAAATTCAAAGGTGATACTTTGTGAAAGAGGTAATAGCTTTGGCTACAACAATCTTGTAGTAGATATGCTAAATTTTCAGCTTCTTAAAGAACTTTCTAAACCTGTATTTTTTGACGTAACACATTCATTGCAGCAGCCTGGAGCTCTTGCAAAGAGTACAGGGGGAAGGGGTAAATACGTTTTTGAGTTAGCTAAAGCTGGAATCTCACAGAAGATAGCAGGACTATTTTTAGAAACACATCCTAACCCAGATGAGGCAAAATGTGATGGGCCTTGTGCACTGAAGTTATCTAACCTAGATAATTTTCTACAAAATATCTATGAATTAGATGCACTTGTTAAAAATTTTTAAATAAAAGGAAATATGAAAATAAAGTCGATAAAAGCTCTAGAGGTCTTGGATTCTAGAGGTAGACCTACAATTTACACATCAGTCAATCTTGATGATGGTTCTTTTGGAGAAGCATTTGTGCCAAGCGGTGCTTCAACAGGAAGTTTAGAAGCATATGAGCTCAGAGATGGCGATGGTAGATTTAGTGGTCTTGGTGTTAGAAGGTCGGTCAAAAATATTACAGAAATAATTCAACCCAACCTAATTTCTCATAATGCATCTGATCAAAAAGATATTGACAATTTGATGTTGGAGTTAGACGGCACGCATAACAAAAAAAAACTTGGGGCCAATTCAATACTCGCAGTTTCTCTTGCTGTATCAAGAGCCGCAGCAAATAGCTTAAATATTCCTCTATATGAGTATTTAAATATTTTATTTAAGCAAACTTTTTCAAAGAATATTCAGATGTCTATGCCCAGACCAATGTTGAATATTTTTAATGGAGGAGGTCATGCTAATAATACTATAGATATTCAGGAATTCATGATTCTTCCAGATACTAAATTTGAGTTTAGCGAAGGTTTAAGGCTTTCCTCAGAAGTTTACATGAACTTAAAAAAGATACTTTCTAATAAAGGCTTAAGCACTACAGTTGGTGATGAGGGAGGTTTTGCACCAAACTTAAATTCTAATGAAGAAGTAATTCAGAACATTATTCAGTCAGTAGAGGATACAGGCCTTAGATTTGGGGAGGATATTCATTTAGGTCTTGATTGTGCTGCCACAGAATTTTATGAAGATGATATGTATCTACTAAAGGGTGAGAAAAAACAATTGACCTCAAATGAGATGGTAGATTATATGAAAAACCTGATTGAAAAATTTGGGATAATTTCAGTTGAAGATCCGCTAGACGAAAATGATTGGTCCAGTTGGTCAGAAATTACTTCAAGATGTTCTGGTACTCAGATTGTTGGAGATGATATTTTTGTAACTCAAAGTGATCTTCTGCGCAAAGGGATCGAAGAGAAAGCAGGCAATGCTATCCTGATAAAGCTAAATCAAGTGGGATCACTGTCAGAGACATTGGAAGCAATTAATTTAGCAAAAGAAAATAATTTTGGAACCGTCATTTCACACAGATCAGGAGAAACCGAGGATAGCTTCATTTCAGATTTATCTGTAGCGGTAGATGCAAAGCAAATAAAGACAGGAGCACCCGCAAGATCAGACCGCACGGCAAAATACAATCGACTTTTAATAATTAATTCTGAACTATATCCATGAAGGCAAGAAAATTCTTATTTTTCTTGATTATATTTTTTGGTCTTGTTCTATTGCTCTATTTAATTTCTGACTTTCTCTATGGCGATTATAGTTTTTCGCAAAACAAAGAATTAACTGAATTAGTTGAACAAAAAGAACAAGAATTAATTAATATCTCGTCTGAAAATGAGAAACTAAAGCAGGATATTGCTTCAGCAAAACAAGCAGAGAAAAAACCTGAAGATGAGCCAAGTTAGAAAGAATATTGCTATTATTCCAGCAGCTGGATTAGGAACAAGGTTTTCTGCAGAGATTCCCAAACAATTAGTAAAGATAGATAGCTCATCTTTACTTGAAAAGACTATAAAGATCTTTCTAGATTTAGATCAAATTGATCAAATTATTGTTCCAATAAATTCCTTAGTTAAGAAAGCTACCATGGAGCATGAAACACAAAATTCCAAAATTAAATTCGTAGATGGGGGTGATACTAGAGCAGAGTCTGTTTATGCTGCACTTAAACATATCAGTGAAGAGGCTGTAGTAATTGTCCACGATGCAGTAAGACCATTTATTCATTCTGAAGATATTTTAGAACTGCTTAAATTTTATGAAACCAAAGATTCCGATATTGTTGTATATGGAATACCTGTATACGAATCATTAAAAAAAATAAATAAGGAGACATTGGAAATAGAAAAAAGTGTGGATAGAAATGATTATTATTTAGCTCAAACTCCGCAGATTACGACTTCTACATTGCTTAAGAATGCTTTGGAAGAGTGCTTAAGAGTCAATTTTTTTCCATCTGATGAATGTGAAGCTATTGAAAGAAATGGTGGATCAGGGGCATTTATTTCTGGAAGCCGAAAAAATATAAAAATAACAGTACCAGAAGATTTAGATTCTTCAGGTGATTACATTTTTGGTAATGGCTTTGATAGCCATCGATATTGCAAAGGAGATGGGCTATTTATTGGTGGATTTAAAGTTCCTTGCAACTTTTCATTTGATGCTCATTCTGATGGAGATATTGTTTTGCATGCTCTAATTGATTCGATGCTTAGTGCTCTTGGTTTAGGAGATATAGGGACTAATTTCCCTTCAACCAAGGAATGGGAAAACGCCCCAGGGGAGAAACTTTTTCGCATAGCCTATGAAAAAGTTAAAAATAAAGGATATAGGCTTTCTCAATTTGACGTCATAGTGATAGCTGAAGAACCAAAACTAAGCAGTTACAGAGATGTTATTATTGAGCAACTATCAGCAATAACAAACGTCTCGAAAATAAAGATAGGTTTTAAAGCAAAAACAGCAGAAAAAATGGGATTTATTGGTAATAATGAAGGAGCCGCCGCTATGGTGATTTCTAAACTTACAAAATGAAAATTTTATTTACAAACGATGATGGTATTGATTCTCATATAACTAGAGAACTTTTTGAGTCATTAGCTTCAGAATATGATGCGTATTTAATTGCTCCTGCAAAAGATAAGAGTGGTCAAGGAGCTGCAATAACACTTCGTACTTCAGTAGATGTAATAAAGCTTGATGAAAAAATCTACTCAGTCGATGGCACCCCTGCAGATTGTGTATTCATGGGCTTGATGGCAATCATGGATGGTTTGCCAGATATCGTTATATCGGGCATAAATAAAGGTGCAAATATGGGTGACGATGTAATTCACTCAGGAACTCTGGGCGCGGCTTTTACCGCAAGAAAGATGAAGTTACCTCCGCTTGCAGTTTCTATAGCAGGGAAATCTTTTGAGCATTATCAGTCTGCTATTTTGGCAACTAAACTCATGCTGCAATATATCAAGAAAAATTATTCCTCTACTGGTCACGATGGTTTAGTTTTTAATGTAAATGTCCCAAATTTACCTTTCAATGAAATCGAAAGCTTCGCTTTAACAAGATTGGGCAATAGAGGCATTCCTCTTGCACCAGAGTTAGAGGAAGAAGCGGGTAAAATTAGTTATAAAATTGGAAAATCTGGTAGTCCAAATGGAGATTTATCGGGCACAGATTTTGAAGCTATTCGCGCTAATAAAATTTCTGTAACTCCTTTATATTGGGATATGACAAACCATGAAAAGGCTCTTGGGGAGCTTCCAAATGTTTAAAATTTTTTATAACTTCTGTGCTGGTTTTTTCATGGGTTTAGCTGAAGTTACTCCAGGGATTTCTGGAGCAACTATTGCTGGAATATTTAATGTTTATAAAGATTTCTTAAGTTCTCTTTCGGCTTTCAACCACAGTGTTTGGCTAAAGGGCATAAAAAATTTTATCCAACAGCTTAATACTTTTTTTCTGCTTCCTTTACTATTGGGAATGGCAATATCTATTTTTCTTGCAGCAAATTTTATTGATTACCTTATTCAAAATTTTTTATTTGCTCTGAAAGTTTTTTTATCAATGGTTATGTTATTTGCAGTTATAAAAAACATTTTCTTTGATCATCAATTTATAAAAACTAAAAGATATATCATTAGTTTTTTAATCGGAATAGGGGTCGCTGGTGCAATTTCTTTAGCTTTAATAAATTTAAACTTTAATAGTTTTTTTCTATTAGTTATTGCTGGTTTCTTTGGTTTTAGTGCTTTTATTCTACCTGGAATATCAGGCTCTTTAGTGTTCTTAATTTTAGGAGTTTACTCAACTATAATCACAGCAATAACTAATTTAAATTTTTTAGAACTTGTGCCAGTTGCAGCAGGAATGCTTGTGTCATTTTTGCTGCTCCCTAAAAAAATAGTTGAAAAATTTGAGCAAAATTCTGAACAAACAATTATGATTTTTTCTGGTCTTATTTTTGGATCAATCCCAGCAGTTTGGCTTCATTTGCATGCTTAAGTTTTAAGCAAATTAATCTTATTGGTTTTATTTTTAAATTCTTCAGCCTGAGGTAAAGCCTCTTTCTGTTGTGTTATATTGGGCCATTCTCTCGAATACTTATCATTGATTTCTATAAAAGGAATTTGATCTGGTGGAAGTTCATCTTCAGCATAAATTGCATCTACTGGACATTCAGGCTCGCACAAACCACAATCAATACACTCATCTGGATTAATTACTAAGAAATTTGGACCCTCATAAAAACAGTCCACGGGACATACCTCAACACAGTCTGTATGCTTGCACTCAATACAAGAGTCGGTAACTATAAATGCCATTGAAGTTTATTTTACTTTTGATTTCATATATTAAATAACTTTCTAAAGATTAAATAAATATATTTACTTTTAAGTAATAAAAATATAGAGTACTGTATAAATATACACTTATTTAAATATGGCTGAAAATAAAAAACAAACTCTAGAAAACGCCCTAAAACAAATTGAAAGTCAATTTGGAAAGGGAACAATAATGAAACTCGGAGCAAGGGAGGCAGTAGAAGTGCCATCTATCTCTACTGGGTCTTTTGGTCTTGACAAAGCTCTAGGTATAGGAGGGCTTCCGAAGGGAAGGGTTGTTGAAATTTATGGACCAGAATCTTCTGGTAAGACAACTTTGACTCTACAGATTATTGCTGAATGCCAAAAAGCTGGAGGCAGTGCAGCTTTTATAGATGCTGAGCATGCATTAGATCCTGTATACGCAAAAGCCCTCGGAGTAGATATAGATGAATTGCTATTATCGCAACCAGATACAGGCGAACAAGCATTAGAGGTTACCGACATGTTGGTTAAAAGTGGAAGTCTGGATGTAATCGTAATTGATAGTGTGGCTGCGTTAGTTCCAAGAGCTGAGTTAGAGGGTGAAATGGGTGACTCACATGTGGGCCTGCAAGCAAGACTAATGTCACAAGCTTTAAGAAAAATAACTGGAAGCATCCAAAAATCAAACACATTAGTAATATTTATCAATCAAATCCGTATGAAAATAGGAGTGATGTTTGGAAGTCCAGAAACAACAACTGGTGGAAATGCGTTGAAATTTTATTCCAGTGTGAGATTAGATATCAGAAGAGTAGGAGCAATTAAGGAAGGGGATGAAATTGTTGGCAATGAAACTAGAGTGAAAGTTGTCAAAAATAAGATGGCACCTCCATTTAAAGTTGTAGATTTCCAAATTCTATATGGCAAAGGCATCAACAGAATGGCTGAAATTATAGAATTCGCTGTCAAAAAAGGAATAGTTGAGAAAGCTGGATCATGGTATAGCTTTGAAGGAGAGAAGATAGGGCAAGGTATAGGAAATGCTTCTCAATATCTTTCTGATAATCCAAAAATTTTGGAAAAAATTGAAAAATCTATCGTTGAAGTTTAAGAAACTTTTTTGTCTTTAATGTAATCATCAATTATTGCCTCTAGCACTGTTAGGGGCAACGATCCATTCATTAAAACCTGTTCGTGAAAATCTTTGATATCAAATTTATTGCCTAATTCCATTTTAGCTTTCTCTCGTAGTTCTAGAATCTTAATTCTACCAATCATATAAGCACAAGCTTGACCAGGCCAAACAATATATCTTTCAATCTCTGATGTTGCCTCACTTTGTTCAGATCCAACATTATCTATCATATAAGAAATCGCCTCTTCCCTTGTCCATTGTTTGTAGTGTATCCCAGTATCAACTACCAATCTTACAGCTCTAAATAATTCTGATTGCAAAGATCCTATCATCTCGTATGGATCATTTATTAAATTTGCCTCAATTGCTAATCGTTCTGCATACAGTGCCCATCCTTCCCCAAATGCAGATGTTCTGTATCCCAATTTTTTCCAGATAGTTTGATTTACATTTTCTTGATTTAATGCATTTTGAAAGTGGTGTCCAGGTATAGCTTCATGGAAAGATAAAGCTGGCATGCCAAATGTTTTTGTAGCTTTAATATCATACAAATTCGCAAAAAATATCCCGGGTCTTGAACCATCCAATGCGGGTGATTGGTAATAGCCACCTGCAGCACTAGCTTCTGCATATTCAGGTATCCTTTTTACCACCACTTCAGCTTCAGGCAGCTGCTTAAAGTATTTGTCCATTTTTGACAAAGCATATTCTTGAATTTCTTTATATCTATCTATGATCTCTTGTCTACCGAGATCTGAATCTTCAAAAAGAAATCTTGGATCGTTATTTAGTTGATCGTATAAAATTGGGAGTGGCAGGTTTGTATCATATCCCTCTTCTTCTAGTATGGAAATTATCTCATTTTGGATCTGATTAACCATTCTTAAACCAATGTCATGAATTTCTTGAGGTGAAAAATCAGTAGTGGTATAGATTTTTAACCTATGTTGGTAATAGTCATTACCATTTGGCAGTCCCCAAACACCATCCATTGGCCTCGCATTTTGGGCTTGAAGAGACATTAATTCTGAAAGTTTTTCATAGCTGCCTTTAAATTTTCCTTCTAGCTGGTTTTCTAGCTCTGCTAAATAAAAACTTTGCTTTTCTATATCAATATCAAGGTCTTTTATTTTTAATGCAAGGTTTAAATATACTGGGTTTTCCTTTACTTCTATTGATGAGAGTTGGTTGATTTGTTTTTGTGCTTTCTCATACACAAAAGCAGGTGAATATATGCCTTTATTAGCTCTATTCTCTAAATAAAGTATTGAATCTTCAATGACTTTTTTAATACCTGATACTCTTGCTATATAGTCTTTCACTGACTTTTCATCAGTAATCTTATGTGTATCAGTCAGAAACTCGACCAGGTTAAGGTGTAAGCCAAAAAATTGTGACAATGGATTAAAGTGGTGCTGAAATGATTCAAAAGATTTTTTTTGATTATTTAGACTAAATTTAGCGATCTGAAGATTGTATTTAGCTTTTTCAAGTTTATTCTCATCAAAATTCTCAAGCACGCTGAGTTGTGTTAAAACCTTCTGATATTTTTCTTTAGCGTTTGATGCACTGTAGTCGTCCCATTTTGAATTATGGCTTGTAAAAAGGTCTAAGCTATCCAAACCCATATAACTCATACTCTCTGGGCTTGATAAAATTTCTTCAACTAAAGTATCATCTAAATATCTGTCAAGACTGTTGGTTGGTTTTGTACCCCAGTTAGAGAGGTTATTTTCTAGCATTTTTTTTGCAAAAAACCCTGGATTAAAAGAGATAATCATCAATAAAGCTATTAATAATGAACCCAAAAGGAAGCCACCTATAGTTGTAAAAAATTTAATCATTTAACTGGCACCATCAATAATTTTTTTAATCTCGTCTGCAGAAAAATTATTCTTTTTACCTTTTCTTCTATCATTAAATTCATAAGTGTTACTATTAAAATTATTTGGGCTAATTACTACTGAATAAGGTATTCCAAGCAACTCATTCTCAGAAAACTTTATTCCAGCCCTTATCTCTCGGTCATCTAGAAGCACATCAATGCCAAATTTTTTCATTAATTTATATAAATTTTTACAGGCATCTAATACTTCATTATTTTTGGGGTCTAAACAAATGATATTAAGTTGAAATGGGGTAATTTGTTCGGGCCAAATCATGCCTTCATCGGTATAATTTTGTTCGATTGCGGCCGCCACTATTCTTGATATACCTATCCCGTAACAACCCATTGACAATACAACTGAATCTCCATTTTCGTTTTTTAAATTAACATCCATTTTTTCAGAATACTTCTGTCCAAGCTGAAAGATATGGCCTACTTCAATACCTCTTTTAAGCTGAAGAGTGCCACTGCCATCAGGAGATGGTTTCCCTGCAAGCTCTGACGGATCCTTATCATAATCAAGCACCTCTACATTAGCAGCAAAATCACTTTTATCACTGATAGCCAAAAGATCTTCACCAGAGTCTGCAAGTATATGGAATTCTTCACTAACATCACCACCTATATTTCCTGCATCAGCTTTTACAATTCTATAGTTAAGGCCCAATTCATCGAATATCTTAATATAAGTAAATTTCATTCGATTATAGCTCTGTTGCAAACCTTCAGTATTGATATCAAAACTGTATGCATCCTTCATAATAAATTCTCTAGAACGCATTACGCCAAATCTAGGCCTTATCTCATCTCGGAATTTAGTTTGGATTTGGTATAAATTAATTGGAAGTTGTTTATAGCTAACTGGGTAAGATCTAAAAATATCACAAACCACTTCTTCGTGTGTAGGGCCTAAAACAAATTTTCTTTCTGATCTATCATCAAATTTTAAAAGCTCTTTTCCATATTCATTAAATCTATTTGATTCAAGCCATAGGTCTGCTGGCTGCACCATTGGCATAAGTATTTCTTGAGCTCCTGAAAGGTTCATATTTCTTCTAACAACGTCCTCAACTTTTTTAAGTATCTTGAGCCCAAGTGGCAGCCAGTTGTAGATCCCTGCAGCAGTTTTTTTTATCATTCCAGATCGAATCATTAATTTATGACTGATAAGCTCAGCATCAGAGGGATCTTCTCTGGTTGTGGGGACGAAAATTTTTGAGAAATACACTATAATCTCCTGGTTTAATTATATGGTAGTTTAATTAGGAATATGCCCATTTACGAGTATTACTGCGAAGTATGTGAATCGAAATTTGAAGTAATTCAAAAAATTTCAGATGATCCATTGCGAAATTGCGTAAAATGCAAGAAATCAAATAAGGTTGTAAAATTACTATCAGCCCCAGGGTTTAGATTGAAAGGATCAGGATGGTATGAAACTGATTTTAAAAAGAGCGGAAAGAAAAATCTTCATGAAAGCATAAAAACTACTAAAGAAAAGAGTAAAGAATGAGAACTAATTATTGTGGTGAAATAACAAAAGAGCTTTTGGCGAAAGAGGTGATTGTTTGTGGTTGGGTTCATAGAAGAAGAGATCATGGAGGAGTGATTTTTCTTGACCTTAGAGACACGACTGGTATTGTCCAATTAGTTATAAATCCTGAAGCTGGTGAAAGTTTTTCAAAGGCAGAAAGCGTTAGAGGAGAATATGTCCTTCGCGCTACAGCTGTTGTTGAGCCAAGGCCAGATGAAAGCACTAATCAGACATTAACAACTGGAGAAATAGAATTAAATGTAAAAAATCTTGAAATATTAAGTGTTGCCGAGACTCCAGCATTTCCTTTAGATCAATCTGCCGAAGTAGGCGAAGATGTCAGGTTAAAAAACAGAACATTGGACCTGAGAAGGCCTGAAATGCAAAATAATATAAGAACAAAATCAAAACTTACTAAAGTAATAAGAGATTACCTTGAAGAAGAAAGGTTCTTAGATATCGAAACTCCAATTCTGACAAAAGCTACCCCTGAAGGAGCAAGAGATTACTTAGTGCCAAGTAGAACAAATTTAGGGCGATTTTTTGCATTACCTCAATCACCTCAATTATTTAAACAAATGTTAATGATATCTGGTTTTGATAGATATTATCAGATTGCACGCTGTTTTCGCGATGAAGATTTGAGAGCTGATAGACAACCAGAATTTTCTCAAGTTGACATAGAAGCATCTTTTGTAGAAGAGGAAGATGTAATGAACTTTTCTCAGAAGATGATAGAGAAATGTTTTAAAGATGTTCTAAATGTCGATCTTGGAAATGTAGAAAAAATTCCTTGGGAAACAGCGATGGATATATATGGATCTGACAAACCTGACCTTAGAAATCCCTTAAAACTTAATGAGGTAAGTAAATTTTTTGAGAAAGAAGAATTTAAAGTTTTCTCTGAACCAGCAAATGATGATCATTCAAGAATAGCAGCATTAGTTATAAAAAATGGTAGCCAAATTGGTCGTGGTCAAATAGACAGATACACTGAATATGTCAAAGAATTTGGTGCCAAAGGCTTGGCCTATATAAGGGTTGAAGGCAAGACAGTTGAAAACCTTTCTTCCCCAATCTTGAAATATTTATCAAAAGAATGTCTGGCTGGTGTATTTAAACATCTTGGCTTAGAGAAAGAGGATTTAGTATTTTTTGGAGCTGGAAAAAATAGGGTGGTAAATGATTACATGAGTAGACTTTTGGCTAAAATTGGCGAGGATCTGGATTTGGTTACAGAAGGTTTTAAAGCTTGTTGGGTTACAGATTTTCCAATGTTTGAGAAAGATTCAGACAACAGAATAACTTCTCTCCACCACCCTTTTACCAGCCCTAAAATAAAAAATGTAGAAGAGTTAGATGAGATGAATCCATTGGAATTAAACTCTAAGGCTTATGACATGGTAATAAATGGTATAGAAATTGGGGGGGGATCAATTCGTATCCATGATCAAGAGGTACAAGCTAAAGTATTTAAATTGCTAGGACTTGAAGAGAGCGAAATCTCAGAAAAATTTGGTTTTTTCTTGAAAACATTAAGCACAGGGTGTCCCCCACATGGAGGCATAGCTTTCGGTTTGGACAGGCTTGCTATGATAATGGTTGGAGCTAACTCAATCAGAGATGTTATAGCTTTCCCGAAGACTCAATCAGCATTATGTCTGCTCACAGATGCACCTGGCAATGTGTCAGAAGATAATTTAGAAGAGCTAAATATTATATTAAGGAAAGAGTAATGGCAGGTCATTCAAAATGGGCAAATATTAAACACAGAAAAGCGCGACAAGATGCAAAACGCGGTGCAGTATTTACTAAAATAATTCGTGAACTTACTGTTGCTGCAAAAGAGGGCGGTGGCATAATCGAAGATAATCCTCGACTGAGATTAGCATACGATAAAGCTCTCTCAGCAAATATGACAAAAGATACTATAAATAGAGCAATTCAAAGAGGAGCAGGAGGACAAGAGGGGCAAAATTTAGAAGAAGTTTTATATGAGGGCTATGCACCTGGAGGTGTTGCTGTTTTAGTCAAAACTCTCACTGATAATAAGAATAGAACCGTCTCAGAAGTAAGGCATGCATTCTCAAAATATGGTGGTAATTTAGGAACTTCTGGAAGTGTTGCCTACCTTTTTGAAGCAAAAGGAAAAATGTTGGTTGATGCGAGCATTGAAAATGAGAACTTGTATGAACTTGCCATAGAGAATGGAGCTGAAGATATAGAGCAAGTAAATGATGCCAAGCTAGAGATAGTATGCCCTCCAAAAGAGCTATCAAATCTTAAGAATTTGTTAGAAGAATCTAATTTCAAAATTGAAGTTTCTGAAGTTGTAATGGAAGCAGAAAATTCCATCTCATTGGACGCAGAGCAATCAGAGAAAAATATAAAACTAACAGATGCTCTTGAAGATCTTGATGATGTTCAAGAAGTATTTACTAATGCAGAGTTAGATGATTCGGTATTTGAGTAATGACAATTAATCAAAGAAAAAAAGGTCATGATTTCGAAAGAAAAGTTTCAAGAATGCTTCAAGAAGACCTTGGATTACAAAAACCTGTAAGAAGAATACTTTCCCAATATCAAGAAAAAGATCATCCAGATCTAAAAATTGGCAGATGGAATATCGAGTGTAAGGCCTATAAGAAAGGTTTTGAGCCAGCAGCAGCATGGTGGGCTCAGGTTTTAGGTGTTACAAAAGAAGAAGAATTCCCTGCGTTAATATACAAGTTTGATAATAAACCAATAAGAGTAAGAGTAAGGATGTCAGAAGTTAATCCTGCACTCAAAAGTAAATCGCAAGTTTTAGATTTAAATTGGGATAGTTTTTGCTACTTGCTTAAAAATATTTACAAAGAAGATTTGGAGGATCATCTCTAATGGATTTAGAAATTTTAGAATTAGTAGTTTCTGCTTCTCTACCAGTGCAAATTATCTTAGTGATTTTGATAATTGCATCAGTATTGTCTTGGGTATTAATTTTTGAAAAATTTTTTACTCTCAGCAAGAGCACTAAACAGTCTCATGAAATTGAAGATCTTTTTTGGGAAGGGGAAGATCTTGAAAAATTATACATAGCATTGAAAGAACGAGATATCCATGATTTAGAAACATCAGAACTTATTTTAATTACTGTTTATGAAGAATTAAAAAAGAAACCAAGCCGAACTGAAAAAGACATTGAATCAGTTGAAAGGTTAGTAAGAGTAGTGATAAACCGAGAAGAAGAGAGACTATCTAAAAATTTATCATTGCTAGCAACAATAAGTTCAAGTGCACCCTACATAGGTTTGCTAGGTACGGTTATAGGAATCATTAATGCTTTTAGAGGGCTTTCAACAACCGCTCAACTTACTTTAAGTTCAGTTGCGCCTGGCATATCTGAAGCCTTAGTAGCTACTGCTGTTGGCTTGCTAGCTGCTATTCCAGCCTTAATTGGATATAACCAGTTTATGAGAAAAATGGAAAATCTATTAAATGGGTCTTTAGCATTTGCGGAAGAGCTAATAGCAAAATCAATAAAGTAACATGCTTTTGGAAAAAAAATTTCAGAGCAATAAAAGAACAATTAACGAAATTAACGTTGTACCTTATGTGGATGTCATGTTGGTGCTACTAGTAATCTTTATGGTTGTCACACCATTAGCCGTACAGGGATTAGATATTAATTTGCCTAAAGCTGAAGCAGATGAGATAGATCTAGAGAATACACTGCCTTTTGTAGTAGATGTTAATGAAGATGGCAATTACTTTATAGAAGAGGATGATGAGATTGTTCAAGTTTCTTTAGGTTTTTTAGAAGACAGATTCGGAAGAGTTATTGCAGTTAATCCTGACGTAGAGGTAATTATTAGGGGAGATGGCGCAACAGATTATCAATCCATAGCTGAACTATTGTCAGTTCTTCAAACAAATGGAGCTAAGAATTTCTCGCTTGCTACTCAACCATGATTAAGTGGGTCACGGCTTTAATTTTTTCGTTGTTAATTCATATTTTAATTATTTTTTCATATAGCTTTTTTCAAGAAATTGCATCACCTGAAGTAGATAGAAAAATTACAGCGGTAAAATTTTTACCTCCAAAAAATGATGAAGTTATCCCCCCAAAAAAAACAATCCAAACCTCAAAAAAAGCACAACAACCTATTACAAAGAAAGAGGTAAAAATTGTAGAAGAGGAAACATTTGATTTTTCTGAGTATTTAGATGAAGAGATACTGCAGAAGCTTAATGAAGAAAATATAGACCTAATTGAAGAGATTAGTTCAAAAGTAATTTCCGACCTACAGAGAATTTGGATAAAACCAAATAATATACCTGCTGGAGTCTACGCAGAATTTGAGCTTGAATTAGACCGACTTGGAAATATAAGATCCATGAATTTAAAAAGATCTAGTGGAATAGGAGCATTCGATAGAGCCGCGCAGAACGCAATTAGAAAATACAATAGGATTAAATATATAGCAGAAATAGATGATTCTTTGTATTCTTCATACTTTGCAAAATTTACACTAAGATTTAGACCAAAATGAAAAAATTACTTTTACTGATAGGATGTTCTGGTTTCTTGTTAGCAGATCTAGTCTTAGAGATTACTCAAGGCTCAGAAAAAGCTATTAAACTTGCTGTTTTGCAAGTTGGTGAATCTACTTTTGAAGGCAATCAAGTCATAGATATAGTTAATAATGATTTAAGAAGAACAGGTGAATTTGAAGTTCTAACCACAGACCAATTATTATCCATTCCTTCTGCAGAAGAGGATGTAATTCAAAGAGATTGGCTTTTATTAGAGGCTGATGCAATCATTTTTTTAAATGTAGTCACTACGGATGGAGTGTTTGATATTAATTATTCAATATTTGATATTAGGTATAAAGAATCAGTTGAAAAAAGAAAGATCCTAGGTTTGCCCGATAGTGTAAGACAAACTAGCCACTATGTGTCTGATGGTATATATGAATTTTTCTATGGAATTGAGGGTGTTGCATCTACCAAACTAATGTATGTAGCCAAAAACTCCGATGTATATAGATTAATTGTGAGTGATGCTGACGGATTCAATGAGCAAGTGCTTTTAAAGTCAAATAAATCAATTATTTCTCCAGCTTGGTCTTCAGATGCAAAAGACATAGCATATGTTTCATTTGAGAATAATAGAGCTCAAGTGTTTATCCAGAATCTTGAATTGGGGAAACGAGAACTAATATTAAGCTCAAATTCATCTGTAAGTTCACCAGCTTGGTCTCCAGATAAGAAGCATCTTGCATTCTCATCAACAATGGATGGAAATTCAGAGATTTATTTAATTAACTTGCAGACTAAAGAAGTTCAGCGTTTAACAGATAATACTGCTATAGATACTGAGCCTGCGTGGTCAAAAGATGGCAAGAGTCTTCTTTTCACTTCAGATAGGGCTGGCTCACCACAAATTTACCAAATTGACATTAGAACTAAACTAAAACGCAGAGTAACCACCGAAGGGAATTATAATGCAAGAGCTGCTTACTTGAATAAAGATGAAATCGTTTTCGTTCATAGAAATTCTTCAGACTTTAATATTGCTAAACTAAATCTTAAGTCCAGAGATCTAGATATTCTTACTTCAACTAGCTTTGATGAAAGCCCTTGCATAGCACCTAATGGAAACGTTGTAATTTACTCAACTAAAGAGGGTAATTTATCTTACTTGGCTGGTGTAAACATCAGTAGCAGAGTAAAATTTAAACTTCCAGCATTGTATGGAGAATTAAAGGAGCCAGCTTGGTCTCCATTTTTAAGATAACTATGAAAAAAATTACTTATTCTTTAATCGCGTTAATATTTTTATTCTCATGTTCAACTACACAGGTTGAAAAAGTATCCGAACAAAAAACAACCACAGTTGACTTAACCTCTAATGACAGAGAGCCTGGAGCTGTTTCCAGAGATAGTGTCGACCTTGGGGAACCTTATGTGCGTATATTCTTTGATTATGATGATGACAATCTTAGAGAAGACATGTTGTCTGATTTGCTGTCAATTTCAAGATTGATGAAAGAAAACCCATCTTATACTTTATTGGTTGAAGGTCACGCTGATGAGCGAGGTACCAGGGAGTATAATCTAGCTCTTAGTGAAAGAAGAGCTAATGCTGTTGAAGATTTCTTAACTTCTTCGGGAGTTTCACCTTTTAATATTGAAGTTGTGGGCTATGGTGAAGAACAGCCTGTAGATAATGCATCTAATGAAGCTGCATGGTCAAAAAATAGAAGAGCTGAATTATTCTTCATTAGATAGTGATTAAAAAAAATTTACTGATTCTTGCTGTTATAAGCAGCTTATCTTTTTCCCAAGATAATCAGGAGGAGAAAGAATTTATCCAGCTGTTTTTAAAGATGCAAGAGCTTGAAAAAGAGATAGCAGAATTAAGAAACCAGGTAGAAATTCTTGAAGCTAAAGTAGATTACTACGAATCAAAAAGTACAACTTCTATTGATGATCTAGAGATTAAAGTTTTATCTCTAATGAGTATTGATGAATTAAAAAATGTTGAAACTAATTTAAAAGACAGATCAAACGAATTATTAAATTCTTATGAGGAGGCTATAATTCTCATTCAGAAAGGCAATCTTGTTGAAGCTTTAAACGCTTTAAATAATTTTGTTTCAACGAATCAGAATGAAGAACAGACTCCACTTGCATATTTTTGGTTAGGAGAGCTTAATTTAAGTCAAAATAATTTGGCTCTATCCATTCAAAATTTTAATACTTTGATAGGCTTATATCCCAATCACTGGAGAGTGCCACTTGCAAAGTATAAGCTTGGTGTTATATATCTTGAACAAGGCGATACTGAAAGAGCAAAAAATCAGTTTGAATTCGTAATAAAAGATTATCCTGATAGTTCTGCCGCTAGGGCTTCCAGAGATTCTTTAGATAGTCTAGAATAGCAACGTCAATTTTGTGGGTCGCTAGCTCAGCTGGTAGAGCACCGGGCTTTTAACCCGTTGGTCATAGGTTCGAATCCTATGCGACCCACCATCAGATCCAAAATAAAAATATACTTGAAAATCTTGAAAGTGTTGATAGGATTTTAAGTTATATTCATTTAGTCGAAACTTTTTTCTATTAGATGAAAATATAGATATAGAGAAAAGTGAAAAAAAATAATTTGGGTTTATTTTTTGCAGTTGTTGCAACTGTTGTTTTAACAGGTTGTGGTGGTGGCTCGGGAGGGTCTTCTGTACCGGCGCCTGTACCTACACCAGCCCCAACACCAGCCCCAACACCAGCCCCAACACCAGCCCCAACACCAGCCCCA